>JBBRBE010000048.1:0-36168 GCA_038206175.1 Chloroflexia bacterium
GCTGGCTGTGGAGCGAGGTATTGGAAGCCTGGCTCAAGCCGGACGGCTTATACTTGCGGCTGTACGACCGAAACAAGCAACTACTGCTGACCAAAGATCAAGCCGACGCCCAGGCTCTACAGGCAGCCGAACGACAAACGAGCCTCGAAACCCAGGCCCGGTTGGAAGCCGAACGGTTGGTTACAGCGGAAATACAGGCCCGGCAAGAAGCGGAACGTGTGGCTACCCTAGAAGCCCAGGCCCGCCAGGAAGCGGAACGGGCGGTTACAGCGCAAACCCAGGCTCGGCAGGAAGCGGAAAGGCTGGCTACCCTAGAAGCCCAGGCTCGGCAGGAAGCGGAACAAGAAGTAAGTGAGCTAAAACGCCAGCTAGAGGAATTACGCCGCCAGCAAGGGCATGATTAAGAACCGGGTGGGGTTGGCTCTGGCCTTGCCGCTAGTGGCAGGAGCCAGGAAGCCTCAACTTTAGGAGACTTATCCCAATGACGCAGGATTACGCAGCCTCGAACCGCGAGGATTGGAACCGCGAGACCGCCCGCTACCAGGAACGCCACCGCGATAATTTGATCGGTGGCAACGGCCTGTGGGGGCCGGTCTTTGGCGTGCCGGGCGAACGCGAGTTAGGCGTGCTGGGCGAGGTTTTCGGACAGCGCGTGCTTGAACTTGGCTGCGGCGGCGGACAGTGGACGGTACGCCTGGCCCGCCAGGGTGCGACCGCCTTCGGGCAAGATATTTCGGACGCGCAGGTGGAGTATGCCCGCGAATTTGCCGCTACCGCCGAGATCGGGCCGCCCGGCAGTGCCGAGTTCCGCCAGGGCAACGCCGAGGAACTGGGCGAATGGCCGGACGACTTTTTCGATACGGTCTTTAGTAATTTTGGGGCAGTCGGTTTTGTGGACATCGAACGCTGTTTCCAGGAAGTTAGCCGGGTGCTGAGGCCGGGCGGTTTGTTCGCTTTTAGCTGGCTCAGTCCTTTCTTCGATTGTCTGGCCGACGAAGGCGATAATCAGCTTGAAGTCGTGCGGCCTTACTTCGACCGCAGCCCGATGACTTCCGAAAGTACCTGGCCGGACGGTACGCACACGCTCTACGTCCAGTTTCATCATACTTTTGGCGACTGGCACGCGGCCCTGTGGCGGGCCAGGCTGATCGTGACGGATGTGCTGGAACTCGAACCACAGCGCGAACGCTGGCGCGAAAGCACCTGGCGGAATGTGCCCTGGTACAAAGTCTCGATGGTTCCCAGCACGACTATCTGGCGGGCGCGCAAGCCCAAAATGCCTTTGACTGAGATTTTCTAGCTTGCCTTGCCCTGATTCTAGCGAGATTTTGTAGCGGAGCCGAGCGGTCGAGTTGCTTTGATCAGCCTATTTAGACCCCTGCCGAGGAGGAACCTTGTGCAAACCCTCTATACTTACGCCGACCGCCTGAAAGTTGGCGACCGGCAGACCACTTTTGGCCGCACTATCACCGAAGCCGACCTGGTGAACTTTGCCGGGCTGACTGGCGACCATTTCCCCCTGCATACCGACGCCGAATATGCCCGCAGCACCCGCTTTCAAGAGCGCATCGCCCACGGCATGCTGGTACTCTCTTACATGATCGGCCTTCTGGGTCTGGAACCGGGCGCGGTGGTGGCTTTTTACGGCCTGGAAGACGTGCGCTTCCGGCGTCCCACCGTCATTGGCGATACGCTCCACGCCCAGATCGAGCTAGTGGCCCTGCAAGAGCGCGACGACGCCACGGCCCTTTCGACCACCGCCCTGCAAGTGCTAAACCAGCGCGGCGAGACCGTCCTGAGCGGGCAGCTAAAATTTGTGCTGGCCCGCACCCCCTCGACATAATCACCTACACAAACCGATAACGCAGTGATTACCTGTTTAGACTGGATTAAGAAGAAATGTCCCTAAGAAAAATGCAAGGACAATTTTTATGAGAGCCTCTCTTGCAAGTCTTAAGCTTGCACTTAAAAATCAAGAAGTCCCGGCTAAAATTTGGCAGAAAGCTTATGACCGCGATACTGCCCACCTATATAGATTACTCCAATTAAAGGATAAAAAACCTCATGTAGGGGACTTAGTAGATTACGTTTTAGATTTTCGATATGAAGAGATCCAAAGCGATTTGTTTCGATACCTTATACCTACCTGTTTTGCTATTTGGCATAAATATTTATTCGAGCCACACCTTGACTCACCCTATGGAGCTTTCATCGAACACTTCTCAACTGCTTTGCAAGACCGTTCAGTATTTGAAGAGGTGTTAGATAAGACGGAATATGAGGCGGTAGTTAGCTTCTGGTCGGATGCTATTCTGGATCGCATAGACCAGGAAGAATTGTTGCATTTTTCAGGCCAGAGTGCCATCTATAAATGGTTTCGCGCTATTAGTTCGTTTGCGATAAGCCTACCTCGGCTATCCCAACTATGGCAAGAATGGTGGGAATTGGAAACACAGGGCCAGGCAGTCGCAATCGTTCAATACATCTCTTGCTTCGTGTATGAGGAAAACAACAATCCTATTTTTACCCCCTGGACACCTGAACACGGGGGAGGACCGCCAGACCTGTGGCAGACGGATGGCTTAGTCCAAGTCAAAGGGTGGAGAGAAGAAAATATTTCTTTCTTGAAAAATACCTTTACTCCCGAATATATAGAAGCACACTTGCAAAAAGCTACTGATAAGTTAAAAATTGCTCCGTTACACAAAGTAGCCCAGAAAGTTTTGAGTGATTTTTATCTACAACAAGACCTATTAAAATCACGTTTAGAATTGCTACCAGATATACTTGGCAAACCCCAGCCCAATCCTGATGAACCCACTCTATGGAGTTAGCTCGATATTACACATTTTTGAAGAGTGTTAACAAGCCTTAGCATCATTCAATCGCCTGTTGGCAATAACTACCATACCTCCCAGCGTTCCGGGCCATTCCTAAAAATGGCGGCTTCAACTGTTGTGTAATCTTCCGGGCATAAAGAGATAGTAAATTTTGAACCATCATCGAAAACGATCTGAATTTTCTCGTTCTCGACGGCTGTTGCAGCTTTGACAATTTTAGTAATACGTTTGCATAGAGCATCTCGGTAGCCTGGTTGTCCCGGTTTTATTACAACCTCGCCGATCTCGACTCTAGGAAACATAAAAATAGTTAAATAAGGGCCGTCAAACCCTAGCTGGATGTAATCCAAAACGAAGTCAACTTCAATTAACTGCTCACCCACAATATCGCTTAAAATATCATCTTCCACTGTAATTCTACCTTTTGTCCTTTAATCGCCACCCGGCCAGGAATAACCGGGCGAGCGGGTATGTTTTGATTGCCTGGCGGAAGAACGGCTTCAAACCAGTACCTTTGTCCGGCCTAACTGGGGTTCCATGCCCTTGCGGGCTTCTTTATTTTCCTGGCGTTGAGGAATATAATACACTTGTATATAACCGGGCGCAAAGCTTAGATTTTGCTTTGCGCGAAATAGGCCGGCGGAGAAAAGCCCGGTCGCCTGGAAAGAACCTGCCTTGAGTACGAGTACGCGCACGATAAATCTTTTGAGCCGTGAAGTCAGCCCCGCCTCGACTTCATCCCTGCCGACGGCGGCGGCCCTGCCGACCGAACTTCCGGCGGCGGACGACCTCCGCCCGCGAGTGGCGATTGTGACGCTGGGCTGCAAGGTAAATATCAGCGAGACGGAAGCCCTGGCCGATAACTTCCGCCGGGCCGGGTTCGTGCTGGTCGAACCGGATGGCCCGGCCAGCCCGGACGCTTTCGTGGTCAATACCTGCACCGTCACCCACGTGGCCGACCGCAAATCGCGCCAGATGTTGCGCCGGGCGAAGCGGGCCAACCCTCAGGCGGTGGTCGTGGCGACCGGGTGCTACGTTTACACCAGTCCCGGCCCGGTGGCAGCCCTGCCCGAAGTTGATCTGGTGGTGCGCAAAGCGGACGAAGAGCGACTGGTAGACCTGGTGGCCGAGCGGTTGAGCTACGAATTACCCTTCCGGCCCACGCCCTCGCCGTTCCTGTTTGCGGGTGGCCTGGCCGGGCCAATTGAGGTCGCCGGGCGCAGCAGAGAAGGCTATCGCACGCGGGCAATGCTCAAAATTCAGGACGGTTGCAACGCCGGGTGCGCCTTTTGTATCGTGCCGACGGCCAGGGGCGGGCCGCGTTCGGTCGGGATTAGCGAGGTGGTCGAGGGCGTGCGGCGCAAAGTCGCGGCAGGCTACCAGGAAGTGCTTTTGACCGGGGTTCACCTGGGCAAGTACCGCGCTCCGGCCCCGGCCCAGGAGCCGGAAGACCGCCCGGTTCGGCTCAAAGCTTTGCTAGAGGCCATCCTGAGCGAGGTTGCCGGGTTGCCGCGCCTGCGGATTACGTCGCTAGAGCCGCAGGATTACGATCCGACCTTGCTGGAATTGTGGCAGCGCGACCGCCGCCTCAACCGCCATTTCCACCTGGCTCTGCAAGCTGGCTGCGATGCAACCCTGGCCCGCATGCGCCGGGGCTACAACCTGGAAAAGTACCGCCGGATCGTCGAGCAAATCCGCCGCGAACTGCCCGACGCTTCGATTACCACCGACCTGATCGCCGGGTTTCCGGGCGAAACCGAGGCCGAAGCCGCCGAGACGCGGGCTTTTGCTGAGGCGATGGGCTTTGCCCGAATACACGTCTTTCCTTACTCGCCCCGCGCCGGGACGCTGGCCGCGAGTATGCCGGAGCAAGTGCCGGACGATGCCCGACGCGAACGGGCCGAGGCGTTGCGGGCCTTGTCAGAGCGGCTTAGCGCGGCCTGGCGCAGCCGATTTCTGGGCCAGGAGCGGGCCGTCCTATGGGAAAACAACGACAACCAGGCCGACCAGCGCGTCTGGAACGGCCTGACCGACAACTACATTCGGGTCTACGCTTCCTCGGCGGAACCCCTGCGGAACCGGGTCGTCCCGGCCCGCCTCGTCCGCCTGACCGGGCAGGGCGACGCCGAGGGCATTTGGGCCGAGGTGTAATTTAATCTTAAGCTTGAAGGTGAGTATTCATGGATGATAGCGTGAAGCTGCGACGCTGGTTGCGTCTACAGTGGCAGTTGAATATTGCGACTGGGGTGTTCTCGGCGGTAGCGATTGGGTTGGCGTTTGCCCGGCAGCCCTTGCTGGCGCAGCTAACAATGATCCCGGTGGCGATTTTGTTTATCGCGTCGTGTGTGCTGGCCTACAAACGCTACCAGTACAACCGGACGCGCCGGGGCGAGATTTTAGCCCAGCTCGACGCCGAACGAGATAGCCAGTTGCGCGAACTTTTCGATGGAGCCAGGCGCGACCGCCGCTTGCCGCCGGACGAGCAAAGCAAAGATGGTTATACCGCCGCCGTTCAGGAAGCCCGCGCCCGCGCTGCTGCCAATAGCAACCTGCCACCCGGTGTCAAGCGTCGAGGAGGCAGCAACCGTGAACGCCCCTGAGCCACGGGCCTCGGCTGGCCCTATCACCGACGAGCAGGTTTCCCGCCTGGCTCAGGCTGCCCGCGATGTCGAAACTCCGCCGCCGCCTACGCCGGTTCCGACCGACGGTTTTTTCTGGCGCAGCCTGGACCGCTGGGGTAAGTGGGCGGCAGTCGGCGCGGCAGCCCTGGCTCTGCTGGCCTTTTTGGTCGGAGTCATCGGCGGGCCGGATTGGGCTGGAGCCAGCATCTTGTACCTGCCCGTTTCGGTGCTGCTCGTCCTGTATGTGCCGTATTTGTTGCGCCACCGCCAGCAAGAACGCGCCGCGACTTACCTGATGCGCCAACAAAGCCTCGAAGCGGCCCGCCTCGAAGTGGCCCGTCTCGTCCTCGAACAAAGCCGCCCGCAGGTTCAGCCTTTGCCGCCCGAAAACTAGCCGACTTCAAAAGTTAAAAAGAAGGAAAGCTCGTTCCGTCCAGTGCGGAACGAGCTTTCCTTTTGATCCTCGATCTTTTTAAGTAGAGATTTACCCCTTGACCGAGCCTGCCAGCAGACCACGGACGAAGAAGCGTTGCAGGGCGAAGAAAACCGTAAGCGGTAGCAGCATCGAAACAAAGGCTCCGGCAGTCAGCAAGTGCCAGTCCTGCCCGCGTGACCCGACGATGCTGGCGAGACGCTGGGTTAGCACCTGGTTTCCCGGCGTGGAACCCAAGAAGATCAGGGCAACCAGATAATCGTTCCAAACCCACAGGAACTGGAAGATCGCAAAGGAGGCCAGCGCAGGCACCGAAAGCGGCAAAATCAGGCGGGTAAAGGTTGTGAAAGGAGTCGCGCCGTCCATATAGGCCGATTCCAGAATTTCACGAGGCAACTGGCTGATGTAGTTGTAGAGCAAGTAAGTCGCCAGGGGCAAACCGAAACCAGTATGGGCCAGCCACAAAGCCAGGTAGGTACCGTTGATGCCCAGGGCGGTGAAATCGCGCAAGACCGGGATCAGGGCCACCTGGAGCGGCACGACCAGCAGCGCGACGACCATCGCAAACATCAGCCCGCGACCGGGGAAACGCAGCCAGGCAAAAGCATAGGCGGCAAAAGCGGCAATCAGAATCGGGATGACCGTGGCCGGGATTGCCACAATAACCGTGCTGATGAAGGCTCCGCCCAGGTTTTCGCCCTGCTCCGTCCTGACCACTCCATCCGGCGTGGTGTAGTTAAATTGTTGCCCCACGATCACGTTCGAGTAGTTGGTCAGGTTGAAGTTCGCGTTGGAACTCCACTGCTGTTCCTGAATATCTACCAGACGAGCGCGGCGGTTGGCCCATTTGACCTGTTTGCCATCCGGCAGTTTGAAACCGGCCCGCAACTGATCGTCGGTCAGGGTTGTGCCTTCGACTTGTACCGGTTGATCGAGCGCGACCCCGGCCTGTAACTGCACCTGCCGGACGCTTTTATATTCCTGGTGCGGAAAGACTGACCACCAGCCCGTGGTAGCAATATCTTCGCGGGGCCGGAAGGACGAAATCAATAGACCCAGCGTTGGAATCGTCCACAAAATACAGATGATCAAAAGCAGCCCGTTCACGATGATGGCCCCGGTAATTCTGCGCCGCCGAACGCTGGCGACCTTTGGCTGCCGGGCAGCGGCAGCACTTGTTGTCTGGGTGACGGCCATTAGAATCCCTCCTGTTTACCCAACTGACGCAAGTTGTAGATCATCACAGGCAAGACGGCAATAAACAACACGATAGCGATAGCCGAGCCGTAGCCAAAGTTGCGATTGCTGAAGAATTGCCGGAAGAACTGCGTCGCCACCACTTCCGTACCATACTGTCCGCCGGTCATCACGATTACCACATCGAAAATTTTGAGGGTAAAAATGGCAATCGTAGTCGTCACCGTTACGATTGTACCCTTGATATAGGGGACGATGATGCTAAAGAAAGTTTGCGCTTCACTCGCGCCGTCAATGCGGGCGGCTTCCAGTAAGTCGGCGGGAACGCCTTTGAGGGCCGCCGAGAAAAGCACCATTGCGAAGCCAGTTTGCATCCAGACCAGCACGATAATCAAGAAGAAGGTGTTCCACGGCTCGGTAGCGATCCAGGCTTGCGGCTGTCCGCCCAGGGCGACGATAATGGCGTTAAACACGCCGATCTGTTGCTGGTCGGGGGGGGCATAAGCATAGACGAACCGCCAGATTACACCTGCTCCGACGAACGAAATCGCCATCGGCATAAAAATCAGGGCTTTGGCAACCGTCTCGAACTTGCTGCGGTCAGCCAGCACTGCCACCAGCAGTCCCAGGCCAACGCACAGGCTGGTTCCCAGGAAAAGCCATAGCAGGTTGTTCCGAAAGGATTCTAGCATAGAGCGGTCGGTGAAGGTGGCGGCATAGTTGTCCAGCCCCACAAATTTAGACGAGTCGGAGTTGAAGAAACTCTGGAAAATGGTGCGCAGGGCCGGAATGGCCAGAAGCCAGGCTAGAAAAGCGACTGCCGGGCCAGCGAAAATATACGGTTGCACTCGGCGTCGCCAGACCCGTGGCAGGCTTTCGGCCAGCGCGTTTGCTACATAAAACAGGGCTGCCACGCCACCCACGCCCCATACAATCGCAATTGCCCCGCTGACAATCTGAGGAGCAGTGTTGTCCCTGAGAAAGAGAAAGCCTGCCGTCAGTACCCCCAGCGTAGCAGCCAGGCCCAGGAGGGCAGCCAGAAACTGACCCGGCACCCAGGCGTCTGACGATTTATACGATGCTTG
Organism: Chloroflexia bacterium; assembly: GCA_038206175.1. Lineage (GTDB taxonomy): Bacteria > Chloroflexota > Chloroflexia > Chloroheliales > Chloroheliaceae > 54-19. Next base: position 8,177 of record JBBRBE010000048.1, read on the forward strand.
CAAAGGATCGACTTCGGTCGTTTGTTGCATCTCACATCTCCTAATTATAAGACCGCACGGCGGTCAGTTTCCAAAAGACGGCAAATAAAGTTGGTGAAAGCTCTACGGAATGTTGGAATGCGTTGGGTTGATAGCTTTGATTTGTTAAATTAAGGCGAACAGCCTGTCTCGTAATCTTATTCTAACACACCAGACTCTAATAAAAAAGTGAGGTCGCACCGCTACGTCCGATTGGGAGATAACCCAAGCGTAGGGGGCGTGCCTCACTGCGTATTATGGTGGACGCCGCGCCTGTGTGCGAGGCACAGGTGCGGCGTCCCAAACGAGCAGCCTTACCCTGTTTGCTTACTTCTTGACGTTCGACCAGCCCTTTTGAGCCGTGTCTAAAGCCTGATCAATCGTAGATGCGCCACTAACATAGTCGGTCATACCCTTCCAGAAGGTACCCGCGCCTACTGCACCCGGCATCAAGTCGGAGCCGTCGAAGCGCACGACCGAAGCATTAAGCAGGGTCTGGGCGACCTTGCGATCCAGGTCGGTCGGATAGGCCGAAAGCTGGGAGTCTTTGTGCGGTGAAAGGGCACCACCGGCACTGACCCAACCCTTGACGCCATCGAAGGTGGTGAAATACTCCATCAGAGCGCGGACTTCCGGGCGGTCGGTGAAGGCCGTCATCAAGTCGCCACCGAACTCTACCGGCTTGCCATACTGTGGGTCAATCGGGGGCAGGTAGTAGAAGTCGTAATCTACGCCCGCCTTCACGCCCGGCTTGATCTTCTCGAAGAAGCTGGTAATGAAGTTACCCTGGTTATGCAGCCAGCACTTGGGCTGTGCCTGGAACATGGGGGCCGGGGAATCACCGAAGTTGGTGCTGACGATCTGCTTGCGACCGCCATAAACGTACTTGTCGTTGAACCAGATGTCGGACATCAACTTGGCGGCGTTCTTGACTTCGGGGGCGGTGAAGGGCAGTTCGCCCCGCGTCCACTTGTCGTAGTTATCGGTCGAGGTGGTGCGAAGCATGATGTTTTCCATCCAGTCGGTCGCGGGCCAACCGGTGGCCGCACCGCTCTCGATGCCGATACACCACGGCGCGTCGCCGTCCTTGACGATTTGATCCATCAAAGCGGTTTGCTCAGCCCAGGTCTGCGGCACTTTGTATCCGGCAGCGTCGAAGGCTTTCTTGGGATACCAGACCAGCCCTTTGGCGTTCACGCGCTGGAAGATACCACCCAGAATTTTACCACTGGGGCCATCTACGGTCGCGGTATCGAGGTAGCCCTGGTTGAAGTTCTGCTTGAGCCAGTCAGCCTTGATATACTTGCTAACGTCCACAACCTTGCCACTCTTGGCAATACTTGCCATCAAGCCGGGCTGGGGGAAGTCGGCAATATCAGGCGGGTTGCCGCCTTCTACGCGCACGTTAATGGTCGTCTCGAAATCCTTCGAGCCTTGATACTGGATGTCAATGCCGGTGGCGGTCTTGAAATCCTTCATTGCGTTGTTGAATTTGGTCGCGTCCTCGCTCTCGAAGGGGCCAAACATGGTTACTTTGGTGCCTTTGTACTTACCGGCAAAAGCGTCTACCAGTTCCTGCCCAACTTTGCTGTAGTCGGTTTTCCCGGCGGCAGCAGTTGTGCCTGCCGGAGTACCGGCGGCGGCAGTAGTGGCGGCAACGCTAGTGGTGGCGGCAACGCTAGTGGTGGCGGCAACGCTTGTTGTCGCAGGGGCAGCGGTGGTTGCAGCAACGCTTGTTGTCGCAGGGGCAGCGGTGGTTGCGGGTGCAGCGGTCGTCGCGGCAACAGCACTGGTAGTGGCCGCAACAGCAGCGGTCGTCGCGGCAACAGCACTGGTAGTGGCGGAAGTGGCTGCGGTGGTCGCGGCAGTACCGGCAGTATTGGTATTGTCACCGCAAGCAGCCAGAACCAGGGCCAGCGAAAGCAGCAGGGCCAGTCCCAGACAAAGGCGACTATACCTTGCGCCGAAAGAAGTCTTCATCGATCCTCCTTGTAAATTATCATCGGTCAAAAATATGCCTTCAGGCGGGTGTGCGTTTCGAGCTAATTGTTAAGGCACATTTCAAGCGTATTTATGCTAATACAGAGTAAGTTGAAAGCTGCATCTTTTGTATTTCAGGGTTTTGGAAGGGCTTCCAAAATTATGTTTTTACATTATCATACATCCGGCTATTTGTAAATAGGTTGCGGTGTAAATTTGGGCCTAAATTTTCCTTAGCTAACTCTCAAACGAATAATAACGCCTTTTCGCGCCCATAACCGCCTCATTCGGCCCGGTTAGAACCTGCCGAAGCCACCTACAAGGCCCGCTTGCCGCCGCTTCAACTTCCGACCCCTAATTTCCCCGACCCAGGAGCCTGTGGATTTATGGAAAGGCTTCCAAAATAGCTACGGCTTGAACCTCGCCTCGATTTAGCCTGCCCTGCCCGCCCGCTAACGCCCTGCGCCCGGTCATCAGGAGCGCAGCGAAGAAGCTTTTTGAAGACGGCAAGCTGGAATCGTGGATATCCCATAGCCAAAAACTCTACAAGGAAATAAAAGTATGGTAGCCACACTATCTTGTGTAGATTAAATTGGCAAATTGAACAATGGAGCATTAGAAGGTTTGATAAATTGTCGCAGTAATTTTACATTCAGTACAAATATAAGAGTAAAAATAACCTTCACGCAAAGGTTCATCTTTTAGCTGTAATATAAAGATCATTGTTTGTTCACAGCTTGGACAGGTAGGATATTCTGATTGTTGAAGCCACTCAGGGTAGCCACCTACTTTGGCTACTGCTGATGAGCACCCAGGGCGGACAGAAATTGAATTGCTGACTTCCAATTTTTTCTTAGGCCACTTGAAATTATCTGTATACTGCTCAACTACACCTAATTTACCGTTATAATTACTCCAATTAGCAGTACCATCTGCCTCAATATTTGCATAAAAGATACGTCCGTAACTGCAATTAGTACAAATTATGACTTGTACTCTATCATTATCACCCGCTAAAAGGATAAATCTTGATTGGCAAGATCAAAATCAAACAAAATTACCATTTCGCGTCCACATCGCTCACAAGAATTTTCAAGCACAAGATTTTCTTGTGTACTGCGCCATAATAGGGAGTAACTATTGTATAACACTAAATCACGACGCTTACCTTCTGTAGTCGGTTCCCAACCAGCTTTACGAGCTAGATGCGTAAGAGAAGTTTCTAAATTTAGTAGCTGCCTGGGTGTTTTATTACTCCATTTCTGAAATTTCTCTTGCACTACATCGTCGCCTATCCAAGATAGTGCTTCTAATAATTGCAATCGCCTCCATTGCGCTTCTCTAGTTTCAAATTTAGTCATAAGACGTAAATATTCTATTAGCTCATCACGTATCTCTGATTTTACATTATAGAATATAAATGGCACTCTTAAAAAAAGGTCTTTTCTTATAAGTTCTGAGTACCACTTGTCCAGAGAGCTAGGTAAATAACCAAACAACATTGTCAGCACTAACTCAAGAACATCTTGTTCCACTTTAGTAGATTTACCTAGCCTTTTGTTTGCTCTAATTTATTTAAGCAGTAATTTAAAAGCTCATCTGCTTGTTCAAGGTCAATTTGCTCAAATAGTTTATCTGCACTAGCAAAGCTCACAATCTGCGATTTTTGCTGTATAGAAAACCTCAAGTTAGTGCCTTTGCTAGTATAGTATAGTATAGTATCAGAAGTCGTAAAATTTGTTTGGTTATTCCAAAGGGTTTTTATAATATTATTTATAATCCTCATTTTTACGTCTTTCCTATACTCAAAAGAGTTGGATGCTTTAAGATACAATTCCCTCTTGTACCCAGCTATCTCCTTTGTCTTGTCTTTCCCACTGCTTGTTGTTAACAGCGATCTCACCCTCTTTTTGAAACGCCAGGGCAACACTTAAGGTTTGCTCATAATTGACCATTAATTTCTGAGGGCAATCAGTTGTTTGGTCCCCTACCAATAGGTTATTAACGCCTTTACGGGTAGGGGTTCCAACTAAGTCCTAAAAATCTTCCTCGCCTATTATAGCCATAACTACAAATATATCGTTGTTAGCGTTAACTATAAGTTGTTGTTCTCCAAGTTGGAGACCGAGAGTAGCACAGCTCTCAAGTCTCATAGCGTAGAGTGTTTTCTCCAACTGCTCTGGAGTCCTAATAATCATGTTTTGTTGATGATCAGGATTCCATAAATCTAATTCAGCCTCTAATTCCTGTGGCATCATTCCTTCAAAGTCCTATATCTGTTGCTATTTCTACTATACTCTCCGTAGTAACCATAACAGGGTAGGAGCCGGTCGTCCCGTCCTCTTCGTTGTAGGCCAGTACTTCGTCGCCAACCTTGAGTTCCCCTATAGGTTTCTCCCCGCCGTCGGCGGTCACTACCAGCGTATTTTCGTCGAAGCTACATCTTGTACCTACCTTTAAAGCTCATCTCTATAATGCCATCCTTCAATTAGTCAAGAAGATTCTTGGCTACGCTCTGAATGACCGCCCACGAATGGACGCGACTGGGCTTACCGAGGGTAAGCGGCCAGAAAATCGCAGTTGGCCGAATGTGGGTGAAGCTAGGCTTCGCCCGTCTGCGAGTGCGGAGCCGCGACGGGCTTGGATTCGGGCGACCCGCGCTGCCGCAGGTAGATCGAAAAGACCAGCAAAACGCCAATAGATAAAAATTCGCTTTGCCAGTTCTGAAACGACTCGAACCAGAAGCGGGCCGTCGCCATGTAGCCTAGCGTACCCGGACATTCGCTGCTACCGTGTTGGGCCTGATTCTGACAGTAATCCCGCGCTCCTCCGGCGGCGTGCAAAAAGAAGGAAGCCACAAACAGCCCGAATAAGGCCAGTACCAGCGAATTTTCGTACAGCAGCAAGATTAGTCCGCCCCGGCGTACCGGCCAGGGTACGCCCTTGCGGTCGGGTGGCGTCTGGCGCGGGTCTTCGTCCACGTCTTCTTTTTGGTCGAGTTTCTTCGAGTCGTGCGCCCCTTTTTGAAACAGGAAAACCGTTAGTAAGACGTAGGTACTCATCTGCAAAAATTCGCTTTCCCAGTTCTCGAAGACAGACTCGACAAAGGCCCCGGTAGTGAGATAGCTCACGTAACTAACCTCGGCCTGTTGATGGTCTTTTTGATCGCCGTTGTAGGTTTTCCAACCTGCCAGGCTCATTCCAATCAGCGTAAAGGCAAACATTGTAAAGAGGGCAATACTCAACCCGTTCTCGCGCAAAAACCGTTTCATGATTTTTACAGCCTTTCCTCGTTTCTTGCTTTCCCGGTTCCACTGGCTCATTTCAAGTTTCTACTAACCTCGAAATTATTTTACTCCGATAAATTGCCGTGAGCATAGAATATGCCCGGAAGGAGCTAAACTGGCCGGAAGGGGGGCCTAATTTTATTGAGTGTTGGAAGGGTTAAAACCGGAGGAGGGCCTATAAATAGCGTCAGGTCGTCGAGGAAAGTTATTTCTTACGAGAACAGGTCTTGCAGGGCTACTTTGAAGCCGGGTATTACCTCTGCCCCGTCCAGAATGTCGGCGATGCCCGCCACTTGCACCGGCCCGGCCTCGAAGCCCGCCGCGCTCTGATACACTTCGGCCACTTGCCGGTTGGGGTAGACGACCCAGACAAGCGGTACGCCTGCCTCCAAAAGCCTTTTAACTTTGAGCATAGCTCTGGTAAGGGCTGCGTTACCTTTGAGGTCAGAAGGGGAGTGAACTTCCACCGCCAGGTCAGGCCGGGGCATCGCCCCGTCGTCCGGCTTGAGGCTGCGCTCGGCTTTCCAAAAACACAGGTCAGGTAGCGGGATGTTATGCGGCCCAAGTTTAACGCTGGTTTCTTGCAGCATAAAACCCTGCTTCTCGTCCGGGTCGAAGCGGTCTTGGGCTCGTATAAGGCGGCGTGCAATCAAAGAATGTTTACCTGTTGGCACCGTTTTCTCTACCAGCTTTCCGTCCACAAGCTCCCAGCCACCCTCGAATTGCGGCATTTGCTCAAATTCCTTTGCCGTCTACAACTGGTCTGCTTCAAGCTCAGCTTTACGCATGGCTGCCATACTTATGTTGCCCTTCCTGTACTGCTCTGTCACCTTCGCTACCCTTATCATTGTATATGGTAAACTTTCTCGTGGCAAAGATACTTTTTAGTAACTCAAGAATTGCCTAAATAATGCACAAACAATAGAAAGCTCCTTGAGCAGCTAATCCACACGGCCAGAGATAGTTTATTAAGCAAAAACCCGGCGGTCGAATGGGCAATCAGGTTTTCATCTTTGTAAAATTTTATGCAATTGTTAACTTAGTCACAGCAGGAGATTAGAATAATGTCCAAGCATCTTGACGCAAAACAAATATTGGAAATCGCCCAAACTCCTACCTCTCCAGGTTCGGAAGCATGGGACGTTAAGAATACTTTGAAGAATAATGCCTCGGTTAAGGAACTTAGAAATGATAATTAAGGCTATTGATAAAATAAACGAGGGAAACCCTGGCTAACGTTGTCAACAGGCGCGAGGGGAAGCGTCGTAAGTGAGCAGGGGTTCGCTGGATACTTACACACAGGGAGGTGCTGTATAGCAGTCTACTATTTGTGGTAAAATAGGGCGGCAAAAGCCGTATGTTTGTTCTAATTATTCCGAGCGAGGAATACCAAATTGCCGCGAACGCCAGCCCGCAAACCTAAAACCAGCGCAACCTCATCATTTGAAGCCAGCTACGACGCTCTTTTTGAGGCCGGACATCAGGCTCCGTATGTGGCCGAGCAATTAACGCTCGACCCGGAGCGTTACGAGCACCCGCGTTTGGTGTTTGACGATGGTGCACTGGTTCTCAAGGCGGTTTTGCCGGACGAAAGACGGCTGCCGGGTTATTTTGTGTGGCACGCCGGACACTGGGTGGCCCCGGCCCACCGCTACGCCGAGCTTAAAGAATGGCTGGCAAGCCAGGAGTTCGGGCAGAGCATCGTCAACAACATCCCGCGCTGGTTAGCTCCTGCCGAAGGGTTTCGCTACGAGCGGCAGGACGGGTTGGTGGCGGCGGAACCGCCCGCACCGGAGGCCGAATCCTTGCGGCGGGTGGCCGAAACGCCGGTGGCTTACGAGGTTGGCCCGGCCCCTGCTCCCGCTTCGAGGCCGGTGCAAACTTTGCGCCCCTACCAGTTGGAGGCCATCGAGTCGTGGAAAGCTCTGGGCGGGCGCGGTACGATTGTGCTGCCGACCGGCGCGGGTAAAAGTATCGTGGCGACCCTGGCGATTGACGAGGTGCGTGCTTCGACCCTGATCGTCGTGCCGCAACTCGACCTGCTGCACCAGTGGTACGAGAACCTGAGTCGCATCTACGGGCAGGACAACGTAGGGGTTTATTTTGGCGAGAAAAAAGACCTGCGGCCTATCACGGTTACGACTTACGTTAGTGCGTCGTCGCACCTGGACGAGTTGGGCAACCGCTTCTTTTTGTTGATCTGCGACGAGGTGCATCACCTGACCGCCGCGACCTGGCAGCACGCCGCCCGCCTCTCGATTGCTCCTAAACGGCTGGCCCTGACCGCCACGTACCCGCCGGATTGGGAAGACCACGCGATTTTGCAAGAACTGATCGGCCCGCCCTGCTATTACAAAGCTCCGGCGGACCTGGCTGGGACGTACCTGGCCGAATACGAGACGGTGCGCGTGCGGGTGGAATTTACGCCCTCCGAGGCTACCGAGTATGCCCGGCTCAAGGATTTTTACTCGCCTTTCGTGCAGAAGATGTGGAAGGCTTACGGGATGGGCTGGTACAACGCCCTGATGCGCGGGCAGAACAAGGAGCCGGAATACCGGCAAGCCCTGGTATACAAGGCCCGCATGGAAGAATTGATCGAGATGGCGCGGGCTAAACGGCTGGCTCTGGCTCGTATTCTGGCTTTGCACCGGGGCCAGAGTGCCTTGATTTTCACCGAGACTAACCGGGCAGTCTACGAACTGGCCGAGCTTTTCATGCTCCCGGCTATCACGCACCATACCGGGGCGGTCGAGCGCAAGGCAATTTTGGATGGGTTCCGGGCGGGTGAGTTTCCGGCGGTGGTGACGGCCCGCGTGCTGAATGAAGGGGTAGACCTGCCGACGGCTAAAGTTGCAATCGTGGTGGGTGGCGGCGGCTCTTCGACCGAGTATGTGCAACGCCTGGGTCGTATCCTGCGGCGGCAGGGCGGCGCGAGAGCTTTCTTGTATGAAGTTATCGTGCGTGGCTCGCTCGAAGAAGGCGTATCGAGCCGCCGCCGGATCAAAAAAGACCAGAAGCCGGGTCAGGCTAGAGCTTAGATTATATAACCCTAAAAAGGCTTATCGGCTAGAAAATTATGTTAAAACTTCCCCATGTGCAGGCCCGGTTGAGCGTTCAGGCCGGGAAAGCCACGGTCAAGCAGATGAGCCTGGACGAGCCGGAAGACCTGCGCCGGGCCGAGGAATTAATCGCGCTTTTTGGCGAAGCCCGGCTTGCCGCCTCGACCCGCGATGCCCTGTACGCCCGGTTGAGCGATTACACCGGCACGCGCCTGGACTACCGCGAGATTGACGGGCTGGCAAAGGTTATTTGCGATACGTTTGCTACTTTCGAGCCGGACATACCATTACATATCCCCCATGAATCTGCCGACACTGCCGCGCCAGGCCAGCAAGACGCTAATGCTAATAAAGAAGCTGACCTGGACTCTCTTCTCGCCAACCCTTTGCCGTTGCCTTCGGATGGCGACGAAGCGGCATCTCCGGCGGCGGGCCTGTCGGCTTTTCGGTTGGCGACCTGGCGGGTGGCGGCGCGGTCCGAATTTTACCCTTTTCAGAACGCCGGGTTGACAGTTGCGCTCAGGCCGGGGGTGCAGAGCTTGCGCCGGGCGGCAGCGGCCCACGACGAGGAATTGCTGGGCCGCCTTTTGCCCTGGGCAAAGCGGGCCGCGATTTTGCGGCAGGCGGCGGACGAGTGCGGAGTTGGCTGGACGCCCGCGCCCGGTCAGGCGGAGGTCGGGAGCGTGTTGTTTGGCGACCTGCCAGGCCGTCATCGCCTGGTCGCGCTTAGCCCCGATTTGAATGCGGCGAATTTGCTCAACCGCTACAACGTCGAACTGTTGCGGGGAGTGTTGTACCTGGCTCCTCGCTTGCGAATCGTGGTGCGCGATAAGTACAAAGACCTTTTCAAATATATAAAGTTCTTCGGCCTGATGCACGACCTGAAGCCGCTTCCTTTTGGCAAGCCAAAATTAGAGGAAGGGCAGGTTCTGGCCGAGAACGAGATCGGCGGTTACGAGATTGTGCTGGAAGGAGCGTCGTCGCCGTTCCTGGCACGTTCCGACCGGCGGTACGGTATCCAGTTTGCCCGCTTCTTGCCTGCGCTGCTGCTATGCGAGGCCGAATGGCAGCTTGAGGCCGAACTGGTCTTTGTCTGGGCTGGGGGTAGCGGCCAGAGCAAGGGTAAGGCGCGAGTGACCCGCGCCCTCTACCGCCTGGGGCCGCAACCGCATCTGCGAACTCACTTCAAGGGTAGCGGCGAGTTCGATAGCCAGCTTGAAGCAAGCCTGGCAGCCGCTTTCGAGGAGCGTTTCAAGACGACCACCCGTAAGCCGGTCGCCCCGGTTGAAGTTGAAACTGAAGTCGCCCGCACCGAAGAAAATCCCGCCCCGCCCCGTAAACGCAGGCGCAAACCGCCCAAAAAGCCGGACGAGCGCAAAGGTTGGTCAATTAAGCGCGAGGATCGGATTGTGCCGGTTTACGATACGGTGATGATCCCGGATTTTGCGTTCGAGCATAGCGACGGGCGGCGGGCTTTGCTGGAAGTGGTAGGCTTCTGGGAGCGCGGCTATTTGGAGCGCAAGATTGCCAAGTTGAACCGGGCCGGGCGGAGTGATATTATCGTGCTGGTCAGCGAACGCACCCGGTGTGGCCGCGAGAATTTTCTCTCGAAAGGCCAGGAGCCGCCCTACCAGTTACTTTTCTTCAAAGGCACTCCCCGCCTGGGGCCGATCCTCGATGCTCTCGAACGCTGTGCCGTGCCGGGCCAACCCGCCGCCCCGACCGAATAAGCCTGCTGGCAGGGCGGTCGAGCAGCCACACATAAATTTGTAGGAGAAAGAGCGGGCGGTCTTTATTAGCTACCAGCCCGATAATTTGTAGAAGGGAAGGCCGGACGTTAGGGCAGACTGCCCGGCCAGTAATTTGTAGAGGGGAAGAGAAGAAGGCGCGGGTCAAGACCGCCCGGCTCATTTATGGCCGGGCGGTCTTGCTAAAAGTCCGGTCTTCATCTTTGTGGTAATTTTATGCAATTGTTAAGAATTTACTCTATTTAAAGAAGATTCTTCGCTATGCTCACACCCGCAGGGCGTGACATTTCAAGATTGGGCGTGAGCGGGTCAGCCTGGACGTGCAAGGATAGTCCAGAACCCGACTTTGCCTTCGCCCTGCCTAATTAGCCCGGTCGCTTGCTATCCGGCCCAGGTTTAAGTAAAATCTAGGTAAGTTTTGTAAGCCGGTAAGTCCTTCGGTCAGTAGCCTGCAATAAGCAGAAAGGGAACCAGTGACGCTTTCCAACAAATACTCTTCTAAACCCAGGAAAAAAGTTAAGGCCAGCCAGGAAGAGCCGGAAGCATCCCTTCCTCAGACGGCCCTGGCCCGCCTGGAAGATTATTCGTATTCGGATAGCCTGGCCGAGGGCGAGGCAGACGAGGTAGCCCCGGCCCCGGCGTTGGAAGTAGAAGCAGAAGCCGCCCCCTCGCCCCACGCCCTGACTATGCCCACAGACCCGGCCCACCTGCCCACGATTTCCCCGGCTCAGCCCTACGTGCCGGTGTTCTCGCCGCCGGAAGCTGCCGCCTATCCCACTTACCCTACCGCCTATCCTACCGCGCCCGAACCGCCGCTTTACCTGCGTAATCCCGGCCCGCCGCCGCGCCTGCCGCGCAACACGAATGTTACCAATTTTGGCCGCTCGTCTTTCCGGCTGCGTAATTCTGGCTCGGCCCGGCCCAACTATGTCCCGCATCTGGTGGTCTGTGCTATAGTCGGTCTGGTTTTGCTCTTTGTGCTAATTGTGATCAAGCCGCAAAACCGCTCGGTTGATAGTAACCCGGCGGCCAACCGCACCTCGGCCCGCGCCACGCCCAACCTGACCCCGGTTATTACTGCCGTTCCCGTCGCCGAAACATTCGCCCTGGTAAACGTCCCGGAAGGTCTGGTACTGGAAGAACCCCGCGCCGGAGCAGGCCGGGTGCAAATCCTCGACCAGTACACGCTGCTGGCCTTCCAGCGCAAAAGTACCGCCGGATGGTATCAGCTTAAAGGCGGTAGCGGCTGGATCAACGCGCAATCGGTCAAAACCTACCCGAACGAGGAAGCGGCCTGGTCTGCCAAACGCGAGGCCGAGAAGAACACCCCGCGCCCTTAATGAAGAAAGAAGTATCGTAGCATGAACAGTTTGCGCTACACCTCCAAAGACCTGGAAACTTTCCCGCAAAACGACGGTAAACGTTACGAAATTATTGACGGAGATTTATACGTATCTACCCAACCGCACTGGAACCACCAGATCGTAAGTTTCAGGCTGGGCGTGCTGCTGGACAGTTGGAGCAGGCAAAATAAGGCTGGGCTGGTAAACACCGCACCGGGCCTTATTTTTGCCGAGGACGACGACGCCGCGCCGGATATAGTCTGGATCAGCCACGACCGCTTTACAACCGCTTTAGAGGCCGATGGTAAACTTCACAGTGCGCCGGAACTGGTGGTAGAAATCCTTTCGCCGGGAGGCACCAACGAGAAGCGTGACCGGGAGGTTAAGCGCAAGCTTTATTCCCGCCGGGGCGTAGACGAATACTGGATTGTTAGCTGGCCTAAACGCCAGCTTGAGGTTTACTGGCGGGATGCACAGACGCTAGTTTTAGATTTAGTCTACACCTTGTACGAGAAAGACACTTTGACCAGCCCAAACTTGCCGGGCTTCACCTGTCGGGTAGAGCAAATCTTCCAGGACTTGAAATAGCTTGCGGGTAATAAAAAAGCTAAAGTAAAAGAGGGTCGGGGCAACTTTGCCCCGACCCTCTTTTATTTTAGAAGGGAATTTTCGCGCGGTAAAAATTCCGCGCCAGAACCCGGCCCGGTTATGTTTCCAGCCAGGCTTTGACGTTGGCCCCAAGTTGGCCGATGCTCTCGCGCCGGGTAGTCAGGGGCGGCAGCGAATTGAGAAAGAGCGAGCCGTAGCTTTTGGTCAAAAGGCGGCTATCCAGCATTATCACCGCTCCGCGTTCGGGTTGTCCGGCCAGCACTCGCTCGAAAGTCTGGCGGAAGCGTAAAATCGTGCGAGGCAGGCTGTACTGCTCGAAAGGTTTATCGAACAGCTTGCTTTCGACGCGGGCAGCAAACACCGGGTCGCTAGGTGGATCGAAAGGCAATTTTGTTACCACCAACAGGTTATACAGGCCCGCCTCGGCTTCTTCTTCCCCTGCCGCCGCGCCCGCACCGGGTACTTCGGTAGTTTCCCAGTAAGCCAGCGTGGTCAGCAGCACCGCTCGTGGGGTACTCTTGAAGCGGTTCATCATGCTGCGGCGCGTGCCGTCCAGACCCTGCCCTAGCACGAGGATATTCGCGCCTTCGAGCGGACGCTGAATAGCCTTGTAGGTCAGGCGCAAAGCACTGTTGGACGAGAAGATCGCCACCATTCGCCCGCCGCCTAGCCGGGCCAGTTCCATAATATGCTGGTCTACGCTTTTCTGGTACCCGGCCTGGTTTGGCTCCGGCATATCGTTAGGCAGGTACAGCAGGGTCGAAGCGTAATCGCGGTTGGCGGACAGGCGTACTTCCAGCAGTGGGCTACCATCCAGGCCAAGCCGGTCTTTGATAAAGCTGAAATCGTTCTCGGTGGTCAGGGTTGCGCTGACGAGGGCCGCGCTATGCTTGCGGTTGAACAGCCGTCCTTCCAGGATCGGAGCTACTTCGAGCGGGGCATTGTAGATATTGATCCCCGACCGCTCTTGCACCGGGGCCGCTTCGCTTTCGGGAGCTATCGCCTGGGCCGCGCTGCTGGTGGCGTGCAGACGGGTCGCGCCCATCCAGAAAATCTGGCCGTCCTCGCCGGTCTCGAAAGCGGCCCCTAGCTTGTTAAGCAGGTAGTTGCACTGGTTGACATAAAACTTCAGGTCGGTGACGAACTCCGCCGCCCGGCCCAGCCGATCCCGCACAGCCTCGGCTTCGTCCCGCAGTTCGGCCAGGCGGTAGTACAGTTCTTCCCATTCGCGGTGAAACGATTCCCACAGGCCGACCGACTCGGCCCAGACCGGCCCGTGGCGGAATTTCTGGTCGAGCCGCACCCGGCCATCGGCCTGGCCGCTTTCCTGGTTTTGCTGGTACAAAATCACGCTTAGCTCGCGCAAGAAAGTTCCGGCGGCATCGCGGCTGGCGTCTACCTGCCGGGTGGCTTCGACGGCAATCTGGTCGAGGACGGTTTGCACCTGGGGCGGAGTGTCTTTTTTGTAGTAACGGCTCAGGCTGTGCAAAAAGCCGTTGCGCTCCTGGCCCGCGCCGGGTTTCCAGGTGACGGGGCGGCTGAGCCAGTCCAGAAAATTAAACAGGCTGTAGGGCGAAACGACGGTGCCAAACTGTTTGCTGGCTTCGTCTTCCAGGTGATGCGCGTCGTCAATAATCACCCAGTTGGTGCTGGGCAGGGTTCCGGCCTGGCCCACCAGATCGGACAGCACCAGGCTCTGGTCGGCGATTACGACATGCGAGGTACGCGCCCGCGCCCGCGCCCGGTAGAAGAAGCAGCGCGGACGATCCGAGCGGTCGCACAGGTCGGGCGTGCAAAGCCCTTTCTGGCTATTGATCCGCGACCAGAGCCGCTCGACGTTGGCAATTCTTAGTTCGCTGCCGTCACCTTCGGTCGTGCCGGGCAACCAGACCAGCACTTTAATGATCAGCTTTAGTTCGTCGTCGGTCAGCGAATTCATCTGGCGGAAGGACTCCCAGCGTCGCAGGCACAGGTAGTTGGTTTGCGGCTTGACGACGGCTACTTTGAAAGAGGGCGCAGTTGCCGTTGCCGTTGCCCCCCGCCGTTTGCGGTTCTGGCCCTGGTTGCCCTGGTCTTCAAGCCCGCCAAGACGTTCTAAGAGTTGGGGGATCGCTTCTTTCAACATGCGGTCGCGCTGGGCGTCGGTGTTGACGGCCAGGATGACGGGCAAAGCTTCGCGCCGGGACTGCTCGACGGCGGCAAAAAGCATCCCGACTGCCCGTTCATGTTCGCTGCCGGTTCCGCCAGGGGCTTCCAGCAGGAGGTGTTTATCTTCCAGAAAAGCCTGGCGGATCGGGCCGGAAACCCGATTTTCCAGGGCTGCCAGGTGTTCAGGCCGGAGCGGGCGTGGTTCGAGCGGTTGGGCGGTTTCTTCGGCGGCCAGGAACAAAAAGCCCAGGTCGTCCTCTTTAGCTTTCGGGCTGCCCTGCTGGGCGGCTAGTTTGGTCTTGAGTAAATCGCCCAGGTTGCTAAAAGCCCCACCCCCGGCAGTTTCGGCTTCCTCTTTCTGGACCTGGATGGCATCCAAAAAGAGTCGGTGCAGCGACCACTCGCCCATAAGCTGGCGGGCCACCCGGTCTACTTCTTTGAGTACCTCCGGCGGCAGGGCTTCGACCCGCCCAACTAGCCCGGCGAACACATCCATCGTCATGCGGGCATCGGCCATCGCCCGGTGCGCTCCGCTCTGGCCGACTTCGAGAGCTTCCGCGACGGCTTTGAGGCTGTAGTTGCCCTGCTGCGGCAATATCAGGGTTGCCAGTTCGTAGGTATCGAGGGCCGGGTTAGTGACTTCAAACTGGTGGCGGCGCAAAAACCCGATGTCGCTTTCGACCGAGTGGCCGATAATGGGATAGTCGCCCAGAAAAACCTGCAAGCGGTCGCGTATCTGATTAAAGGAAGGGGCCTGTTCGACATCGGCCTGGCGAATGCCGGTGAGGTTGGTGATCTTGTAGGGGATCGGGTTTTGAGGACGCACGAAAGTCTGCCATTCGTCCAGAACATGCACCTGTCCGCCTGCTTCCAGCCGGAAGCGTAGGACGGCTACTTCGATAATCTCGCCCATATCGGCTTCGACGCCGGTGCTTTCGGTATCAATTGCAATATAAACCCGGTCTTTGGCTCCTTTTGGCCCGGCGCGGTTGGCCGTGACCTGTTCTTTGGAGCGGGCCGACAGGGGCGGATTGCTCTTGCTCCCTGTCGAGCCGGGCCGGTTGTCCACTCCCATTTCGTGGCGTCCTTCTAGGATTTTTAGTAAAAAGTTTGAATTAAGTGGGAAATCTTTTTCTTTACGAACTAACACTCAAATAGTTCAAGATTTCGTCCAGCCCGGCAATCGTTGGAGCCGTCTGGAGGGTAGTCAGCCCCGTTTCTCGCTCGTCATAAAGCGGCCTATCTTCCGGGCGCACCAGCCACAACGCCTCCATCCCGACTCCGTTAGCTCCGTCCACATCGGCACTGAGGCTGTCTCCGATATGCAGACATTCCTCCGGTCTGGCTTCCAGGCGGCTCAGGGCGTACTGGAAGATATGCGGATGCGGTTTAGCTGCTCCCACACGGGCCGAAGCTACAATCGCCTGGAAGTAGGGCGCAAGGCCCAACGCGGCGCATAGTTCGGGTAGATGCCAGCTCCAATTACTGATGATGCCGAGCCGCACCCCGGCGGTTTTGAGCCGTTCCAGGGTTGGTAGTACATCGGGATAGAGTGTGTAGGTAGCCGGGTCTTCAAAAGCTGAAATTAAAGCCCAGAAAAGCTCGTCGCGCCCCTGGGGATGAATGTTCAGCCGCTCCATCACGCTTTCTTCGATCTCGCGTTGTGCGGCGCGGTCGGCATCGAGGCTAGGGGCGCGCCGGGCGGAGGCATCCTGGGCGGCGGCGGCGGCCCAGCTTTGGGCTACCGCACTTTCGACCTCGCCCAGCGGCAGGTCGAACCCGGCTTTTTGAAATACCTGATGATAAACTCCCTGCCAGCCCTGGTTCAGTTTTACCAGGGTGGAACCAACATCCAGGAAGATTACCCGGTAAGGGTAGGGCTTTTTGTAAGCGGAAACTTTTGTGTGCGTGGTATTTTGGTCGAAGGACAAGGCGGGAAAAACTCCGCTTCTAGGTTCTATTTACTAAACTTTGCTCATCAGGCTATCCAAACTTGGTAAGTCCCTGTTTACAGCCACACCTGTACAAAATTCTTAGCCCACAAACTCATATCTGTGATTAATCATAACTCAAAGCCCGGCCTAAGTCAACGTGATATTTTCGGTTGGGTGTGGCAGACATTTTTGCGGTGTGAAGCGAGCTTTGAGCAGAGAAGTTTTTGCCTTGAACTAGATTGCAAAAATACTTGCCACACCCTTTTCGGTTCTCGCGGGCGAAGGTAAAGTCTCGGCTTACCTCTGAGTGTGCCAAAAAAGGTTTGACTTTACCAAAACCTTGCGGTATAATACGACCTGCTAACGCTGGAAAGTGGCAGCACGGATCGCTAGCTCAATTGGCAGAGCAACTGACTCTTAATCAGTGGGTTCTCGGTTCAAGTCCGAGGCGATCCATCTTCTCCCCATCCCAATGCGCTAAATGTCAGGCAGCCCCACACGAAAGGGGTGCCAAAAATGGCAAGAAAAACTACTGATTCTATAAATCCCTCTAAAGAGGTCAGGACTACTGACTTTTCAAAACTGAGGGTTTCTCCTGTATCTTCCAATATTTCTCCTGGCTCAACCACAAAGCATTTGGGCAAAACTAACAGCAGGGTTGCTGCTCGTTCGATTACTTCTAGCCCTAAATCGGGAGCTACGCCCACGCCTGTCGCCAAACCTGTAGCAATTACGACTGCCCCCACTACCAACTGGCGATCGCTTTCGGTTGTGCCGCAACTCGAACCCGAAACCTGCCCTTTCCGAGAACTGGTAGATGAGTGGATCGAAGCCTGCCGTGCTGACGGCCTTTCGCCCAAAACCATCGGTGGTTATGCCGACACGCTGGGCAAGTTTCGCTGGTGGTGGATCGAGTATAGCAAGCAGCCTGCCCATCCTGAAAACGTTACGCCCAAAGATGCCAGAGCCTTCGCCTCTTATCTGCGCGAACCGCTCGGCTTTCGTTGGGGCCTGGAAGTGCCAATCAAGCGGCAGCAACTTTCCCCGGCCTCGATTGCTACCTATGGCCGCACGGTCAAAATCTTCTTTGCCTGGCTAGAACGGGACGGCTACATTGACAAGTCGCCCTTCAACCGCTCGGTAAAGTTCTCGACCAAGAAGACCGACAAGATCATCAAAAAGGTGGCCGAAGACGACCTCGCAAAACTTTTCCTGGTTTTGTCACAGTATGCCGCGCACGACTCCTACCCTGGACTGCGAAACCTGGCAATAATCTCACTCCTGATTGATAGTGGTATCCGACGGGGCGAGCTTCTTTCGATCCGACTGTGCGATATGGATTTCAAGCTGGGTCGGTGCGCTGTCACAGGCAAAACTGGCACTCGCTATGCCATCTTTTCCGACAAAATCAGCGGAGAGCAAATAGCAATAGCAAGGAACAACCGGAAATGGAAGATGCAGAAGATGAACTACCCCTGGAACTAAAGCAAGAAGTAGCCGCGCTCTATTCTATGAGCGATAAAGCTCTGTGGAAAGTAGCTCGTAACCACTTGAGTGTCAAAGACGCCCGGAAGCTACGGCAGCTTAACCACAAACAGCAAAAGTATGGTTCAACGAGTTTAGCCGAAGTTGAATTGCAGAGGCTGGAAGAACTGGGCTACCATTATGACCGGCACATTTTGTTGCGCTCCCAGGCTATGCTTCTATTGAAAGAGCGCGGCCATGACATCTCGCCATTACTAAAGGCGTCATGAGCCGTACATATATACCAAGAAAGCATCGCCGAAAAATAGCCGAACAAGTTATTTGGGATACTCCCAAATAACTCTACAACTTAACAATTGCATAAAATTTTCCTAAACTTAGGCCGCAATCAAGTTAAGGACTGACTCTTGCGGCAGACCTGCTTTGGCTTGCTCATAAATCCAGTGAGCTATAGCACGATGGGTTTCGAGTTTGTGGTCAGTTAACACCTTGGACAGACCCACTCGCAATTGGTTATGCAATCAACAAGTTACATATTACACTTATGGAGTAAAGGCGAGGAACCAAGTTAATTGGTTAAAAATTTGAGCTTTTAAATTACAGTTACAATTCAACCTTTATTATTTACAACAAAGGCAAAACTAACAATGGGCGACAATAACGTTAACGGCAAAAATTTCTTTGGTAATTTGCTTAGTACGGTTAATCAGGTTAGTTCTACTGTGGCACAAACCTCTGAGCAACTGCTTAATAGCTTTAACAAAACGTCAGAAATGCCCGGCCTGCTGGGCGAGTTACAGAAGATTGCCAATAACCTGAATGAGATCACCCAACTTAGCAATAACCAGCTTTCTGAGGAAGTCCAAGCCTTTGTAAGCTGGCTACGTCAGAAGGATAAAGGTCCGGTGGAGGTTGAAACCATTAGCGCCGAGAAAAACCCAACTGGTCAACCGTTAACCCTCGTTCGGCTCAAAGAGACCGGCTTTATGGCTCAGAACTATTTGTTTAGCTTTGCTCCGCAAGCCGCCAAACCCTTGACAGAGTACCTTCTTAAAACCGCTTCGGAGAACATTAAGTATAGCGGGATTGCTCTTCTGGCAGGGCAGTGGCCGCCCAACCGCTTTGAACTGGAAAAAGAGCTGTGTGTCATAGTCCAACAGGACCGGGTGCGCCTGGGGAAGGATAGTGCCGCTGCCGACTATGTGGTGGACTGGGTGGCCGAGTATAGCAAGACTTCAAAGTTTGAAAAAAGAGAACTAATTGATAGCAAAGGAAGCGAACTGGCGCAACAGCAAACCCGCCGAACCGATTTACTCTTTAGCGGACGGCATGATGCTTTAACCTCTATCGCAAGCAAAGTTCTGGCAACCGGGGCGGGTAAGGCGGGACAACCCGGTGCTGAAGCAGCCTGGATTTTCTCAGTTACCGGCAGTGGGGGGGTTGGTAAGAGCTACTTATTGCAGCAAATCGAGAGCCTATATGGTCCGCGCCTCCTGTGCGGGTTGGTAGACCATGAGAGCTTGTCTCAAATCGAGTTAGAAGCTCAGGGAGAGGCGAGCCTGGTAAAGCTTATCAGCACCCTGGCTTATAAGTTAAAAAGTAATGGCCTGTCCCTTTCGCGGTTTGAAAATGCTCACAAAGATTATCTGGTTATGCAAAGCCGCAAAGTCGCAAGTAAAACCGAGGACAGCAGTGCCGTGAACGCGACCAAAAGCTTTACTAAGGCACTGGGTGGCACGGATGCCAAAAACATTGCTAAAGAGATCAGTAAGCATGCCAAAGGGTTTAGTTTTCTTAAGCACCTGCCCGGCGTAATAAATATTGGTGGAACTATAGCCGAGATGGGCTTTTACGTTTATGACCGAATTAGCCAAGAAGAACAGCTTAAAAATGACGCCGTAGTGAGTGATAGGGCTCTGGTGGAATTAACGAACGCCCTGGTGCAAGACCTGGCAAAGTTTGTAGAGGAAGAGCGCAAGAAATATTACCTGTGGCGACGACCGATGTTGGCCTTTGATACTTACGAACTGGTCGGGCCGCTTGCGGACACATGGCTGCGAACGGTTCTTCTCAAGAACCCTATTTTTCAATCACTAGACCCACTTGTGATCGTAGCCGGAAGGTTGGAATTAGCTAAACTTAGCACGCGCTGGTCCGCGTACCAGTCAGCTACTAAAGTTATCCGATTGGAGCCTTTTGATGCCGAGACTTCGCAAACTTACCTGGCAAAACTGGGAACTACCGACCCTCAGACTATAGCTGAGTGGCAGGAATTAAGTGGTGGTCTACCGCTTTTCCTGCAATTGCTGGTAAGTACTGGCAGTGAAGAAGAAGCCATCCGGCAGCTTAAAGACCGGGTGTTAGAAGAGGTAAAGCCGGAGTGGCAAACTTTCTTTATCGAAATGGCCGTGCCAGAAGGTTTTACCCTGGACACGGTAAAACGGCTGCTTACCCTTAACCGTAAAACCGAGGACGACGAGCTTGCTCAGCAAATTTACCAGTATTTACAGCAGGCTAGTTTTGTGGAAGGTCGGAGTGTACGGTTGCAGTACCTGCCGGTGGTACGGAGAGTACTTCTACGTTATGGCGAAATGACAAGTCCAGAGAAGCTCGAAAAAGTAAAAGAGGCTTTAAGCCGGTAAAACGTACAAATTAACTTCTAATATACACCCAGGCCCTGGAAAGAGAACTGGGCTTGCGGCCTGCACCAGAAATCAAGCAGTTTTATATGCAGGCTTTGCAGCAAATCGGAGTTTAAACCGGTGGGTTCGACTTTAATGCCTCGCCAGTATCGTCTCATCGGAGGCTGGTGGCGCGGCATCTTCGATTCTTTTTAGCAGGTCCCCGGTTCAAGGTTAAGAACTCGGCAAACTTTGTCTAGCACTTCCAGCCCAATACGACGGGCGCGGCCGGTCTACAAATCGTAGGCGGTGTTATAGGCCAGCCCTGTTTTGTCGGCAAAAGTCTGGATATTCCACTCATGTTGCCTCACCGGGTCGCCTATTAAGTTTACTACAGTCATCTCGTTGTTTCTCCTCTGGGTCGAGAGTACTATCATCTACTTAACTAAGTCAATAGCTACCCAGGACTACTTGAAAACTTCTTTAAATGGTTTATATTAGAATTGACATTAGCTAATTAGCTAGTTGAGTAGATGATTACACTACCTTTGCACTTTTGGCATCTAAAGCTGTTTTGAGGAGTTTCACTACCATATATTGTAGTCTTAAAACTCAACATTATGCCACTAATAGAAAGTGCAAAGGTAGTGATGATTATATTTAAGCAGGGAAACGATAGATGATAAGCTGCAAAACTAAAGGCGAGGTGGCCCTGATGCGGCAGGCCGGGCGTGTTGTAGGTTTGACGCTGGAAAAGCTGAGCAAAGAGCTAAAAACGGGGGAAGTGCCCTGGAATTAGACGAGATGGCGGCGGATTTTATTCGCTCCCACGATTGCATTCCGACTTTTAAGGGTCAATACGGTTTTCCGCGCTATATTTGCATTTCTTTTAATGAAGAAGTGGTACACGGTATCCCCAGCGAACGGCGGCTAAAAGAGGGCGATATTATAAAACTGGACATCGGTGCTACTTATCGCGGTTGGGTGGGCGATGCCGCGATGAGTTTTGCGGTAGGTCAGGTTTCGCCCCAGGCCCAAAAACTGCTTTACGTAACCCGTCAGGCCAATTTGCTGGCCATCGCTCAGATGCGGCCCGGTCAGCATCTCCACGATATTAGCGCCGCTATCCACCATATTGCCGAGAAAAACGGTCTGGCAGTAGTTATCGGCTACAGTGGGCATGGCATCGGACGCAAAAACCACGAAGATCCCCACGTCCCCAACAACCGGCAGGCGGGGCGCGGTGTGCAACTGCGCAAAGGTAGGTGCCTGGCAATCGAGCCGATGTTAAATCTGGGCAAAGCCGAAGTCAAAGTCCAAGCGGACGGCTGGACTTTTATCACTACCGATGGCAAGCTATCGGCCCATTTTGAGCATACTGCCGTCGTCACCGATGGCAAACCAGAAATTCTGACCCTGCCCTGACCCTGGTAACGAGGTAGACCTCCGGGTTGTGGCTGAAAGCAGTATTTAAGACTTCTGCATATTCGCTAAGCTCGACTCTACACACTCTCTTTTAGAAAGTGAGGGTGTTTTTATTGAGTTAGGAATCACTTCTAAAAATATACTCGGTTTAGAGGCTAATTTTGTAGAGCTAATCATCAAAAGAGACTACGCACAACCAAAAATACTTTCGGCAGTTAAACAATACCCGCAGTGGAAATTGGCTTACTGAGCCACTTTTTGCCGAAGTTCTTTTGAAACGTAGGAGCGGCTCATTGTCGAGGGCCTAAGCTCGCAAGATCGTACCCGCGTTCTTTAAGTACCAAAGCGGCGTAAATTCTGATTACAAGATAGCGCCCATGTTCGTCCAGTAATTGTTGTTGGCTAAATTGTTCTGACTCATTGAGGCTGGCAGCCCCGTATTTTTGCTGCTTATAGTTGAACCGATTTAGTTCTTTTAGGGATGCAGCACTAATTCGGCTACGGGCTGCTTTCCACAACGCCTTGTCGTTCAACCCTGTAAGTCCCATCACTTCGCCCGCTAGTTCTGGCGAAAGGTCATCTCTAATCAACCGAGCTACCTGCCCGGCAATAGTTAGTGAAGCACTTGCATCTATTGCATTAGCCTGTGTGTTGGCGTTCCCGTTGCTTTTACCACTTCCAACTGTTTGCAGAGTGGTTGCTTTATATTTTACTTCCGCAAGGATTGTTTCCTGAGCCTGGATTAATTGGGTCAGCGAAAAGTCTTTAACTTGGCCCAGCCAGTCATTAAAGTTTATCGTACTCATTTTATTTGCTCAATTTTGCCTGTATTTACTGCTGTTACTAGCCAGTTTACCCTCTGAATTATAACAGCTTTACTCAGGAATAAATCCCAAACTGGTCCGCAAAGTTTTGGGTACACCAAACATAGTCCAAACCTTCATTCTATCAGATGCCCCTTACACAATTGTTACAGCCCTACCATCCATATTGTTTTTTAGAGGTTTTGGTTAACCAAAACTTCTTTATAGTTCATAATGCTAGTTTTATGGTGCTCTTTTTTGGTTAACCAAAAACAATATAAACTCTCAAATATCCTCTTCTGTTTTTGGTTAACCGAAATTACAAGCTTATGCAAGTTCAAATACCCTAAGTTCTCCCTTGAGCTAAAAGTAACAAGTTTGTAATCACCCTTTTGTATAATCGAGCAGGTTTTATTACAGGTCGGCTCAGTTTAGAAGGGATGCCAAATGCCTGCCAAGATACTGAAATTTCCCGATGAGAAGGGAAGTGATGTTAACAGGAAAAAGCGATTGTCACCCATTGATAGCCGCTTGCGCCAGATGCATGATGAAAAAGGTCAGGCGCGTAACCGCAAGTGGTTGGCTCAAAAAGCTGGCATCAGCTTTTCCTGCCTTAACGCTTACTGCAATGGTCGTTTACCCGACAGTTTGCAAAATGTTTATTTGCGGCGGGTAATGGTCATACTTGATATTGACGAAAATTATTTACTTGGGCTGCCCTACAAAGGTGGCATTTAACGCATTGGATGGAAATACACGGGCCGTTACTAAGTGTAGCGGCCTTTCTTTGAACTGTGATTCTGATGAACAAATCTAACAGACGAATTGTAACGACTGGCTACAACTACACTCAGGGCTTTAGCTGGGTAGAGGCCGGGAAAATTCTAAATCAGCCGAATATTAAAGAAGGTGTGCCACTCCCGATGTATTACGATACCCGACGAGTGCTATCATTCCTATTGGCGTGGCGTCAGTTCCCCTTATTTAACGGTATGAGTGGTCGCGCCGGACAGTGGATAGCCTTTGGCGTTGACCGGATGCGAAGTGAACTGGGCATACGGGCCGAACGAGTACATTTGTCGGCTGGCAGCCGCGCTGAAAAGGAAAAACTATCCTCAATAGAACTGCTGATAGAACTTGGGCTTATCGAGTACCGCCATCTTGATCGGAAGAACCTGATCTGGCCGACCCAGGCTGACCTGGAACAACTTCGACTTGATGCTGTATTGCTACCCACCGAGCTAGGAGGCGGGCCGACTGGTTACTTTAACCGGCATAGCTTCCAGGCGAGTAGCCTGTTTTACTGGCTATCTGATCGGCTAAACCTCGTCCAGCTAGAACAGTCTTTTAACCCTTTTTTGCCCTCAGTAGAGTCGGACTTGAAACAGGCCGAGTCAAACCTGAGGCAGACCATGAGCGGACGAAGTGATGGGACTCAAGCCAGTTCTAAGCCTGACTCAAGCCTGCATGGGAGTTTATGGTTTAGTAAGGATAAGGCTGGGGATAACCGGCAAGGTGATACTTTATCACACAGGGTCGTTTGCAGCGAAAAGCATATTTCACTTGGTAAGGTTATTTATGATGAAGGAGCTTTAGCTGGTGAACTACTTTCCCAGCCTCAGCCCCTCTACCAGCTTTTACGTCAGGCGCATCGTTCTCTGGTTCGTTACAGGGGGCCAGGTATAAACCACGCAAAAGCCCTGGAACTAGCCGAGGGTTGGCTCACTCAACAACTACCTTTTGGGGAGGCTTCGGCTATTGTTGAACGGCTGATTTCAGAGTGGAACAATGGTCAAAGCGACCTTTACAGCCCGCTAGGTGTCCTCATCAAACGGCTAGAAATGGCTCTATCTAGCTCAGCCCCTAGAAGTTATTCCAGGCGAGTAACCTCAAATACTTTTCAAGCCTTTTCTGGTAGCAAAACGACGCGTACAGCCTTTCTAAAAACTGTTGGTCAAAAAGGACATGGTTATTCACCTGGCCCTAGCCCGAAAACTATAGCACGTTTAGAAGATGCAGGGTCGCCCTGCTCGTGTGAGGACGGTCAAAGCCAGGAAACCGCTTGTTTAATCCCTGAAAGGAATGCTAAGGCTACAGACAAAGATAAAAACAAAGAAGAAATAAACCCGGATGCACTGTGGCAACAAACTTTGGAGAAGTTAAACACCCGACTTACTCCAGACAAATTTCAATTACTGGAAGGCTCACGGCTAGTAATATTGCCATCAGGCGAACAAAGCCCGGTTGTGAGGCTGGTGGGGGAATGGCAGTTGCGGCAGTTAGGGCAAGTTGACCTCAATATCATTCGGCTTACTCTAGGTCAATCTCTTGGTCAGCCAGCCTGGAAACTAAGATTTACAGCTCAGCCGGTGAATTAGTATCAAAACAAGATTGGAAAGAGCAACTAAGCTATGACAACATCAAGCCCTCTATTATGAAATGGCTGAGGATGAATTAGCTGAAAATGAATCAAGCGGTGAGTGTAAGGCTTTTTATGAACAAAATCTGCTTGACGAGACATTGGTTCCGGTATTAACTACGGCTTTTTATGGCTTGACCCTGGCCGGTATTATTGATCTTGGAATGCGCTTGACTGCTTTTTTCAGAATAGGTGCGTTTTCGGCCTGGTTATTTCCTCAAATTGATTATCCTCTTGTAGCCGCTGGGCTTTTACTCGGTAATGTGCTGCTTTTCGTAATTAAAACTCACTTGAAAGCTGGGTCAGCCGAGTTTTTAGAAGAAGCTTCTCACGCTCTAATCGTAGAGTTGCCCAAAGCACAAGGCAAAGTAAAAATCTTACAGAAAGATTTGGTAGCTTCCCAAGAAGCAAAGACTGAAGCGCAGCAAGAAATTACTTGCCTAAAAATTGATCTGAGGGCATCCCAACAAGTGGTCGAGCAACAACAACGTCAGCTTATTGAACTACACTTACAGCTTAAAGTTGTTGAAGATGTCAAAATCAAATTAAATAGCAAGCTCGAAGAATTGAAAATAGGATTAAGCGCGGCGAATAAACGTTATGAACAGGCTCAGCAACAAGCCCGCTTAGCCGATCTCAAAGCTAACGAGTATGCCGCCAGAGCCGTCAATCAGGCCGTTAGTGATCTTGCTAAAACTGCCGAAACCCTCAACGCGATGGAAAAACAGCTAAAAAGGGAAGCGTCTGACAATTCAGCCCAGCAATCAGGCAATTCGATCTCGATAGCTTCATGGCCCACCAGTGTGAAGAAAAATTATTCCTAGAAAGGGCGCGTTGTTATGGCAAACTCGACCAGACAAATACCAACTCACTTACCTGACTTTACTAAGGCTGAAAGAGGTGAGACAAGCAATAACAGAGTAAATTTAACGTCGCGTGATTATGCCATCTTACGCTGGGTTGGACAGATGCACGCTGCCAGCTTTCACCAGCTTCATTTTCTGTTCTGGTTGCAATCACAAATTGAAAGCGTCGCTTTGAAAACGGCGCATAACCGCCTTTCCCGACTGGTAAGTACAGGTTATTTGGAATGTACTTATACTAACGGCCGGAAGAGGGCTGAAAAGGTTTACGCCCTCACTCCCAAAGCCCTAACGCTTTTCGCACCGGCAGAACAAGCCCATATGGAAGCCGGACTACCGCGCTCGAACCAGATGCGGGAAGCCCTCGACGCTGGCGAAGCTCGTATTATTTTGGAACTTACCCTGGCTCATCGTGGCGAGAAACTTTTAAGTTGGAAAAGCGAGCATGAGATCAGAAGCGAAGCTTTCGCCGAGCGAGCCAGCCAGGAACAAGCACTTGGCCGCAGATTTACCCCAACCGAGATTGCCGCTCTTCCAGAGCTACCGGATGCCCGGTTGCGTATTTAAAGTACCGATGGTAGTTACATCTATGGTCTTGATCTTGAGATTGACGGGGCGTATTACAACAAGATGCTCAAACGCAAGGTGTTTGGTCTTCACGCCAACAGCCTCAGCACAGGTTGCCGAGTTATCTGGGCGGTGGATACGTGTCGGCGCGGTCATCGAATTGAGCAAGAAATTCGGTTAGTCGGGGCCGACGCAACCATCAAGGTGTTAGTGCTAGAAGGGAACGTGCCGTATGTCGTCTAAAAGTGATGTAACTTCGAGTGGTAATGCTGCTCAATTTTCGCCATCGCGTTATTTTTTCGGTTTGAAGCGGCGTTTAGAGCGATTGGCTCAGTTAGCCGGTCAAATAAACAACGAAACCGAATTAAAGAGGGAAACCCAAATTTGGCTAACCAGAAATCTTGACGAACTAGAACACTCTCTAAAAGAGGTGCAAAGATCGGCTGAAAGTTCTAACAATGTAGTCAGTCCTGCTAGAGCCAAACGCGATTTTATGGAGAAAGGACTAAAGAAAGAGCATATAGATATTTTGAACTTTTTAGACGCCTACAAATATGCTACTACCGGCCAAATCAGAAAATACAGCGAGATCGAACGGGCAGTTAACTTTCTAGCGCAGCTGGAGAAAGTAAAAATGGTGGTGTCATATCGCTACCAGCCGGAACGAGGTCGAACCAGCGAGAAATGCTGGTGGTTGGGCTACGCCGGGGCAAAGTGGTTGTCAGCTAAAGAAGGACAAATCGTTCGTTACGATCTCCGTCTGGCTAAACAGCCGTCTTCTCCTAATGCACTTAAATTGGTAGGAATGGAGATGGAAATGTTTTACCAATTGGAAATAGCTTCAGTGGCTTTGCAACCCCAGCTAGAAGATTATGAGGGCCGGTGGGATTGGGAAATTATTCTGCCTGAAGAATTTAATTCCACCAACCTTAAACCCGACGGGCCTACTGACCAGGGCCAGTTGTTAATTTCGCTCGTGGAGCAAATGGAACTTCAACTCATCGAGGAAGCTCGCAAGCTTGGTGAAGCTGTAAGCCGTCAGGAATTAGAGTTTAAGGAACGAGACTATTTGAACCTTGTTCCTTTCCACGCCAATCATCATCTGCTTTACATTCCTGAAATCCCTATCGCAGTCGTCCTGATCCTATGTCCGCTGGATGCTACCGCCACGTTTTGGGCTACTCGCATCGAGGAATACTCCGCTTTAACCGCTCGCGTGCCGGTCTACGGCGTGTTCTACGACCAGCACCACGTTAGCGCGTAGCTCGGCCAGCTTGAAAATAACGGCATTGGCACAGTTATTCCTGAAAAAATAGCCGAACTGCTTGGCGACCTTATAACCCACTTCCTTCAATAGTCACCTCTCATCATTCAAATTGCCCTCAATTTTTACGAACAAAACCCAGGCAGCGACGACGCATTATTTGAAGCAAGAATTAAAGGGTTACACATCAACTTTGAACCTAAAACAGGACCACTAGACCCAGAACTGATAGCACCTCGTTTAATCAAAGCACCTACTATTATTATAATTGTATAAAGTATTGACGTTTAGACAAAATGGCCTGTAGGATAAACTACATATTGTTAGGCAGCGAGTGCATACCACAATATGTAGTATAAGCCATCATTTAATAGCGATTTGGGTATATCAAATTGTTTAGTTTAGCTGTCCCAACTGGC
>JBBRBE010000049.1:0-36122 GCA_038206175.1 Chloroflexia bacterium
TAGCGAAGAATCTTCTTTAATGCTCACAATTTTGCTTTTTCAAGAAGATTCTTCGCTACGCTCAGAATGACAGTCTGAATACTTACCATAATTCAAAACTATTTCCAAAACCGTACCTTTCTAGTGACGAGCGGTACTAAGTGTACCCTATTTACAGCCGAATTTTGCTTAAAGTTACTCTGGCTCAAAGCGACGGCGGGGCCGTTCCATTCCCCACTTTCGCAACCCTGGTGTTGGTACAAAGAGCGGGCTTCGAGCGAAAGTTATATTTACGCTATCATATACGTAAACACCGGCCTTAAAGTAACAAACAGACGGGCAAGCCAGGGCCGATGTATACTACAACTGCAAAGGCCGTATTCAGCCCTACCCCAAACGAAAGGATAGAAAATTGATTGAGCAAACCCGGCCTGTAACAATGGCCCGACACGGACTCGTTAGCGCACCGCATTACCTGGCGGCGCAGGCCGGAACCGAGATTTTACGGGCGGGCGGCAATGCCGTGGACGCGGCTATTGCCGCCAATGCCGTGCTGAACGTGGTTTATCCGTTTGTGTGCGGCACTGGCGGCGACCTTTTCATGTTGCTCTACGACGCTAAAAGCGACGGCTTGCACGCCCTCAATGGTAGCGGGCGGGCGCCAAAGGCGGCCCGGCCCGAATGGTTCCGGGCTAACGGTCACGAAAGCGTGCCTCAACGCGGCATTTTGTCCGTATCGGTGCCGGGGACGGTGGACGGCTGGCAGATGGCGGCGGAACGGTTCGGGCGGTTGGGCCTGGCTCGCTCGCTCGAACCGGCCATCGCCTACGCCGAAGAAGGGTTTGGGGTCGGGTATATCTTGAGTAACGCCATCGAGCGACTGCTAGATCAATCCTGGGTAGGTCAGTCCTGGCGGGACGTTTACGCCCCGAACGGCCAGGCTCCTCAGCCCGGTAGCCTCTTAAAGCTGCCAGCCCTGGCCCGCTCGCTTCGGTTGATTGCCGAAAAGGGTCGAGACGTCTTTTATGAGGGGGAAATCGCGCAGGCTTTGGTCAAGTTTTCCGAGGAATTAGGCGGTCTATTAACCGCCGAAGACCTGGCCGAACACCGGGGAGATTGGGTTGAGCCGCTAAGTATTGATTACCGGGGCTACCGTATTTACGAGTTGCCGCCCAACACTCACGGCCTGACGGCCCTGCAAATGCTGGCCCTGGTCGAGCCATTCGATCTCAATCTGGAAGGTCAGTTGTTCAATCCGGCCAATTTGCACCGCCTGATCGAGGCCAAGAAACTGGCTTTCGCTGACCGTGCGGCCTACCTGACGGATGCTGACCACATGAAGATCGCTCCCTCGCGCCTGCTTGACCCGGCCTACCTGGACGCACGTCGCAAGCTGATCGAGCCTGACCGGGCGATGCCGACCGTCGCGCCGGGTAGCCTGTCGGGTGATACGATTTACCTGTGTGCCGCCGACGAGGAAGGCAACGCGGTGTCGTTGATCCAGAGCAACTACATGGGCATTGGGGCGGGTCTGGTAGTGCCGGGCTACGGGATAGAGTTACACAACCGGGGCTGCTATTTCTCGCTCGACCCGGCCCAGGCTAATGTGATTGCGCCGCGCAAACGCCCTCTTCACACTTTGATTCCTTCGATGGCGATGCAAAACGACCGGCCCGCGATAGTTTTCGGCACGATGGGCGGCGACGGACAACCCCAGTTTCACCAGCAGGTTTACACCAATTTGATCAATCATGGCCTGAACATCCAGGCCGCGATTGACGCGCCGCGCTGGGTACACGGCCAGGTTCCCGGCGAGAGCGGCGAAGTGGTGCATCTCGAAAGTGGTTTCCCGGCTTCGACGCTGCAAGCCCTGACCGCGCTCGGCCACCAGGTACGCGGGGCCGGACATCTCAATTCTATGATGGGTTTTGCCCAGGGCATCATGATTAATCAGGCCAACGGTCTACTGATGGGTGGCTCCGACCCACGGGCCGATAGTACCTCTATCGGCTGGTAAAACCTTTTATAAACCTGGGTTTTAAGCTTTTAGCGTTTTGGCTGTTTGGGCTGCTTTCAATACATTTTGCAGCAGGGCGATTACGGTCATAGGGCCGGTGCCGCCGGGCATTGGCGTGATGGCTCCGGCGACCTGGCGGACGCTTTCAAAGTCCACGTCACCAACGATCTGAGTGGTTGAGCGCGGGCCTTTGTGGTAGTTGATTCCAAAATCAAGGACGACTGCACCGGGCTTGATCATTTCGCCGGTAATCAGGGCCGGGTTTTGAGTTGCCACTACCAGCAAGTCGGCCATGCGGGTGAAAGCGGCGAGATGAGGCGTTTGACTGTGGCAAGTCGTCACCGTGGCGTTTGCTTCGGTCAGAAGCCCGGCCAGAGGTTTACCAATCACGGCGTTGCGCCCGATGACTACAGCATAGCGTCCCGCGGGATTGATGCTGTAAAGCGAAAGTAGCTTCATGGCTCCCACTGCGGGTGGAGAGATCAAATAAGGGCCATCTAGCTGCGCTAGCCCGGCGTTGCGCGGGTGCAAGCCTTCGACATCTTTATCCGGGTCGAGGAGGGCGGCCACCTGGAAAAGGTTCAGATGAGCTGGCAAGGGTGTCTGAAGCGAGATCGCCTGCACAGTTGGGCTGGCGTTTAGCTCTTGCAGGTGAACTGTCAGTTCCTCAAAGGAAATGTCGGTTGGCAAAACGTGAGCTATCGCCCGCAAGCCGCACATGTAGGCTTGCCGGGTGACGACCCGAATGTAGTCGTAAATGGAATTATCATCTCCTACGCAAACGATAACCAGGGTGGGAGTAAGCCGATGCTCTTCCTTGAAAAGCTTTACTTCCGATTTCAGTTGATCGCGCATAGTGGCGGCGATAGAGCGTGTATCCAGTACCAGGCCGGGCATAATAAGGTTCCTCCTTGACGATGACGAAGCTAAAAATAAACAGGACTAAGCTGGTAGTAACACTAAGTGCAAACCCGGCTAGAAGTCGTAGGGGTTTTCGATTTCGGCCAGAAGTGCTTCTTTCTGGCCGGGATCGCCGCCAGGTTTGACCGGCATAGCCACGGGCTGGTCGAAAAAATCTACTTCCAGGCCCATCTGTTGAAGCCGGACCGAATGGATCGGGCCGAGCGCTCTGACTACCATTTCGTGGAAGACCGGTGGCCCAATCTGCAAGCAAGTTGGCTGCAAGTAACGTTCTAACAGTTCCTCGAAAGCTTTGAAAACAACCGTGCGGTCGGGGCTGTGCAGGTTGCTCAACCAGTTGCTATAGCGGGCTGCCGTCATCTCAAGGTTTGCACCGGGTATCAGGCGGGGCAGGTTGCTTAGAAACGGGTAGCGGCCCGTTAACTGCTCGGTAAGCTGATACAGGTGTTGGTCGGCCCGGCCCGTAGGCATCAAGTCGCTCAAGAGGCTGACTACCGCAGATAACGTTCCGGCCAGGGTTGTCGCCTCGGTCGAGTTCAGGCTCATAAGGGGTTCGACCAGGTTAGTGTTCTGGCTAAGGTAAACCTCGATCTGGGCTTTAGCATTTTCCAGCACAAGGGTCAGGCCGTTCAACGGTTTCAACCGCACTCCTCCGGCCTCCGGGCCATACGTTCCAAGTTGCCGCCCGGCACTGATAAACTCAAACAGTTCAATTTCTCCCAGCTTGAGCCGGATTACCCCGCTCCGTTTGCTGCGCTCGAAAGAGGCCAGTAGCCCTTTGAAATTGGCCCAGGTTGCCGGGAGGTCGCCGTAAGTGGGAGTGCTACTGAGCAGGGCTTTGTAGGCCCGCAACAGGTCGGGAGCGACGGTCACAATCTCACACTTGGGCAAACCGGGCAGAGTTTTAAGCTTTTCCCAGGCGGCGGCTCCGTGCAATTTTTGCCAGGTCAGTTCCAGATAAGCCGTGCTCAGTAGACCTTCTTCGATTACCAGTAAGGCTTTTTCAAGGGCAATAGTAGCCTGAGGGTGCACATTGATATAGCCGTTGAAACGACTCTCCTGCAAACGAGCTAGCATTAGTTCGAGGCTACTTACCTGGTGAGGAAGAGTGTAAGGTTGGCCGGGTGGGAGCGGCATCGCTTTAATTGCAGAGGCTGTTTGCGGAGTTGAAGCTAAGGCCGGGGTCATCGCCGCCTCTGCGTTAGAGAGAAAGCGAGCCAGAGCCACTTGATCGCCTGCTTGGGGTTGATCAAAGAGGCCGCGCCGGGCTAGTTCTTCCAGAGCCTGATAAAAGTCGGCTTCCTGTTGCTCATCGAGGGTCTGATCGGTCGAGACTGTTCCGGCCTGCCATTTTAACTGCCCTTCTTGCCAGTTTAACAGGTCATAAAGCAAGTCTTCGCTATTGTCGTTCCTGGTAGGCTGGTCATAGTAGGCATTAATCAAGTGTCCACCCTTATAGACCAGGGCTATGCAATTTTTCTCCTGACTTACCCTGAGAAGCCCTTCTAAACTAAAAGTGCGGATTGCATTCAGAACAATTTCCAGTTTTTTAAGGCTTAAATCCGTCATAACGTACCCCTGTTCTTGGTGAAACTACTTTCTTACATTACCCTTCAAAAATCCCTGACCTATACACCGCCTTGTATGCGACCTAATTGTATTTTAGCCTGATTTTGTTACGATGCTGTTACGGAAAACTGTGATTTTAATTAAAATTTCATAGCTATTAAATTATTTATTTATCTTGTAACTATCAGGAATAGAATTGGCCTATAGCAGTAAGCTGTTAAATTGCCAGAAAATATGGTTTATGGCATTATTATATCAGCAATTTTCATTCCTTTGTCATTCACTAAAGGGTGTTCTGAAGGTAGCTTTCGTGGCATACTTCAGGTCGAACTCTAGCCGGGCTTTGCCTGTTTTTCTTATTGCAAAAGCGCATGTTAGCATTGGCAAAATAGCTCTATGCTTTTACGGTTGGCTGGATGGATTAGTTTTAAAAGGCTCTAAAAATGGCACAACTTTTGACGAGTACCGGGCAGATTGACCTCAGGCCAATGGGCGACCGGGCCTGGCTGGTGCGCTGGC
This sequence comes from Chloroflexia bacterium, assembly GCA_038206175.1. GTDB lineage: Bacteria > Chloroflexota > Chloroflexia > Chloroheliales > Chloroheliaceae > 54-19. The sequence goes on from JBBRBE010000049.1 coordinate 5,006, forward strand.
GGGCGGGTGAGCGCGATAACCAACATCTTGATTTGCCGTCGGCGGTCAAGTACGAGCAGATGCTGGCGGCGCGGTGGCTGGCTACCCGGTTGCAGCAGGCCGTCCCGGAAAAGGACGGCTGGCCGCTAGAGTTTGTGCCGGGCTACGATAGCGTGCTGGTGCCTTTCGACCCGGTTCGCGTGCCGCCTGCCGAGGTGAAGAACTGGCTGGAAGGTCAAATCTCGCTGGCTCTGGCTGCCTGGCAAGGATCGAGCCAGGTCGAAGGGCCGGTCACGCGGCGGCATCGCCTTCCGGTGCTTTATGGCGGTGCGGATGGGCCAGACCTCGAAGCCGTGGCCCTCCGTAATGGTCTGACCCCGGCCGAAGTAATCAAGTTGCACACCGGAACGGTTTACAGCGTTTATCTGGTGGGTTTTGCGCCCGGCTTTGCCTACCTGGGAGCTTTGCCGCCGGGCCTGGATGCCCCTCGGCTGTCCAGTCCTCGCCCACGCGTCAAGGCCGGTACGGTGGCCCTGGCTGCCGGGCTGACCGGCGTTTATCCCCTGGCGATGCCGGGAGGCTGGAATTTGATTGGCTATACGCCTTTCAGTCTGTTCGATGCCGCGCAGGAGCCGCCAGTGCGTTTTCTGCCGGGTGATAGCGTGCAATTTTATTCGGTCGAAGCGGCAGCCCTGCCCGCTTTGACCCTGGCCGGTCGGTCGCTGGCCCCTGGCGAAGGGGTCGAATGAGTACCACGCCGGGGGGCCTGACGGTCGAGGTTTTGGAAGGCGGCTTGCTGACGACCTTGCAAGACCTGGGCCGATCTGCCGGGCGACGCTACGGCTTGCCGCCCGGTGGCGCACTCGACCAGGCCGCGCACGCTGCCGCTAACACGCTGGTGCAGAATTCACCCGACGCGGCTACCCTCGAAATTACGCTGCAAGGCCCGCGTCTACTCTTTCACAACCCGGTACTGATCGCCCTTACAGGAGCCAATCTAGGCCCGACCCTGAACGAGCGACCAGTGCCGATGTGGATGTCGGTTTTTGTGCGGCCCGGTCAAATTCTCGACTTTGGGTCGGGCGCGGGCGCAAATCGAGAGTGGGGCGGGCGGGCCTATCTGGGAGTACACGGAGGTTGGGCCGGGCCACTGGTGCTGGGTAGCCGCTCGACTTTCCTCAAAGCCGGGTTGGGCGGCTACGAAGGGTTGGGGCGTTCTTTGCAAGCGGGCGACCGACTGCGGGCCAATGCGCCGCACCTGCGGAGTTTGCCCTCGGCTGCCGGACGCCTTTTTCCGCCCGGCCAACGCCTCCCTTACAGCCGTCAGGTAGCGGTGCGGGTTGTTCCCGGCCCTTATCAGGAGCATTTCAGGCCGGAAGCTTACGACGCCCTGTTTAGTTCGATTTATCAGGTTTCGGACGAATTCGACCGCATGGGAATGCGGCTAAGAGGGCCGGTTCTGACGCATCGTGGGCCTGATCTGGCCCAGATTCCGGCCTGCGGCGCAGTCTTTGGGGCTATTCAGGTTCCGGCCAACGGTCAGCCGATTGTCCTGATGGCCGACCATCAGGTGACGGGCGGTTATCCTATTATCGGCACTGTCTTAAGCGTGGATTTGCCTCTCCTGGCCCAGCTAACGCCAGGGGACGAGGTAAGGATGATCTTAAATCAAAGCTGAGGGTTAATCAAAGCTGCCTGAACGGTTACTTTTAATCAAAGACGACGGTGCGCCGCCCGTAGGCTAAAACCCGGTCGTCCAGGTGAGCGCGGACGGCCCGTGCCAGGACGGTACGTTCGAGGTCGCGGCCTTTGCGAATGAGGTCGGCCACGCTATCGCGGTGGCTGACCTGGGCTACATCCTGGGCGATAATCGGCCCCTGGTCAAGTTCCTGGGTGACATAATGGCTGGTCGCCCCGATCATCTTCACGCCTCGCTCGTAAGCCTGATGATAGGGTCTGGCTCCTACAAAGGCCGGTAAGAAGCTATGGTGAATGTTGATGATGCGCGAGGGGTAGCGTTCGACAAAGGCTGGCGAGAGAATTTGCATGTAGCGGGCCAGCACGATTAGCTCGGCTCCGCACTCGTCCAGAGCCTGGGTCAGGCGGTTCTCCTGCGCGGCCCGCTGGTCGGCTTCAACCGGCAAATAAAGGAAAGGCAACCCAAAACTTTCGGCTACCGGGCGCAAAATTTCGTGGTTGCTGATTACCAGGGCAATGCGGGTTTGCAGTTCACCGGCCCGTTGCCGCAAAAGCAAGTCGTACAAACAATGGTCGAGCGTCGAAACCAGAATCGCGGTCGTCCGGGGCTGGTCGGAGAAGTGCAATTGCCAGCTCATTTCAAAGCTCTTTGCTACCCGCTCGAAAGCCGGAGCAATTTTGACTCGTTCCAGGTTCATTCCGGCCAGATCGAACTGCACCCGCATAAAAAAGGCGTTTGCTTCGGTATCGCTATGCTGGCTGGCATCCAGGATGTTTGCGCCGTGCTGGGCCAGAAAAGTCGTCACGCTGGCGACAATTCCGCGCCGGTCTGGGCAAGAAATCGTCAGGACGCCAGAAGAAGTCTTGGTCAAAATTTCTGCACTTTCTTTCTTTCTTCTTATCTTACTCTGGCAATACCCGGCTAAAAAGTTGTCGTCGTCATCTTAACAACTAAAACCTCCTGGCGTCAACCTGCTCTTTTGGATAGCTTTTCCCTCTGACCCAACCTGGCCTTACCTGGCGAAATAGTTACGACAGACCCGTATTTAGCATGTCCGAATCTGCGAACGGTTGCGTTATAAATAATAGTACGGCATTTGACCCGACAATGCTTGCTAGATTTGAAGGGAGTTTGCATGAAGCGATTTGGACTCGGCCTATTGCAGGACGGGGCAAGAGTTATCTCTACCGCTTCGGCTCCGTTCAGGAGCCAGAGTGAAAGTGTAACCGGCCAGGAGGAAGCTCGGATGGTGCAGGCGGCCCGCACCGACCCTGCCGCTTTCGACCTGTTGTACCAGCGTTACCTGGGGGCGGTTTACCGCTATCTATGCTTGCACAGTTCCAGCGACGAAGACGCCGCCGATACGACCCAGCAAGTTTTCTTGCAAGCCCTTAAAGCTTTGCCGACCTACCGCGAGCGACAATTACCGTTTGCGGCCTGGCTTTTTCGGATTGCTCACAACCTGGCGGTGGACAATTTCCGCCGTCATCAGCCGACCGTAACCTGGGATGTCCTGCCCGAAGCTCTACAACCTCTGACCGAGGACGACCCCGAAACGGCCCTTCTGGAGCAAGAACGGTTGGGTCAGTTGCAGAGTTTGTTCGACCGCCTGGCCCCGGACAAACGCGAACTGCTGGCCCTGCGCTTTGCCGCCGGTTTTACCGCCCGCGAGATAGCCGTAATTGTCGGCAAGCGCGAAGAAGCCGTCCAAAAGCAACTCTTACGCACGATCCAGACCCTACGCAAGCAGTACAAGGGGCAGGCTCTATGAAGCACACCCAATCAATCTATAGCAAATACCCTGACCTGCTACGGGTGGGCGACGACCCGGCCCTGACCCGGCTTGTAGGCGAACTAGACCTGCTTTGCCGTCACCAGTCTCCCCCGCCGGAACTGGTGAACCTTAGCATTGCCCACATTCTGCAAGCCCGCGAAGCGGAAAGTTACGCCGTCCCTTTGCCCCGGCCTAAAGTGCTGCGTAACATTGCCCGTCCCGCCCGCACAAGGTTAGGCCTTCCGCGCCGCCGCCGTCTTTTCTTAGCTTTTTTCCTGCTGGGAATGGTGCTGCTGGGTTTGTTCGGGTTGTTACGGTCTGATCCCTACAAGAACTATAGTGCCACTTATGAGTCTTGGGTTTACTGTCGCAGTAAGCCCACGGTAGTGCAAAATGAGCGCACTATCGCATCGGGCTGCTTTGTCTTATACATTCCCCAGGTGCGAGTTGACAATGATCGTGTCACGATTGGCTATGTAGTGGGCGGACGCAATAATCTCGGCTACGAACCCTATAATCACGCTTACGCACCCTTTGATGCACATTTGTTTGACGAACAGGGTCGTGAACTCAAACGGCTCGGTGGCATACCCAACGATCAGGTAGATTTTCACAATGCTGATGACTCGTATGAGCAAATAGGCCAGGCTAAAACTCATTATAATATGGCTCTGGATGAGAGGGGCGGCGAAGAGTGGTTTGACTCCTCAAGCCTGAGCGGGCTTGCAGTCGGCAGTCGGCTCAAGCTACGGCTGGAAATTGGAGGCTTTTCTCTCCAACCGGCAAATACTTACAGTGAGCATTACAAGCCGGAGTACCGCTCCGGCGATGGGTCGCCCGCTTCGATACAAGGGCCATTTAGCTTTGACCTGAGGACAACTTACCAGAATTCGACCCAAATAATGGCTTTCAACCAGAGCGATACCGCCCAGAGCCAGACCGTTACCTTTGAGAAAGTTGTGCGGCGCGGAGACATGACCCGTTTCTACCTGCGTGGTCTGAACAGTCGAATTGATTACGAACTGAATTCTAACGGCCTTTACCTCAAAAATGACTATAATGACGATTTAGGCAGTTTGCAACAAATCTTTGCCAGCCTGGACGGACTGACCGTTATACAGATCAAGAATTCCCTTTTAGGCCAGACAGGTGAGTGGAGTTTACTGGTGCGTCTGGCCTCGGACTCGGCCAACCGCAACATGTACCGTCCGCCTTCTCAGCTTCAATTGCTGCCCGGTGGCCCCTGGTTCTTCCGCTTCAAGTTGCCAGGGTTTGGCCTGAATACTTCCCCCACTTCTCCGGCCTCTCCACTCGTCCCTATGACACCGCCTGGTACAGTTGACCCACCCCCGCCTTTCTTGGTGACCCCGGCGCGGCCAGGTCGGTGAGCGTTTGTAAAAGGCAGCTTGCTTAAAAGTTCTAAAAAAGCCAATAAAAGAGCCGACGAAGATCGGGTCTTTTATTGGCCTTGAACGACTACTACATAGCCCAACTCATGTGATATTCCGGCCATTCGGCGGCTTGCCCTTCGGCAGAAAAATGCAGAGGGCGGCGCGTATCCAGCATCACGGCGTACTCGTCGGTCTGGGTTTTATCTCGGACAGCTCCGGCGGCTTTAGGGTGCGGGCCGTGGTGGATGCCCTGGGGATGCCATGTCACCATCCCGGCGTCAATGCCGTGGCGGCTGAAGAAATTGCCGTCGTGGTAGAACAAGACCTCATCGTAATCAATGTTGCGGTGGAAGAACGGCACTCGCACCGCTTCCGGGTCGGTCTCGAAGGGGCGCGGCACAAACGAGCAGATCACAAAGTTGGTTGCCAGAAAAGTCGTGTGGACGCTGGGCGGCAGGTGTCCCCGGTGGCTCATGATCGGTCGGTAATCTTTGATATTAAGTTTGAGTGGGCAAAGATCACCTTTCCAGCCTACCACGTCAAGCGGATTGAACGGGTAAAAAACCGAAGTATACTGCCCTTCACGTTTGATCCGCACTTCCCATTCCGGTTCCCCTTCTGGCCCCGGCTTGCTTCCAGTCAGGTCGCCCGCGTCGGCAGCTTTCGGTTCAGGCGTTTCTAACACATTCAGGTCGTACTGCGCGTGAACACCCAGCATTCCCCGCTCGTTTACCGGCACTTTGACCTCGCTAAAAGATTCAATCTGCAAGTAAAACTCGTCGCCCGCTCCGCCGTCGGGCAACATGCGGTAGGTCGTGCCACGCGGGATAACCAGGTAATCGCCCCGCTCGTAGCGCATCGGGCCGTAATCGGTTTGAAGCTGGCCGCTCCCCTGATGGATGAAATAAACGTCGTCGGCATCGGCATTGCGCTGGTAGTAGACCATCGCCCCGGCGGGCCGGGCGATCCGCAAAGCCAGGTCGTCGTTGTAAAGAAACGTGACTGGCTCTCCAAAAGGATCGTCTTCGCGCAAGCGGGGAGCTTTAGCTAATTTGCGGCAGTTGACCGCCCGTGGCTTGAGTGGTCCTTCGATTCTCGTCCACCCGGTCGGTGGGTGCTGGTGATAGAGTTGCGATACTCGCCCATAAAAGCCCTCGCGCCCGTGTTCGTCCTCGAAAGTGCCTTCCGGCAAGGCTACGTGGGCCTGTTTCGAGTATTGGCCTTTTCCAAGTGGAAACATTTTTTGGTCTCCTCCCTTAATTTTGTCCTGTAAGGGTCTGCCTTCCGATTATAACATAGCCCGGTTGTCCCGCCGTTGTAGCGAGGGCGGCCCGCTATTTTACCGGGAGTTTGAATTGTGGCTTCTAACCGCTAATATTTATCCGCTAAAAAAAAACCAAACTTTTGCCAAACAAAACCCAAAAAATTTTATAGGAGCTGGCCGCACCTTGAGATATAACTATATCAACACCAATCTGGTGCTAAGAGATAGACCAAACGAAATGTTGAGAAAAGTTATAGCCAGTTCGTCCAGTGAGCGAACTAGCCCAATCTGAAAGGAAAACCACAATGAGCCAGACAATCAATCAGTCCTATGGTGCGTCCACCCAAACCGTTGTTGCCCGCAAGTTTCAGCCGCTTTATGCCGCCGCGAGCCTGGGTGGATTAGCCCTGATAGCAAGTCCTTTCCTGGCCTGGTACAACATTAACCTGGCTGGCGAGCAGTTCACCATTAGTGGGATGGGTGGGTTGAGTGGAGCCAAATCGTCTATTGCCACCTATTTAGCCGAGGCTTCCGGCAATCCTGGTGTGGTATCCCTTTTCTTTGGAGGATTAGTGCTATTGATGGGTGTCCTCGGTCTGTTGCTAAACAAGAAAGGTTTTGCGATTGCCGGAATCGTGCTGGCTTTGCTGGGTGCGGCTTTCACCCTGCTAAAAATTACCCAGGCTACCAGCACTTCTTCGACTGGTGAAGCCTCGACCAGTACCGGGCTGGGTCTGTACCTCGGTCTGGCCGCAGCCCTGATTGCCCTGGGCTGCTTTGTCGGTGCGGTCGTAGCGAAACGCCGCTAAACGACCTGTTCCCTTCGGGGGTGAGGTTCTCTCACCCCCTCTCTTTTTTCCAGTGATTAGTTTATTCAGTGATAAGGCATTTTTTGATTTTTAAGGAGACATTCAACCATGCACAAGGCTAGAAGATTTTACCTGGCCCTCGTTTTGTTAGTCATTACCGCTCTCGCGCTGGGAGCGTGTGGAGATTCTGTCACCAGTGTTCCAGCTTCGACTTCGGCCCTTACTACTAGCAGCACCGCCAGCACGACGGTTGCGGGAACTACTTCGACTTCCGCCGTCAGTTCTTCTAAAATAGGGCAAGAATTGCTCGGCCAGGTTTACACCAACAACAAAATTGCCAACAAGGTTTTGACGGTAGATGCCGTTACCGAACTCAAGCACCAGCAGACTGGCACGGTGGTTCAAGCCACTCGCGGAGTTTTTCTGGTGGTGAAGTTTGAGATTAATAACGGCAGTTCTATTACTGTCATGGAGCCGAACGCCTGCCTGGTAGACAGCCAGGGGAAAGTTTATTTCCGGGATGCTTTAAAGCCTTACAGCGCAATGTATAGTCAGGACAGGTACAAGTACGAGCAACAACTGGCCGCCGGAAGCACGGGCCTAATGTTTGCTCTGTACGATGTACCGGCTAGTTCGACCGGCCTGATGCTGGCGACCGTTGATGGCAAAACTAACCTGACCTCCGGCGGAACTGGTGGCTCTGCCGCCAGCACGACGGCTGCGGTCAGTACGACAGCCAGGGCTACCACTTCTGCCGCCACGACTGGGGCAGCTACTACGGTGGCGGCTACCAAAGCTCCTTCTACTACAGCACCAGCAGCTAAACCGTCCGCTCCGGCGACCAGCCCGACTGCACCCAACCTGGCCGCGCTGGATGAGATTGAGTTTGACGAGGCGACGGTCACCGAATTCTCGCAGCAAACGACTAAGAGTGGCCTGAGTGATGCGAGCGTGGAAATGTATGTTTCAAATGATGAGCTGGATGATGTGGCTAAATTGGTGGATATGGGGCTAACCGACGATGGTTACAAGTACAGTTTGCCCGGCTCGACCGCTCCAGTCAAAAGCACTGACGGTAACGTGACGGGTCTTTACTCGAAGACGGGTGAGGATGATGTACTGGTGGGTATTCAGGTTTTACCGGCAGATGCCGCCGAAATTGCTAAGAAACTGGATGTACCAGGCCTCAAGGCCGATAGCCTCAAGAAGCTGACCGACCAGCTAATGGGTCACAAAGTGTTGGTGACAGCGATTATCGGCAAGGACATTTTCAACTCGCTGTCGAAAGCCAGTCAAACCCCGGTTGCGGTCGCACCGAGTGCCGCTCCTGCCACAACCCAGGCTCCGGCTGTCTCTGGCGGCAAAAAGACCGAAAGTAAGGACAATGGAGTAGTGGTCACGCTTAACTCGGTCGAGCATGCCAATGCCATCCCTGGCTTATCTAAACAGCCGGATGCGGGCAACGAGTACATTATGGTGGACGTAACCGTAACCAACGAGCAGGACGGGCCGATTAAGGTCAGTATTGTGAATGGGTTACTGGTGGAAAGTGCCAACCCTAAGATTTACACCATCGAGATTATTGGTCGCAAGCCGGAGTTTCCAAGTAGCAAAGAGCTTGCTAAAGGTGAAAAGGTGCGCGGTTGGTTCGCTTTCCAGGTTCCAAAGAACCTTACCGACCTGAGCTACAAGTTTACCTTGCGCGACAGAGATAGCAAGCCGGTCGTCTCGGTGGAACTGCCGCTGAGTTAGTTGAAATTTATCCTGCTAATCACTGACCAGAGGCCGATCTCGCACGTGCGAGGTCGGCCTCTGGTTTTTAAGTTCAAGCTTAATGTGCAGGCTCTACAAGGTCTTTTAGTGTCGGATTGAAGGGTAGCGATGCTATAATAGTTTCAGGGGAAGGATGAGTCGTGGCAATAGGAGGATGATTGTATGCCGGAATCCGTGGGTGAAGAATTACTGCCGCGTTGCCAGCATAGTTTTGGACGGCCTGACCGGGCGCATTATTGCAGCTATATCGGCGTGCCGGGCTTGCTGGCGACTTTCTACCCCCAGGCAGAGACGGTAGACGAAATTTTGCTTTGTTCGGGTCTGTACTCGTATACCCTCTGGTGGAATTTGCAGGAGAAAGAACTGGCGGCCCTGTTGCACCTGGCCGAAAATGCGCCTCGGCTTTCGCCGACCGAATGTTACGCGGCAATCAAGCGGGCCAACCGCTGCGTTGAAGTCGGGCGGATTATGTTGCAGCAAGGCGTAATTTTGCGCTCAGAACTGTTGCGCCGCCAGGCTGACTTTAACTTCCGCTTTGCTTCGGCCAACACCAGCCAGCTAGAAGTTTTTCACAGCGTGGCCCGGCTAACTCGCCAGCTAGAAAGTCAGATTGGCCTGTTTCGCCTGGAGCCGGATTTACCCGACGCGGTGAGCGACCGCCTCCTGAATTCTTTGCGCGACCTGATCCTGACTCATACCGACTCTTTCAATACGATCCAGCGTGATTTTGGCGATCTCCTGTGGGCCACGCACGAACAGCCCGCGCCGCAAGTGGTGCGGTTCGAGGACGTGGTTCCGGCGGCCCGGTTGCTCTCGTTTAGCCGCCACACTCTGAGTGAGCATCACCCCCGCCCGGAAGCTGACGGAGCCAGTAGCCAGGACGAGCTAACCTTTATTACGGCGCACCAGGCTTTCGAGGTCTGGTTCCCGGCGGTAATCCACTCGATCCGCCAGGCCACCCGCTTATTGCAAGAACGCCCGGCCCGTATCTGGGAAGCCGAGGCTCTGGCCCGCCGGGTAGCCGACATCTTCGGGCTGTTTGGCCGCATGATTCATATCCCTCAGACGATGAGCGCGGCGGATTACATCGAGTTCCGGGACGAGCTAAAGGCCGGAAGTGGCGTTGAAAGTTACCAGTTTCGGGCTATCGAGCTTAGTGCCGGGTTGCGCGACCCGCAGTACCGCCGCACCGTCGAACGGATGCGCTTACTGACCCAGGATTTAGTGGAAATGTGGGAAGCTCCTTCGCTCAATACCGCCGTCATGGCTTTGCTGGTAGACCGGGGCATTATCGCTGCCGACGATCTCCCGGCCACAGTCGCGTACAAGCTAGGCCGGGTGTTGTTGCCCGCCCGTCACGCTAACCCAAACGTAGATATTATGGCTCTGGCGGAAAGTCTGGTGCGTTTCGAGCAAAATATCGAGCTTTGGCGAACCGATCATATTGCGATGGTTACACGGATGATCGGGCGCAAAGCCGGGACCGGGGCCGAAACTTACGGCGGAATGGCCCAGGATGAAGAAGAATATTTCGATAGCCTGCCGTATTTGCGAAATACGCTTAAATATCAGAAAATCTTTCCGGCTTTGTGGGATGCCCGCGATTTTCTCAGTGCCGCAAGCCGCTAAGTTGTGAGTTCCCAGGGTCGCGGCCAGGTGTTTGTGGCTGGCTGCTAAGAGTTATTATAGAAAGAAAACTGGCAAATTTAAAATGGAACCAAATGAAGAAATAGCGATCCGGCTCAATTCAATCAGTGCCGCCGCCCGAAGCGGGTTGGCCTGGAGCCAACAGCTTTACGAACGTGAACGCTACGAGCGTATCATCGAATTAGCCGGAGAAATGGCCGAAATTTTAGCCGGTGGGTTCGAGGCGTCCTCGACTTCCCTGGCCGCCGAGTTGAGAGCAGGCTGGTTAGCCCAGGTTACGCCCGGAGCTTCTGGCTATGTCACCCCGAAAGTTAGCACCGGGGCCGTCTGCTTCGATCCGCAGGGACGGCTTTTGTTGGGCAAACGCGGTGATAGTGGTTTGTGGTTTGTGCCGACTGGTTGGCTGGAAGTGGGCCTGACCCCGGCCCAGAACATCGTCAAGGAAATCCGCGAAGAAACCGGCATCGAGGCCCGGCCACTCAAGCTGATTGCTGTGCGCGACACTCGCCTTAGCCGAGCGACTTCTACCGGCGCGACCGACCTTAATCCCGCCGCGATCCACAATATCGCGCTGACCTTTCTGTGTGAAGCTCTTTCGAGCGAGTTAAAGCTTCATCCGCTCGAAACGCTAGAGGCGGGCTTTTTTGAGGAGGAAGAAGCCCTGCATATAGTGCCGTCACGGGCCAGGCCGGTAATCGAGCAGGGCTTTATGGCCTGGCGCGGAATGTTGACTGACGTTTATTTTGACCCGCTTGAAACGCTTTAAGCAATTTGCAAAAAGCTCTCGGCGGTAAAAGTACCCCGTCCCCGAATATTACTGTCCCTCAGTCCAGCCTGGACTGAGGGCGGAAGGCTAACCGCTAATCGTGGCCGAGCTGAGGAAAATCAGGACCAGCACAGCTACGACCAGACGGTAGTAGCCAAAGATGCTCAGGGTGGCCCGGTTGAGCCAGCTCAAGAAGAACCTGACGGCGACCAGGGCCGTAAGAAAAGCGACGATAAAACCGACCGCAAATAAGGGTATATCCGAAGTGTGCAACACTTTAAGGCTCTTGATCAGGTCGTAAAAAGTAGCCGCAAACAGCACTGGCACGGCAGCGAAAAAGGAAAACTCTGCTGCCGTCCGCCGATCTACTCCGTAAAGCAAGCCGCCGACGATAGTTGAAGCCGAGCGGGAAACGCCGGGCCACAGGGCCAGACATTGAAACAATCCAACCACCAGAGCTTCGCGCCAGGTCAGTGAATCCAGCCCGACCTTTTCCGGTTTTGGAATGACCCGCTCAACTAAAATCAAGGCTAACCCACCGATGGCGAGGCCAATGGCGACGGTCGTGACATTAAACAGGTTGCTTTTGATAAAATCCCGCAGCAGCAGGCCCATTATCCCCGCGGGTAGGCTGACTACCAGCAGGAGGGCCAGGCCGTTCAGCCCGTGAAAGCCTTCGCGTTCTTTGAAATCTAGCAACCCCAGAAAACGCCGCCAGTACAGCACTACAATTGCCAGGATTGCCCCAAGCTGGATGAAAATCTCGAATGTGTTGGCTCTTTCGCCCGTAAAACCTAAAATCTGACCTGCGATAATCAGGTGTCCAGTCGAAGAAACCGGCAAAAATTCGGTCAAACCCTCGACCACGCCGAGGATTATAGCCTGAAGATATTCCACGAGTAATAAATCTCCTTGTTCAAGTTCATCCAGGTAACGGGTTATCAAAAGTAGAAGTGAGGGCGATTGTAACATATTATTTTGGATAACAAAAACCGCTAATAACCGAATTTAACGAACTGGCGGAGAGCGTGACGAAACACTGGAAGTATGTTAAGGTTGAAAGCCTGAAAGCCCCTTTTTTCAAAGAAAAAAGACGAGTTTTGCAAAACCTGCTAAGCACGACTTAACTCACGACTTAACTGTTGAAGTTTATATAGACTGTATATTGTAGCCTGACTATGGAACAGATCAATTTTGGGGTCTTAATTCTCACCCAGCTAATTTTTACCATCGTGGTAGGTACGCTCGTGGCCTTGCTGGTGATCCGGCGCGGTAAATCTTTCGGGCAAGGCCAGGAAGAAGCGACCTTCGAGACTTTGCAACTGGCAAATCGCACCCTGCCTTACCTGCGCCAGGGCCTCAACCGGGCTACGGCGGAAAAAACCGCCCAGCTAATCTACGATTACACGAAGGCGGCAGCCGTCGCTATTGCTACCACCGATACGGTGCTGGCTTTCGTAGGCGACGGCCAGACTTCGTTATCGGGTAAGCTACCAGTCAACTTTACCCTGTGCAAAGAGGTAATTCGCCAGGGGCGTACCCGTGTCGGGCAGCACGCTCACGACCTGGGCGCACCCTACCTGACCCCCGGTGGCCCTCTGACCGCCCTGGTCGCTACTCCGCTCAAGCTGCAAAAGCACACGGTAGCTTGCCTGAGCCTCTTTTATAACGAGCAAGCCCCCCTCAGTGCCGGTAAAATTAAAATTGCTTCCAGCCTGGCACAACTTATGAGTACGCAGATGGAGCTAAGTGAACTCGACCGCAAAACCGAGCGACTGGCGAAGGCCGAACTGCAAGCTTTGCAAAGTCAGATTTCACCTCACTTTGTCTATAATACGCTCAATACGATTGCTTCATTTATCCGCACCCGGCCCGAAACCGCCCGCGAACTGATCGTGCAGTTCGCCGACTTCACCCGCCGCACTTTCAAAAAGCACGGCGAATTCAGCACCTTTGCCGAAGAACTAGAATATGTTCATCTCTACCTGGCTTTCGAGAAAGCCCGCTTTGGCGACCGGCTAAGTGCGGTATACCGGATCGAGCCGGAAGTATTGCCGACGGTTGTGCCAGTGCTAATTTTGCAACCCCTGGTAGAAAACGCCGTCCGGCACGGCATTGGCAAGAAAGTCGGCCAGGGTAAAGTAACCATTATCGCCGAAGATAGCGGTGAGGAATGTCTCTTTACTGTGGCCGATGACGGCGTTGGCATGACCCCTGAGCAATTGCGGCAGGCCCTCAAACGCCGTAGTGGAAGCGGTACGCAATACGGTGTGGGTTTGAACAACGTCAACGACCGTCTCAAAAGTATTTACGGCTTCGATTACGAATTGCAAATCGAGAGTCGACCCAACGAAGGCACTCGCATCACCTTCCGCCTACCTAAATACAAACCCGGCATCCAGGTGCAGTAAATTTAGCCGTTCCCGGCTTGCTCGGCCCTTCGATATGTCGGCAAATGGTGGAGCTAAGTAATCGGCCCAAAACACGTGTTTTGGGCCGATTACCTGGCTTTAAGATCGGAAAGAATTAACTTTGTTCAGGGGTTAACCAGGCCGCCCCAAAAGCCGGAAGGGTGAGCTTTAGCTGGCCGTTCTCGACCTCAACCTGGGTTTTAACCTGGGTCGCGTCGCTCAGAAGGTCGCGCCAGGCCCCGGCGGGCCAGGCCGGGTCGAGCGGGAGGCTAAAGTCTAGCGGCGTCGGGCCGTTATTAAAAAGGGCCAGGATAAAATCGTTTCCGACCTGACGCACCAGGCCGTATCCGGCCTCATTGACATAAACCGTCGAAACATCGCCGAATTTAAGGCTGTCGCTGGCGTTGCGGGTATTGATCGCCTGGCGGAAGAAGCCCAACAATTCCTGGTCGGGAGCCTCCCAGGGATACGGGCGGCGGCTATCCTCGGCAAAATCTCCTTCAATTCCGGCTTCGTCGCCATAGTAAATCATCGGGACGCCCGGATAGGCCAGCATAAAGGCAACCGCCAGCTTAACGCGCTCTTTATAGCCTTCGAGTTTGGTCAATATCCGAACCGTATCGTGCGAACCCAGCAGATTAAGCTGAGTCTGGAATTGAGCCGGAGGAGTATCGCGGCGCAGCGTTTCCAGTCGGTCATCGAGTTCGGCGGAAGTCAGCTTGCCCCCGGCCCAGCCTCCCACCGAATAACCAAAACGGTAGTTCATGGTAGCGTCAAAACTATCTCCCAACAGGCGGGGGCTGGCATCGCCCCAATCTTCGGCGATCAGGTACGCGTCGGGGTAAGTCCGGCGCACGGCGGCTCGAAAGCGTCGCCAGTATTCGTCCGTAATCCAGGGTGTCACATCCGTGCGCCAGCCCGCCGTGCCATAACTCAACCAGTGTTGCGCCACCCCCTGCGGGCCAAAGAAAAAATCCTCGACTTCGGGACATTCCACGAACTCCGGCATATCCAGGACGTTTATCCAGCCTTCCCACTTGTCCGGCCACTGCGGGAAATTGAACCAGCGATAATAGGGTGAAAGCTTGTCGGCACGAGCAGCCAGGAAGTAAAGGCTGTGCTGGGAGCAATGATTAAACACCCCGTCCAGCATCACTCGAATACCCCGTGACTGAGCTTTCTCGATTAGTTCGCGCAGCTCTTCCTCGGTGCCAAAGCGAGGGTCAATCTGGTGGTAATCACTGGCATCGTAGCGATGATTGGTGGGAGAGGCAAAGATAGGCGTGAAATAAACACAGGTAACGCCCAGGTTCTGAATATAGTCCAGCTTTTCGATAACCCCGCGCAAATCACCGCCAAAAAAGTCCCGGCTTTTGGGCGGATTTTCGGGTAGCTCATCCCACTTTTTCAAGATGACCTCGTATTGATAAGTTGTCATCGCGCCCCGGTAGAGGTTTTGAGGGTCGGCCTGGGCAAAGCGGTCGGGAAAAATCTGGTAAAAGACCTGTCCGGCCACCCAGGCGGGTGGAGTGCCTTTCGGGTTGTAGACTGCGATCTTAAAATCCTGGTCTATCCACTCCCCAAAGAGCGGTTCGGTTACGCCTTCGCGCTGGCGATGCTCCTGTACCTTAGTGCCATCGGCCAGTACAAAATGGTAGGTCAGCACAGTCGGCTCCTGGGGCAGCAGGATCGAGGTTTGCCATAGATTGTCGCCTGCATAAGCTAAGGCTACCCGCCAGCCATGCTCGCGGCGCGGGTCGGTAAAGACTGCTTCGGGGAAGGCCGTAGGTAGTCCTTCAAAATCCAGTTGCACGCAGCTAGATACTGGCGAGGCGGGCGGTGGCAGATGAGGTAAGTTGCCGTTTCGCAACTGCCGGGTGATGGCCCGACTCAGGCTTGTAGTAGGCATAGACGAAATTCCTTTCACAAAAAAGAGGCGTATACACGCCTCTGTCTACAGACATCAAATCAAAGCAGGATAGGCTAAAAGCTACCCCTTCACGGCTCCGGTAGTAAGGCCACCGACTATTTGCTTTTGCAAAAACAAAAAGACTATTACAATCGGCAATGCCCCGATCAAAGCCGCCGCCGCAAACAAACCCCAGTTTGCGGCCCGCTGCCCGCCGTTATCACCCAGCAGAAGCGTCAAGCCTACCGGCAAAGTGTAATTCTCTTTGGAGGTGAGCATAACTTTCGCTACCAGGAAGTCGGCATAAGTTCCGATAAAGGCTAAAATCCCGATTACGGCCAGGATCGGGCGGATCAGCGGAAGCAAAATCTGGAAGAAGATTTGAGACCGCGTAGCTCCGTCAATTACTCCCGACTCGTCAAGCTCCTTCGGAATTGTATCGAAGAAGCCTTTCATCAGCCAGGTATTGAAGCCCAGCGCACCCCCACTGTAAATGAGGATCAGACCACCGTGCGTATTCAGACCCAGCCAGGGAATGAGATCACCAATTTGGAGCAGCAGCAGGTACAAACTGACGATTGCCAGAGTGTTAGGAAAAAGCTGGATCAGCAGGATTACCAGCAAACCCTGGCGACGGCCTGCGAAACGAAACCGGCTAAAAGCATAAGCGGCAAACGTAGTGAGTGTTACAGCCAGGATCGTGCTGAGGGCCGCTACCTTTACCGAATTGAACAGCCACAACAACACCGGGTATTGCTCGTCATTGAACAATTTCGAGTAGTTGCTGAAACTGGCGTTTTTCGGTACTAAATCCGAAATTGAATTTGTCGGATTAATGGAAGCTCCAATGACGTAGGCTATCGGATACAAGGACACAAAACAGGCGAAAATAGCAACGGCTAACTTCAGGATTATATTAAGACGTTGCGCTCCGCTAATGGTACCTTCGCGTTTACTGGGGGTAACTTTATCGGCGACAGAAGCTTTTACACTAGACATCAGTTGTAAACCTCCTCTAACTGCTTTGTATAGCGGAAGCTAACGGCTGTGATAGTGGCGATAATGATGAAGATAAACAGCGAGATTGTCGCCGCTAACCCTAAATCACTGCCTTTACCACTGGCAAAAGCCAGCCGATAAGTGTACGTAATCAGAATATCCGTCTTACCCGCCGGGGTAGTAGTAGTAGGGTCGTCGGGGCCACCTTGCGTCATTAGCTGAATAATTCCAAAGTTGTTGAAGTTGAAGGCGAAGGAACCTATCAGCAGAGGGCCAACCGATACCAGCAAGAGCGGCAAAGTCAGGCTCCAGAATTTCTGTACGCGGGTCGCGCCGTCTATCGTCGCGGCTTCGTAAATATCGCCGGGAATAGACTGCAACGCTCCCAGACAGATTAACATCATGTAAGGATAGCCTAGCCAGGTATTGACGAATAAAATCATTACCTTTGCCAGGTTTGGATCGGAAAACCAGCTAAAACCCTGTCCGAAAATAGTTTTAGCAGTTTCGCCGACCGGCCCTACGATGCTAAACAAACCAGCCCAGACTAGCGAACTGATGAAGGCTGGAATAGTGTAGGGAATAAACAGCAAAACCCGGAAGAGCGTTCGGAGCGGCAGCTTATCGTCGTTCAGAATGAGAGCCATCCCCAGACCGACCGCGAAAGTTAGAAATACGCTCAAGGCGGCGAAAATGAACGTCCAGATAAAGACGCCTACAAACGGCCCGGTAATATTATTATCCGAAAAGACTTTGCCGTAATTATCTCCGCCCACCACATCGGCATAACCAGGAGCAATAGTTTTGCCATCGGGAGCCGTAAAAGTACCCTTGACCGGTGTGTAGACGGTGTTGCTTTCGAGATCGGTCAATTTGTTGCTCACGGCCTCGTAGGAATACTTACTTTTAAGCTCTTTAGCCTCGGTCGAGGACGTAATCTGAATTGCCAGGTCTGCCGTTTTGAGATTGAGTGCTTCAAGTTGCTTACTGGCGGAGGCCGCCTGGAAGGAATTTAGCTTCTGGAAGTTGTCAATCGAAGCGGGCAGAGTTGCCGGGGCGTCGTAGGGTTTCAGACCGCTTTCGTCACCGATAAAACTCTTGTTTTGTTGCTTGTTTTGCAGCACCAGGCGATACTTACCCTCTGGACTGCGATAAGCCGTCCAGCTATAAGTCTCGGCATCTTTCGGTTGAAAGGTCTGTTGTTTGAACTTATCAACGACCTGTTCCTTGCTCAAAGTATGGCCGCTACTGTTGTTGGTGAAGGAGATGTAGACGTTGTAGCAAATCGGGTAAATCACCATCAAGAGCAACAAAACTAGACCGGGCGACATCCAGCGCAACGGATATAGTCTCTCTGAGAGAAAAATGACATTGATCCCGGCGGTTATGAGTAGCACCACAACCGCCGCAATGGGATTGTTGTTGTTATACAAAGTTAGGGCGAACCAGATGGCAATACCATCAATGAAAGCCAGCCCTATCAGCCGCAAAGCCCAATCGGTGAGGGATAAGGAAGAGCGCGACTGCGCTCCTCCTCCCTTATTACCACCGGGACTACTTAATCTTCTCTCTGATTGCGTTTGCTGCATCGCTCATCGCTTTCTCAGGAGCTACTTGTTGTTGAAAGATCAAGTTTAGACTCTTCGTCCAGCTATCCCATACTCCGGCCATCTGCGGAATGGCTGGAAGCGGGTCGCCGACTTTGGCAGACTCGCCGAAGGCTTTGACCAACGGGTCAACCCCTGCTTGGACGGAAGTCCAGGCCGGGAACCGTGGGTCGGCATCGTAGATAGCCTTCATGGTCGTGTCGGTTGCCAGGAAGTCGGTCAGGAAGGTCTGAGCCAGCAGTTTGTTCTTGCCAAACGAACTGACCATAAAACCTTGCGAACCCACGAACGGGCGAGCCGTTTCCTTCATGGTCGGGATATTCGCTACCCCAAAGTTAACGTTGGCGGCCTTGAAGTCCTTGATGTTCCAGGGGCCGGTAAAGATCATGGCAGTCTTGCCCTTCTGGAAGTTGTCTTTGGCAATATCGCCGCTAACATCTTTCCTGAGCAAGCCCGACTTTACCATGCTATCGAGTTCGGTCGCGGCGGCTTTGGAGCCAGCGTTATCGAGGCCGAGGTCTTTAGGGTTGTAAGTTCCGTCACTATTCTTGCCAAAAACGTAACCGCCAAAGCCGGTAAAGACGGGGTAAGTGTGATAAGGGTCGCCCTGTTGCAGCGTGAAAGCCTGTTCAACCTTCTTATCGTCCTGAAGCTTCTTGGCAACCGTCTTTAGCTCTTCCCAGGTCTTGGGAGCGGTCGGCACGAGGTCTTTGTTGTAGACCAGGGCGATTGCTTCCGTGGCGTAAGGCAAGCCATACGTTTTACCGTTGTAGGTAAAAGCTTTGATTGCCACCGGGTCGAAGCTGCTGGTTTTGGCACTCAAATCCACAGGGTCAATCAAACCGTTGGAAACTAACTCGCCTAACCAGTCGTTTGCCCCGATAATGATGTCCGGGCCTTGACCCGCCGGGCCAGCCAGTTTGAGTTGATCGCGGATACCGCCGAAGTCTAACTCCTGGAGTGTCACCTGGATGTTGTTCTTGGCGATAAAATCTTTGATCAGGGGATCAAGGGCTTTACGACGATTAGTATCCAGCCAGATAACCAGGGTACCTTCTTTGGATGAAGCTGGTTTGGGAGTCGGTGTACCCGCCGCAGTCGTGGCTGGCGGGGCAGTCGTGACAGCAGCCGTGGTAGTCGCGGCGGCAGTCGTGACGGCGGCGGCAGTTGTCGCAGCGGGAGTGGTGACAGCCGCGCTTGTGGTAGCTGCCACGCTAGTGGTCGCAACAGCCGCACTGGTGGTAGCCGCCACCGCGCTGGTGGTCGCGGCGGCGGCACTGGTAGTCGCAGCAGCAGCACTGGTAGTCGCAGCGGCGGCACTGGTAGTGGCCGCCGTTCCGGCAGTATTAGTGGCATCACCGCAGGCGGCCAGCACCAGGGCGAACATTGCCAGCGTTAGCAGCAACGCTACACGCTTATACAACTTATTGGTCAATTCTTCTCCTCCTTTGAGAGAATGCACTTTAAACCTGGTAGAAAGCTTTTGTTTTGAATTCTGTTTAAGAACCGAACAGGTCTTTCTACCTTAGAAACGAATGGTTGGTGTCTCCCAGTGCCATTGTACAGGCAACAGGAGCCGCCTTATTATACTCCGATTAAGCTCTTTAATTTAATTAAAAGGCGTAAAGGTTATATAAGCATGAATAATTGGAACAATTATCCAGAAATCAATCAAGCCAAAATTTGCAGGTGTTTTTGGTTCGATTGATTTTGCTAACCGAATTCGATGTAAAATTCTTAGTGAGAAACTACAGCAATCTCCGGCCCACGGAAAACTTCCTGCAAAACCAGAATTGCCGCGCCCAGCGCGACTGCTTCTCGTCCGAGTTGACCTACCACAATCTGGGTCTGTTCGTAGCTAGCTAAAAGGCTGCGATTGCGAACAGTTTCGTGGATCGGGTTCATGATCAGCTCGCCCACGCTTGCTACCCCGCCGCCCAGCACGATCATGCCCGGATTAAAGAGGTTGATCAGGTTAGCCAGGGCAATACCGATGTAACGTCCTGAGTTCTCGAATAGTTCCCGTGCCAGCTTGTCGCCTGCGTAGGCTGCGTTGGCAATCTCCTGGGGCGTCAGGTCTTCCAGCGAACCGTACTCGGTCAGGCTGGTTTCCCGGCCCGCCCGGATTGCCAGGCCGATCCGATTAATCATAGCCGGGGCCGCCGCCATACTTTCCAGGCACCCGTAACTGCCGCATTTGCAGGGCGGGCCGTCCCGCGTGATCGTGATATGGCCGATCTCACCGGCACTGCCGCGCTGTCCCCGGTAAATTTTGCCGTCCAGCATCAAGCCGCAGCCGATCCCGGTCCCGATTTTTACATACGCCAGATGTTGTTGTCCCTGCCCGGCTCCACACCATTTTTCGGCGATGGCTCCCAGATTGGCGTCATTTTCGATCAGAACCGGCATCCCAAACTCGTGACTCAAGAACTGCCGGAGCGGAAATCTATCCCAGCCGGGCATAATCGGCGGCGCAACCACTGTGCCGGTGGTGTAATCGAGCGGGCCAGGTACCCCGATGCCGATGCCCACTACCCGCGTTTTTTGCACCTGACGCTGGGCTAGAAGCTGATGGATTTGCTCGATTACGATTGGTAAAGCTTTTTCCGGCCCGACGTCAATATTAAATGGGCGCGAATGTTCTATCAGGATGTTGCCTTCGAGGTCAGTTACTACTGCCAGCAAATGATTCGCCCCGATGTCAACTCCTAGCACGTTTCCGGCGGCATAGTTGAAATTGAGCATCATAGGTCGGCGTCCGCCGTTACTTTCGCCAGTGCCGCTGTGGTGAACCAGACCTTCTTCTAATAGACTGTTGATAATATTGGATACGGCAGAGCGGCTGAGTTTGGTGCGATGTGCAATGGCCGCCCGCGAGATAGAACTTTCCTGTCTAATTAAGTTCAGGACGATAGAACGGTTCAGTTCGCCCATCAAGCGGGCGTCAGCACTTTCTTTATCCCGGCGTGGGCCTGTCCAGGCCAGATGTTCCTGCTCGACTTCTCGTTCTTTAACCATAGCTGGCGTTGAAACCTGCACTTAGCGGTTTCCTGTTCAATTTCCGGGTAAGCGAAAAAAGGTAGCAGAAAACAGCAAATGCCGTGCTTTGTTTTAATAAATTTTAGTTAGTTAAAAATTTTGCTAAGTGTTAAAAACGGAAGTGCTTCCTAGCTGCTTTTCCTGTAGCTATGTTTTAACATATCCTAATAAGTTTGTCAAATGGAAAAACAAAGTTCCTTCGCCTGACCTCAATTCTAAATTTGAGCCGGCTTTGAAGCGGCCAGTCACAAGCGGTTACAATTTGTCAGCCGTAATTTGTCCAGGCATTATCTAACTTCTGTCCAGTATAAAAATAGTATCAGACAGCTTTGCACATTATTGTATAAGTATAATAAATTGCTTTTAAGAGAGGTTTCAATCTTTTGCTTTCCACCTGCACAATTCCGCTTAGCTGTGTTTTGGTGTGTTTTGGGCTAAAATCAAAAAGACGGCCCTGACTGTTTCAAATCGAAACCATAAGAGCCGTCACTAATGCCAGGCGAATGTATCGCCAAAAATTTAAAGTTCTTAAACCGGGCCGAGTTCGGGTAGCGTCCTTTACCCGGCCTTTAGAACTAGAACATCGAAAGCTGGCCGTTATCGTCTGGCTCCGGCAGCTTTTGCCAGCTTTGCGGCCTGGCTGTACCGTTGCGCAGAGCTTCCAGTCGTTCCTTGACCTGCCGGAAATCCTCGATGACTGTATTTTTAACTTCGGTCAGGCCCGGCTCGAACTGACGCAAGATATAGGACGGGTGAAACGAAACCATCACCTCGGTTTCCTGCGGCCCAGCCACCCAGCGTCCCCGGTCTTTGGTAATCTGAAAGTTTTTATCGTTCAGCACTTTCTTGGCGGCAGTGGCACCCAGGCACAGCAAAATCTGAGGTTGGAGCAGTTTTATTTCATTCTGCCACCAGATTTCGCAAGCTTTTTGTTCGGGGGCAGTCGGGGCGCGGTTGGAGTAGCGCGTGCCTTCGATTTTGACCGGGCGGCACTTGTTGGTATTCGTCACCCAGATTTCCTCACGGGCCAGGCCCGCTTCTTTGAGCATCTGGCTCAAAAGCTTGCCGCTCCGCCCTACAAAAGGCCGTCCCTGCTTGTCTTCGTCTTCGCCGGGAGCTTCGCCCATTAGCATAATTCCAATCTGGCCGGGTGGCAGGTACGGCCCGTCGCCAAAAACTACCTGGGTACGGGTCTGGGCCAGGTCGCAGCGCACGCAAGTAACGCAAATGTCACGCATCAGCTTCAAGTCGTCGTAAGTCGCCTCAATCGTCACGTTCTGGGCTGCCAGCGTGCTATTTAATTCGGCCATCCCTTAAAATCCTTCCTGTTCCTGGGGCCGTTCGGCCCGGTTCTTACGTTCTACAGTCGCCTGGTTACGAACTTTATCCAATAACTTATCTCGAAGGGGCAATATGCGTGCCAGATTGCCGGGTTTTGAGTTGAGAATCAGGTTGGTAAGCCGGTAAAGAAAGTTACTATCTTTTCGGCAAGACCTGGCACTTCGGGTAACACTTTCTCTACTTTCTTAGCGGCCTCTTGCAGTTCTTCACCCCAGTTTTGGAGTGCTGCCGGGCCGGGTTTGGTTCTAGCGGCTTCCCTGACTAAATCTTGCGTGCGCTCGGCGACGACTGCGGCCTCAGCTTTGTGGCTATCGGGCAGTTTAGCCAGGACGGTCTTTAGCTGCTCCACCAATCGGTTAAGCTCGTCTTTAGCGGGTGGCGCGATATTCGGGAGCGTCCCGATCAGGCTTGCTACGCCCGCCAGAGTTGACCCAACGTTAATATTAGAGTTCGAGATAGTACCTGAATTGGTAAAGTTATTACCCATATCCAGGTTTCCAGCCACCTCGTAGCGATTACCGAGGGTAAGGCTGTTGTCCTGGTGGACGATCAAATTAACCTGCACTATCTGGCGTTGCACTTCACCCAGGGTATTACCGACCGAGTTTACCCTGGCTCTGGTCGAGACGTCGGCTGCACCCGCCCGGTTAATTCTAGCCGAGAGTTCGTTATACTCGGTTTCCCACTTCTGGGTCAGGCTTGTAATATGTTCAATCTCTTTTAGCCGCCGCCTTTTCGCCAGAGTGTTGTCGGCCAGTTCGAGATCGTTTTCTAGCTCGGCCAGAAGCTCGTTTGCCTCGTTAAGGTGACTTTCCAGATTATTCAAACGGGTTAGCAAAAAACTAGGAACTGCCATATTTTGTCTCACCTGGCCCAGCCTGCTATTTCGGAAGTATACAGTCGCGTTTGAAGCTAAATCAGGGCAATTATAGCATATTACAAAATCAGGCTTTTTGAAAAAATTCGGCTTTTAGCGCATAATGTCATTAAAATGGAATGTTGTCATAATTATAGCAAGCTCAGATAGAAATAGAAGGGACGGACAGGGAAGAAAAATGAGTGATGCGGAGGGAAGTGTAGAAGCGGCCCGGCTGCTAAATTTGCGAGAAGCATTTGAGGCCCGCTACGGTAGACCCCCCCTGTTTATTAGCCGGGGGCCAGGCCGGGTGAACGTAATCGGGGAACATACCGACTACAATGGCGGATTTGTTTTTCCCGCCGCGATCAATCGCAGCGTGTTGTTAGCCGTCGCGCCCAACGGAACAGCCGACGAAGTGCGCCTTTTTTCGCAAGACTATTCCCGCGAGAGTCGCTTTAGCTGGAGTCAACTTGAACCCGCGCCTAAAGAAGAGCATTGGACCGACTATGTGCGCGGAGTCGCCTGGGCTTGCCAGGAACGCGGCTTGTTAGATTTATCGAAGCTGCCCGGTGTGAACCTGCTGCTTGCCAGCGACGTGCCGCAAGGCGCGGGCCTTTCTAGCTCGGCGGCCCTCGAAATTGCAACCGGTCTGGCTCTTTTTAGGCTGGCCGGGGTCGGGCCAGGGCAGGTTGACCGTAAGGCTCTGGCTCTGGCCTGTCAAAGGGCTGAAAATGGCTTTGTAGGAGCCAACACCGGGATCATGGATCAGTTCATTTCGGCACTCGGCCAGCCCGACAGCGCACTTTTGATTGATACCCGTTCGCTGGACTACCGGGCTGTGCCGCTTGGTTTCGCCCGGTTGGGTCTCAAGTTAGTCGCGGTAGACAGTGCTGTACCGCATCACCACGATGCTTCCGGTTATAATCAACGCCGCGCCGAGTGCGAAGAAGCGGCCCGCTTCCTGACTGCCGCCTATAGTAGGAGTGAAGGTTCCCAACTGCGCGATTTCACCCCCGACCAACTGGCCGCCGTTGCCGCCCAGATGCCGGAACTACCGGCCCGCCGCGCCCGGCACGTCATCACCGAGGATGTTCGCACCTTGCGGGCGGTTGAATTGTTGGAAGGAGGCTTCCAGGGGCCGGACGATCTGGCCGAGTTCGGCCAGCTTTTGCGTGGTTCGCACGAAAGCTTACGCGACGATTTTCAGGTTACGGTGCCGCAGGTTGACCGCCTGGCCGAGCTTGCCTGGGCCTGCCCCGGCGTGGTCGGCGCACGCATGACCGGAGGTGGCTTTGGCGGCTGCACGGTCAATATCGTTTCAAGCGAGGCGTTGGCAGTTTTCGAGCGACAGGTCGTGGAAACTTACCGGCGCGAAACCGGCCTGAACGCCCGCATGTTTGTTTTTGATGCCGTAGAGGGAGGCAGCTTGTTTGATGCAGGGTGATGAGGCCGCTTTTATTGCCGAACCAGGGCTTAGGATGCCGCCACCGTTACTTTTGGTTATTAGTGGGCCGAGTGGGGTAGGCAAAGACGTAATTTTGGCCCGGATGAAAGAGCGCGGTTTGCCCTTTCACTATGCCGTTACCGCCACTACCCGGTCCCGGCGGGACTACGAAATCGAAGGAGTCCATTATTATTTTCGGTCTGTCGAAGAGTTCCAACTCATGATTGACCAGGGCGAACTGTTGGAAAACGCGACGGTTTACGGTCACTACTACGGCCCGCCCAAAAGCGGGGTGCGCGAAGCCCTGGCCCGTGGCGAAGACGTGGTGCTAAAGATTGATGTGCAAGGCGCGGCCCACGTCAAGCTGAAAGTTTCGGACGCGGTCTTTATTTTTGTGGCTCCCGGTAGCTACGAAGAACTAATCGGGCGGCTGCACAAGCGCGGCACCGAGACACCCGAAAGCCTGGCTTTGCGTCTCGCCACCTACGAAAAAGAGATGCGGGCTGCTGCCAGTTTCGACTACCTGGTGGTCAACCGGGACGGCCAACTGGATGCGACGGTTTCGACCATCGAAGCGATCTTGCTGGCCGAAAAGAACCGCGTCTCACCCCGGCGCGTCCGTCTCTAACCCGGCCTTACCTTCCTCCCGCCAGTAAGGAGCGCAACCTTGGATCGGGTCTGGCTCGGACAGAGGTTGCGCTCTTGGATTGCTTTAGGTGGTAGCGTAAGCTGACATCGGCGAGTTAAAATAAGTCGTTCCCGGTGTCCAGGTGGCAGGCAAACTGGTTAGATTTGTCTGCAAACTGGCTTGCGCTTTGCCGCCTGAGCCGGTATCTCGAAACTGGACTGTCCCCGAACCTGCCGGGCCAAGCACGGCCAACCAGTATTTAGCCCCCGCCGTCAGATTGGTTCCCGGCACACTTACACTATTCCAGGCTCCTTTGATCGGATTCGTGATAGTAGCCTGGGTGAGCAGGCTGCCTGGATTATTGCTGGCGTTGTTAGTGTACAAACCTACCACTACCTTTGTAGCGGTGCTGCCAGCATCAATATAGACGTAGAGTTTCGTAGCGATGCCGCTGCCACTGGCGGTATATTGGAAAGCTTCGGCACTACCTGCCGGGTTATTGTCCAGGTTGGTCAGGGTTGAGGAAATCCCAACCAGAGTTTGAGGCGTGCCTGTACCAGCCGTCGTCGTGAAGCTAAAGTCCGGCGAAGCTGCGGCATTTCCCGAAGCGTCCCGGCTCAACACCCGGTAATGGTAAGTAGTGCTGGGATTAAGACCGCTTGGCACCTGGCTATGCCCGGTCGAAAGGGTGGAGTTGAGCGTGGTTAGACTACCGTAAGCGGTACTCGTGCCAAACTCGACCTGCGTCGTGGCCGGTTCGTCGGTTGTCCAGGTAATGGTGGCCGCGTTACTTTGAATGCTTCCGGCGTTGATGGCGGTTATAACCGGCGGTACTGAGTCGTTAGCCACCGTCACCCCGATGCCCGTAGACGTTGCAACGTTGTTAGCGGCATCTTTGGCCCGGACGCTCAATGTATGCGGGCCATTCGGGACCCCGGTTGTGTTCCAGGTCAGGTTGTAAGGGCTGGCAGTCAGGGCCGCTCCTAAGGGGTTGCCGTCCAGCAAGAACTGAAGGCTGACGACCCCTACATTATCGGTTGCGCTTGCCGTCAGGCTGACGGCATTTCCGGCCACGGTCGCGCCGTTAGCGGGCGCGGTCAGGGCTACCGTCGGTGGCTGGGTATCCGGGCCGGGGGTACCTACCTGCATCACATAGGCCGACATCGGAGAATTGTTGTAAACGCCTCCGCTAGTCCAGGTAGCAGGCAAGTTACTTAGATTGCTCTGGCTGCTGGCTACGGCTTTTCCGCCAGACCCGGTATCCCGGAATTGCAGCGTTCCGGCTCCCAGTGGGCCTAGCACCGCGATCCAGTATTTAGTGCCTGCCGCCAGGTTAGCTCCCGGCACGCTCAGGGTATTCCAGGCTCCTTTGGTCGGGTTAGTCAGACTCGCCTGGGTCAGAAGCGCACCGGGATTATCTCCGGCAGTATTAGCATAAATTCCAACGACTATTTTTGTAGCCGTATTGGTGCTATCGAGGTAGACCGCGACCTGGTTGGCCGTGCCAGTGGCGGTTGCCGTGTAGATAAAGGCTTCAGCACTCCCCGCCGGGTTGTAATCGTTTCCAGCCAGAATAGTATTCGAGCCTAAAAGGGTCTGGTTGGTAGTCGGAAGCTGGTTATAAGTGGCTGTTAAGGTCGTGGTAGTTGTCCCGGCTACTACAATCTGATTTTGGCTTCCGCCGTTCGACCAGGCTCCGAAGTTATAGGTATTAGAACCAAGCGTTTGGGGTGCAGGCGCACTGATCGAGTTGGCCGAACCTACAATGACAGTACGCTGGAACGGTGCGGCTACGTTCTCGCTGCCCAGACCAAGTTGCAAGCCCGCCGGATTTGATTGTAAGGCCAGTGTTGTCGTTTGCGGGTCAAGCCGGTCGGTTTTGCTATCACTCAAGCCGCCAGAGTCGGTGGCGGTCAGTTGCAGTTCAAGATAAGAAGGATATTCGTGATCGGGGGCAGCAAACGAACCACTGCTTACTCCGTTAAAATTTTGGATCGGGTGAGCATGGCAGGTTTGCAGGTCGGTACTGCAATGGCGCAACACCAGCGACCAGGAAAGAGCCGAAGGCGGTAAAGTTCCTTCCTGCGGGTCGGTCGCCTGGCCGGAGAAAGTGATCAGGTCGCCAACTTTCCACTTCGCCGAAGCGAGTGGTGAGATAATCGAAGCCTGCGGCGGCGTGTTGGCGGCTGTAATCGGCAGGATCGCGCTATTGCGGGTTGCTCCCTGGGAATCAGTTACCTGCAAGCGGACATTGTAGGTGCCGGGCAAAGTGTAGGTAAAAGTGGGTTTTGGGCCGGTGGCGTCGTTAAAGTTACCGTCGCCGTCCAGGTCCCAGGCGTAGCTGAGGCTATCGCCCGGATCAGGATCGCTAGAAGCTGATCCGTCGAAGTTGACTGTTAGCGGGGCGGCCCCGCTAGTGGGAGTAGCCTGGGCGATAGCGGTCGGCGGTTGGTTTGCACTAAAATATTGAATGCGGTGGATCGCGCCGCTCCCGAAATCCACATAAAACAGGTCGCCATTTGGCCCGATTTGCAAGTTGACCGGGTTGGCCGCACTTGCCACAAAAGTAGCCCGGCTGTTAGGGTCGGGTAAGCCGTTAGTGCCTTTGTTCATCACCCAGATGCAGTTGCGCGAGTAATCGGCAAAAAAGAGAGAGCCGTTATAGGCTGCCGGGTAGTTACCGCCGTCATAAAATGCCAGCCCTGCTATCGAAGAACCGCCGGTAGGACAGGTTTCGCCAGCCACCACTTTGCTACCGTGATTGTAAGTGTAGTAAGGATCAGTCACGGCTCCTGGTGAAGCGTATAAATTCTCGCAAATATTGACGTTAAGGCTATCATAGCCGCCTTGCCGTCCGACGCCCTCATAGCAAGGCCAGCCAAAGTTAGTGACTGCCGGGCCGGTTGGCGAAACCACCCGGTTGATCTCTTCCCAGGTATTCCAGCCAACGTCTCCCGCCCATATTTCGCTTGTACCGGGCCGCAACGTGAAGCGGAAAGGGTTGCGCATCCCGGTTGCGACGATGCGAGCAGCGTTAGGGTTGGAATTACCACTTAAAGGATTAGTGGGCAGGGCCGCGCCGGTTGCAGGATCGATCCGCACAATCGAGCCGTTCAGGGCGACCGGTTCCCCGGCAGGTCGCCGCAAACTCTGGCTTCGCAAAGCTCCTCCTTCGGCAGTCGGGGCGGTCAGGCTGCGGCCAACCCCGCCCGGTGGGTCGCCACAGGGGTTAAGCGGCGATCCGGTTTGACCGTAATCGGCAAAATTAAAGCTGGCTCCATCGCCGCTGCTGGCGTATAATGCTCCATCCGGGCCAAAGGCCAGGCTACCAACCGAGTGGCTGGGGAATTGTTGACACCAATCCTCGATCAGGACTTGTTCGGGACCGGAAGCGACATTACCCGCCGCCGTCAGGCGCGAGAGGCGGCCACTGACGACGCAGCCATCGGTCGTTGCACCCGGTGGGTTTGGGCAGCCATCCCCCCAGCGCGGAGCCGTGCCGCCAATCGCGGCGTCGTGGGTATACAAGACGTAAACATAGGGTTTGGTGGGAAAATCAGGGTCGAGAGCCAGGCCAAGTAAGCCTCGATCCCAGAAGTTGTGAACCTGAGTACGCAAGTCGGCAAAGATAGTGGGAGCGGGATTATCCAGGTTGGCAAAGACTTTGATCAGGCCGCTTTTCTCGGCCACAAAGACCCGCCCATCGGTGGCAAATTTTACGACGGTCGGGTTGGTCAGGCCGTTAATTACAATGTTATCCTGGAAGCCTGCCGGTAGTGTCGCAGCCTGCGCCGGAGTTACCTTTCCCAGGTCTACCACGGCCAGCACCAGTTGTAGTCCCAGTAAAATGACCAGGCTCAGGCTGAGCCGGACAAAGGAGCCGAGTCTTGCCCGGTTGTAATTTCTTCCTACCCAGGTTCTTTTCATGTAGCATCCTCGCTGATTTTATCCACACTGATTTACCAAATAGCGTCTTGTACTTGAGGCGGACACGGCAAAAGGGCCAGGTTTTCACAATTGGCCAATTATTAGGATTTTGGGGACAAAGGGGTTAAGCTTCTGCCCATCACACCGGCAGAGGCTCTTTCAGCCTGTAAATATTTCGCTTGCGGCTCGTTAATCATGATACCATTAGCCTTGCGGCGTGATGTGAGAGTAGTTTAAGCCCCTTGTAATAAAGGATGAGAGTTTGTTAACCCTGGTTTAGACCGCCTGGTAATACCGTCAAATCAGCCTCTTATGAATGACTTTTAACGGTGAACCTCTTCAAATTCATTCTCAATTCAAGCTTTACAGTCATAATTAGATTCGCAAATCACGTTGATGAAGCTTTCGTGTGACCTGAAATTATCATTTGTCAATTGGCTAACCCATGAACACTAAATCAGAGCCAAAACGTTCCGCTACCCTGGCGACGGCTCCCTCAGCATCCACAAAACTACCCCTGGTAAAGACGGCCTCTTCCGTCCTGGTTTTACCTGCCCACACTTCACTCGCCGGGTTAACCCTGCAACGCCTGTTCAAGTACGCCTTGCTCCTGGGGATCGGCCTGGGTTGGGCCGGGCTGATTTTAGTAAACGGCTCGGCCCGCTTCGAGGTTTTGCTTAACATCTGGCTGGGGCTGGTGATCGAGGTAATCCCGTTTTTGTTGCTGGGTGCGCTGCTGGCGGCGGCCCTGGCAACCTGGGGCCAGGGCTGGCTGCGGGCCGACCGGCTGTGGGGCCGTGGCAGGTTAAGGGAGGCAGTGGCAGGGGTGGGCCTGGGTTTTGCCTTACCACTGTGTGAATGTGGCACTGCCTCGGTCGCCCGCCAGTTACGGCGCGAAGGCGCACCGCTAACCCTGGCTCTGGTTTTTCTGCTGGCCGCGCCGGTAGTAAACCCCGTGACGATCCTGGCTACCTGGGTCGCTTTTGGCGGCAATCTTTTATTCGTGGTGGGCCGGATCGGGCTGGCCCTGCTGGTCGCCCTGAGCCTGGGTTTTTTCCTCAGCCTCTATCCTCGCCCGCAGGAGTTATTTTCTTCCGGCCCTGGCTCCGAGCCTTCGCACCCCGACCATCACGCCCACGCCGGTCATAGCCATACCGAAGGTGAAGATTGGTCTATTCCGGCGGCTCCGTTCGGTGGAAAGTGGACGAAGTTTACCGACCGCGCCGGGCTGGAGTTTTTGCAAACGACCCGGATCGCCTTGCCGGGTCTGGCTCTGGCGGCGTCGGTGCAAACTTATTTCCCGACCCGCTCCCTGCTAGACCTGGGCCAGGGAGCCTTACTCTCGGCAATCGCCCTGATGGTGCTGGGCAGCCTGATGTCGGTTTGTTCGTCTGTAGACGCCTTTATCGCCCTTACTTTTGTAAGCCTGTTCCCGGCGGGGTCGGTGCTGGCCTTTCTGGTTTTCAGCCCGTTGATCAACCTGAAAACGGTCTTTTTGCTGCAACTCGTGCTGCGCCGTCGCACTATCGGGCTGGTTGCCTTCTTTTCTTTTCAGATCGTGTTGCTGGCGGCAGTGTTAATCAACCTGCGCCTGGGCTAAGCAAGCCTGGCTTTAATTGTCGAAGTAGCTTAAAGTCGAAGTAGCTAAAAAGAAAGGGGAAGTATCGAATTGGCCTTGTCGAACCCAGAAAAGTTAAAACAAACCCGGCCAATCCGCCTGGAAGTCGGGCTAGGCGGGCTGGCTCTGGCTGGTTTGGGTCTGTGGCTGTGGTGGCGACTGCTGGATGGCACGCTGGCTTATTACTTGCACCCGCGCTTCAATTTATTGGTCGGGGCAAGCGGTCTGATCTT
>JBBRBE010000050.1:0-35958 GCA_038206175.1 Chloroflexia bacterium
CTGTTCGACGGTTGCATCACCTGGGCTGTTCGATCTTATCCGTAGCCTGTGGTTTGTAAAGTGGGTTGTGGTCGAACGGATTCACAAAAGGCTACACTTAACCTCGAACAGGGTGGGGTGATGCAACCGTCGAACAATACACAGAGTGTGAGAGGGCGTGACAGGGCGTGACACCTCGACATTGCAATAGCCCTGGACAAGAAAACGGCCTAGCGTGGTACGCTCAGACGGTCGCCTTCGTTCAGGCCGCTCACGATCTCGGATTGGTCGGGATTGCTCAGGCCGATTTCGACGGGAGTTTTTTCGAGCGTGCCATCGGGTCGTTGGCGCACCACATATTTGCGGAGGCCGATAGTTTCCAGGGCGCGGTTGGGTACGAGCAGCACGCTGGTACGGGTCAGGCTGGTAATCGTCAGATTCGCGGCCAGGCCAGGCCGCAGAAAGAGGTCTGCCGGTTTGGTGAAACTGACCACCGCAGCGTAAATCGTGCTGCCCTGACGCTGGGTTGGTGCGGGCGAAAGAAGCGACACGCGCCCCTCAAAATTCTTGCCCGGAAAGGCATCCAGGCTAAACCCTACCGATTGCCCGACCGCTACGTTTGCCACATCAATTTCGTCAATGTCGGCCCGGACTTGCAGGCGGTTCAGGTCGGCATAGGTCGCCACCGCCTGCCCGAAGCCGATATTGTCGCCTTCGCTGGCGTCAATCGAAAGTACCGTTCCGTCGTAAGGAGCGTAAAGCCGGGCGTTATCAACTGCCGTGCGGGCCTGAGAGAGTTGCTCGTCGGCCAGTTCGGATTGCCGGGCGGTCGCGTAGAGTTCTGAAATCGAAGTAGCCGCGCTGTTCGCTCCACCCTGCGATTTTTCGGCCTGGGCCGCCAGGTTGAAGCGGGCGATGTCGCGCTGGGCCTGAGCCTGGGCCAGTTGCTTTTCAAGCTGAGTGGTATCGAGTTCCATTATCAACGCGCCCGCCGGAACGAAATCGCCCGGCTTGACCAGAATGCGCCGCAGAGCGTCGCTGGCCCGGAAAGTCAGGCGGGTCTGGCGTACCGCTTCGAGTTTGCCGGTCGTGCGTACCACGGCACTGATATTACCCCGGCCCACGGTGTAATTCGTCCCGCCGGAAGTTTTATTGTCGGCAAAGAAAACCACTCCGATCAGCGTTACCAGCCCGGCCACCGCCACTACTATTCCCACCGGCACTGCCACCCGCCGCAAAACTTTCATCATTCCTACATCCAAAATCTAAGCCTGAAGCACCGGGTAAACTCTTATTGTAAAACCTGGCGGTAGATGGCGTGTATCCGGGCGAAGACGGTCGGCCAGGTGTAGCGGGCCAGCACTTTGGCGCGTCCGGCCTGGCCTAGCCGAGCGGCCAGGGTCGGGTCGGCCAGGAGCGTTTTGATCCCCTCGGCCAGTTCTTCGACCGCGCCGAACTCTACCAGCAGACCGTCCTGGCCTTCGTCAATTACCGCCGGAACGCCGCCCGCCCGCGCCCCGATCACCGGCTTACCGCACAGCCAGGCTTCCAGATAGACAATTCCAAAACTATCGGTGCGGGAGGGCATCACAAACACGTCGCCCGCCGCGAAAAGGTCGCGCTTTTCCTGAGGCGAAATAAAACCTAGAAAGCGGATGTGGGCTTTATCGGCGGCGGGTAATTCGTCGTAGAAACGCTGGAAGTGCGACATAACCGGCCCGGCAATCACCAGCGTGGCTTCCAGACCGGCCTTCCAGAGCCGTTGCAGAGCCTGGACGGTGTGATGCGTCCCTTTGTCGTAGGCGGCAGTACCCTGGAAAAAGACCAGCGGCCCCTCGATGCGGTGCTTCTGGCGGAAGGCCGGGCCGTCGCCGCCTAGAATTTCGTCCGGCTCGATCCCGACGCCGACGACGTGCATCCTGGCTTCCGGCACTCCTTTGAGAGCCAGGAAATCCCGTTCGAGGCTCGTCATTGTTAGCACCGCCTGGGCTTCTTTCATCCAGCGCAGTTGATGGCGCATCGTGTAGAAGCGACGCACCGCCGGGTTGGTCGGTTCGCCCAGATGTACAAACGGCGTAATGACAAAAGCGGCCCGGTGGCGGCGGCTGTAATCAAAAGCGGCCCGGATCAGGCTATCGAGCGGCGCGTTGGCGGCGTGGATCAGGTCGTAGCGGGCGGAAGGCTCTTTCAGAGCCTGGCCGAGGCTCGGCACAAGCGGGGTCAGGCGGCACAAGGACGTTAGAAGCGGCAGGGCCACTCCATCCGGCAGGGGCGATTCGCTCAGGATGGATAGTACCCGGCGCATTGCGGGATAAAAAAGCGGCGAGACGAGCGGCAGACGGCGCACCGGGAAGCGTTCGACCCCGACCCCGTTTAGCCAGCTACGCTTTTCGGCGATGGTGCGTTTGCCCGCACTCCAAAAATGCTCTAAATCCCAGGCGTCCGTGGTGAAAACGCTGACCTGGGAGGCCGGTTCTGCCGCCGCCAGCCGTTCGGCCAACTGCTGCATGTAGTATTCCGAGCCGCCGATGTAAGGGTAATAGCGCGGGTTGACGTGGAGGTAGCGACGGGCCGGGGCAGTCGGGTCGTCGTCGGGCCGGGTGGGAGTATCGAAGGGGGTCAGTACAGCCGTCATCAGGAGTGATTTTCCAGCCCGCCCGCCTGGGCATATTCCTGCCGCACCCAGCGACCCAACCCCAGCATGCGGCTTTGCACGAGCGGGTAAAGCATCCAGGTCGCCCCGACCGCGAACAGTCCGCCGGTCAAAAAGCGCAGTTCCCAGGTACTTTCGCGCCAGCCCGCCAGTTGAGTGAGAGCGTCCAGGGCTATCGGCAGACAGAAGATTAGGACGAATTGGCCCATTTTGAGCGGTTTCAGGGAGTTGCCCCGGTTCCGCAACAGCCCGAAAACCAGGCCCGCCAGCAGCAAACCGCCGTAAATGGCGAGACAACGCTGGCACAGGCACATCTGGCGGTCGGCGATATAGAAAGAGTGATGCGGGTTTTGGACGCAGACATAGTGGAAAAGGCCGAACAACAGGTTGGCCGGGCCATCCAGACCGGCCAGAGCCAGGAGCGGCGTGGCGAAAGCCGCCACCAGGCACAGCGCGTTAACGCTGTTCAAGATCGCTAGCCAGTGCGCCGAGACAAAGCCCCAGAAGCCCAGGTAAGTTCGCATAAAGCGAGCTGACAGGTTTTGCCGCCAGACCGGAATGCCCTGTACCCGGTAGGCCAGAGCCAACGGGTCGGGCCGGGCGGGAGGCGGGGTAGTCGTTTCAGTTGTAATTTCGTTTTCGGTCATAAGCTAGATTGAAAAATTGACGTTACCTGAACCTGAAATGAAGATTATTTGCCGCCGCCAGCCTTGAGCGCGGTTTGAAGCTTTTGCTCCATTCCCTCGAAATCGAGTGCGCCGACCTTAAATTCGCCGATTTTGCCGTTCTTGTCCACGAAATAGCTCTCCGGGTAGCCCGTCACCCGGTAGCCGTCGCCCGGTACGGCCCCGGTGCGGTCGAGCAACACCGGCATGGTCAGGTTCAGGTCTTTGAAATAGCTCTTGGCGGAATCGTTGCTATCCTTGATATTAACCGCCAGCACTACCACGTCGCTATTCTTGTATTTCTGGTAAATGCGCTGGATGGCAGGCATTTCTTCTTTGCAGGGGGCGCACCAGGTGGCCCAGAAATTAACAAAGACCGTCTTGCCGCGCAATTTGCTCAACTGCACCGGCTCGCCTCCCAGTTGTTCCAGGATAAAATCGGGCGCAGTATCGCCTATTCTAAGTGGCTCACCCCGTTTCTGCGCCAGCAACCCGTAAGGGCCGTTCGCGCCGGGCGTCTGGATCGTATCCGGCCCTTTGAGCGCCACCGTCAGCATTACAAAGCACAGGCCAATAAAAATCAGCCCAAAAATACTCCCGACCGCAAAGCGTCCGAGCCGCGCTGCCGTGCTATCGGTTTTGCGGGCCGGGGCAACTTTCGCCGCTTTGTTGTCGGCTTTTTTATCTGCCACTGTCATTCTATCTATTGCCTTCAACAATTTCCAGCCCTTGCGGGGGTCTATTTGGCCTATTTTATTTCCATAAGCAGGATACATTCAGCCGAAGTGTAGCATTTTTGACCGGCCCTCGCAATACGCCAGCATTAGAACGCTATTAACATCGTCGGCGGCAGGCTTTATTTCTTAACCGCGATAATGTACGCACTGCGGGCGGGCAGACTGGCGACCGGGGCGTAATCGGTGAAGGCCCCGCCAGGGCCGACAGTTAGCGGAGCCAGAGTGGTTTTGCCATCGGTGTTAACCGCCAGCAGTTCGGCTGGACTGTACTGGCCGGGCGGCAGGTCGCTCTTGTCTACCGAAATCTGGAGGTCGGTTTTGGCCTCGTCAGTGGTGTTTAACACTACCAGCACGGTTTCGGCTCCGCTCTGCCGCAAGTAAGCGACCACTCCGTAGGAAGTGTTCGTGGTAAGAAAGCTTCCCTGCGCCAGGGCCACATTGCTGCGCCGTAGCCGGATCAGAGCGCGGTAAAGGTTTAAGAGCGAGGCGGTATCCGCATCTTCGGTTCCGACATTAATTTTAGCTGTATCGGACTGTAGGGCTTTGTAGGGTTGGCCGGTGGTAAATCCGCCCGTTGCTGGGTCGCTCGTCCATTGCATCGGTGTACGGATGTTGGGGTCGGGTTTGGCTCCCTGCATACCCAGTTCCTCGCCGTAATAGATGAAGGGTAGACCGGGCGTAGTTAAAAGCTCGGTGGCGGCCAGCTTGAGCTTGTTCACGTCACCGCCTACTACCGTTCCTATCCGCGTCTGGTCGTGGTTGGTCAGGAAGGAGGCGTAACGCTGAACGGGCCAGTTGGTGTCGGCAATCTTGATCTGACCGACGAAAGTATTTATGCCCCGGTTGGCACTATTGACCATGCCCTGAGCCACGTTAAACTCGAAATAATAGTCAAGCTGGTCGGGATAGTATTCTTTGAGGCTGGAAGGGGCAAAGACTTCGCCAACGGTGAAGGCGTCTTTTTTAATGCCGGTGTAGAACTTGCGGAAATCGCGCAACCAGTCGTGGGTCTGGGGAGTATCCACCTGATTGGCGGCACCATCTTCGATCAGGTGCTTGATCGCGTCCAGCCGGAAACCATCCACGCCCATCTCTTGCAGCCAGAAACGGGTGACATCCTGGGCTTGTTTCGTGACCGCCGGGTTTTTGTAGTTGAGGTCGGGCAGGGCTGAGTCGAAAGCGGCGTAATAATAGCCTGGCCCGGACGGGTTCTTAAACCAGGCGGGTGCGCCTTCCGGCCCGGCATAACCCGGATCAGTCTCGCTAAAAATGTAATAATCGCGGTAGGGCGACTTAGGATCGGCGGCGGCAGCCTTGAACCATTCATGCTGGTTTGAAGTATGGTTCAGCACCAGGTCTATCAGCACATGAATACCGCGCTTGTGCGCTTCGGCCATAAATTTCTTAAAATCATCGTTTGTGCCGTAATCAGGGTTAACTTTGTAGTAGTCCGTAGTATCGTAGCCGTGATAGCTAGGCGAGGCCGTGACGGGCATCAGCCAGATGCAATTAGCTCCCAGGCTTTTAGTCGAGCCAACCTGCCCATCGTTGATATAGTCGAGTTTGGCAATCAGACCGTTAAGGTCGCCTTTGCCGTCGCCGTTCGAGTCGTAAAAGCTGCGAACGAACACCTCGTAGCAGACGCTTTCTTTAGCCCAGGTTGCCCCGACCGGGTTTGCGACGGCGGCAATCGTGGTTGGGGCGGCAGACGCGGCGGCAGTAGTTGGAGCAGCCGTCGTTGGGACGGCAGTCGTGGCCGGAATAGCAGTTGTGGCCGCCAGGGTCGTTGGATCGGCGGCTGTAGTCACGGCTGTAATAGTTGTGGCAGTGGCCGCGGTGGTGGCAGGGTTAGAAGTTGTCGCGGACGCGGCGGTAGTAGTAGTGGGTCTGGCGGTCGGGCTGGCCTCGCCGCAGGCTCCTAGAACCAGGCTTAGCCCGATTAACAGAGGCAGCAAACTTGCCAGGGGCTTTTTAGCTGTATTTCTCACGCTTTATTTTCCTCTATTCAACACAAGTCTTCTAGTTTGTTGCTACCAACTTTAAGGCAAACAGGCCACTTTTGGCAAATCGCTTGTTTTGAGAATACCGACCCCAATTGTAAAGCAAAGTTCATATAACAAGTCGCTAGAAATTGTATAATAGAGGGACAGTAGCTGTTCTGCTGAAAAGTGTAGGAAGCAACCTTTTTCAATTGTTAATTCTTATTGTTAATTCTTAAGGAGGATATTGCAATGGAAGATCTCGTGAATAAGTTAGTTTCTCAGGTTGGGATTGACAAAGCCACGGCAGAGAAAGTCGTAAATTTCCTCAAAGACAATGCCAGCGAGGTTCCCAAGTGGCTGGGTAGTGCCGGTATTGCCGATAAGTTGCCGGGCGGCCTCGGTGGAATGTTTGGCGGCAAGAAAGATTAGGCTGCCAGGGTAAACCTTAAATTCGTAGAGCGGGCCTGCTTAATCGGCCCGCTTCTTCAATCAAAACTTTATTCCTCATTTTATTTGGTAGGATAGGCGACGATGACTCAAACCGAAGATTTAGTCCGCCGGGCAGTCGAGCGGTTGAGCGAGGACGAGAGCCTGGCCGGAGACTTGAGCGACATTGGCTTTAGCCCTCTGCTCAAATGGGGCGAGGCGGCGGTACAGACCTGGGCGGCTCAACCGGGCGCAGGACTCAGCCAGGATAGTATTAACGATTACACAGCCCGTGTGCGCGGCGTGATCGGCGCAGTGGTCGAGACGGCTCAGGCAGGTAAGCTGGACGAGATGGCCCCGCTGCTCGATTTCGAGGCGGCCCAACCCGCCAAAACTGCCGCCGACCTCAAAGCTCTTACTCTGGGCGACGACCCGGACGCCAACGCGGTGAGCCTGGCCGAATTGCTTCAGGCGGCTTTGCCAGTCGCTTCGACCAAAAAGCCCGCCCCGGAGCCACCCTCTAAAGACGCCGAGCCTTCGCACCCGGTCACGACGCCGCCTCCGGCTCCTGCGGAAGCAAAAGCGACCCCTTCTACGGTTCCCACAGGCACGCCCGCGCCTCATGCATCGCCCGCCAGTGCGTCCGGCCCGGCCCGTTCAGTGCAAAGTGTAGCGACACGGGCCGGAGCGGTGGGGCAGAGTGTAAAAAGTGGAGTTTCCCAGGCCTGGGGAAGAGCGCGGGACTGGTTTGGCCGGTCAAATAAAAGAAAGAGAGAAGGATGAGCAAGCGCAGGCGAAAAAGCAGCGTAAATTCCGACCTGGCAATGGGGGTTCTGGGTGGTCTGGCCCGCAACGGGCGAGGCCGCCTCCTGCTGGCGGTGCTGGTGCTGGTGGCGGTTATTGCGGTGGGCGGCTATCTTTTGTGGAGCCAGGGTATTTTTGCCCCGCCCCCGGAAGCGACCGACCCCGGTACGGGCGACGAAGCGGTGGCAGCCCAGGCCGGACGAGAGGTGGATACGCCCGTAGCAGGAGTCGGCGCGAGCAACCTGGGTACGGGCAGCGAGGCTCGGAGCGATTGGTACGAACTGCACTTTACTAACCCGGCCTATCCCACCAACAAGGCGAATTACAACGGTGGCCTCGATACTTACCTCGTCAGCCTGATGAACCGGGCTACCCGCACCATGGATGTCGCCATTTACGATTTCGACCTGCAAAATGCGGCGGATGCGATGGTCGCGGCCAAGAAGCGCGGCGTTCAGGTGCGGATGGTTACGGATAGCGATACGCCTGGTAACACGAAGGACGCCGAAATCCAGACCGCCTTTAAAAAGCTCCGTGATGCGGCAATTCCGATTGTCGAGGATAACCGCAAGCCGATCATGCACAACAAATTTACGGTGGTAGACAAAGAATGGGTCGAAACCGGCTCCTGGAACTACACTATCGGCGATACTTACCGCCTCAACAACAACATGATCATCATTCGCAGCCCGCAACTGGCCGATAATTACAGTGCCGAGTTCGAGAAGATGTTTACCAAGAAGCAATTCGGCCCGACTAAAGATAAAGGTGTGCCGCACCCTCAGTTGACTATCGGCGGGGCGCGGGTGCAGAATTATTTCGCTTCCGAAGACGGCGTGGCAAACCACATTATGGATACGCTCAAAACGGCGCAAAAAAGCATCTACTTCCTGGCTTTTTCCTTCACTCACGACGGTATCGGCAGTCTTATGATTGACCGCAGCAAGGCGGGGGTGAAGGTCGGCGGTGTCTTCGAGACGCGTGGTAGCGATACGGCTTATTCGGAGTACGGGAAGATGAAAACCGCCGGGTTGGAAGTCTATACCGACGGCAATCCGTATGTGATGCACCACAAGGTAATTATCGTGGACGAGCGCACAGTTATTTTTGGTTCGTTCAACTTTTCGGATAATGCCGACAAGGACAACGACGAGAATCTCTTGATCGTAGACGACCCGGCCCTGGCGAAAGCTTTCAAAGGCGAGTACGACCGAATGGTGGAGGTGGCGAAGAACCAGCCCGCCAAGAAGAAGTAGCCCTGGCCGCCTCAGTTAAAGCAGATGTAGCGAAAGCCGCACGCGTCGCAGCGCACGCTCATATCGTGCTGCGGCGCGGGTAGAGAGCCACCCTCGTAAGCCTCGAAGTCCAGCAGTTCGCGCATCTCGTCGAGGGTATCCAGCAAGCTATCGCGCAACTGGTCGCTCCACTCGATCCGAAAGGTTCGGTCGCGGTAGCGCAACAGGCCATAAAGCGGCGGCGTTTCCCAGACGTCTTCGAGCAACAGGCAGTAGGCCGCCAGTTGCAAAATATCGCTTTCGTAGGGCTGAACGGCCCGGCGGAGTGGTTTTAGCTCGACCGGCACCGGGCCATCGCGGGTTTGCAACACATAGTCAGGCTTGCCGGTCAAGCCGTAACGAGCCGAGAAGAGGGGTTCGGCTACTTCTTCTTCGGCTCCGCTATCGTCGTAAACTACCGAAACCTGGGCTACTGGCAAGCCGGTTTCCTTCTGGCCGCGCCAGGACTGCCGGGCCAGCCAGCCTGCCCCGCTCAGGATCGCCAGTCCGACCAGTCCCAGCCAAATTTCCGCCCTCATCTCCAAACCTCCTGGCTACCAGCTTCTGGCTAACCCAAACTGCTAAACCCAACTGCTAATGTAGCGACTGCTACCTACAGTTGAAGTGGGAAAGGCTAAAATAAAGACACTGGTAAACTGCCTGGTGCAGTCTGGCTCACTGTGTTCTTCACGACCTAGAGAGGTTAAAAGTATGCGTAGCTCACTCGTGTTTTTCGGCGGCGCACCGCTGCCTAGCCATCCTGATAACGAGTTTTGGACAATGATAATCCGAGTTGGATTATTTATGCTGTTTTTGCTGGTCTTTGTGTTTGTCTGTGGGTATGCATGGCGCACCCTGCCAGGTCTCAAAGCCCTTCTACCGCCTGCTGAGAAGCGGGTCAGGGAAGAATTACACTTAACTTTCAAGCCGCTTCCGATTGAGCCGTCCGAGGGTGCCCTGAGCTATTACACTCAACGCACTTCGGAACAAGACCGCCCTGGAGTGGTGCCAGGTGCCGCCGGTTCGGTTGACCCGCTTGCAGTCGCCCTGGCCGACGGACGGCCCGGCACGGTGGTACAGGCGGCAGGCGAACCCGGCGCAAAATCGTTCTCGCCGATAATAATTGTGCGCCGGGAAGAACCGGGAGAGCCGGCAAGTTAGACTATCTTGAGGGAAGGATGGCCGGGGTCGGGCTGATTGATCATAAAAGTGGCCGACCGCCGGAAGTATTCACGCATGGTAGTGCGGGCTGGTTCTTGAATGCCCGCCGCCTCTATCGCTTCGAGCATGTGGCTCAGCCACAGATCGCGTTGATGTGGGCCGATTACAAAGGGAGCGTGGCGCATCCGCAGCCGAGGATGGCCGCGCTGTTCGCTATAAGTGCCGGGGCCACCAAAATACTGCATCAAGAACAGGTACTGAGCTTGTTTGCCTGCTTCTAGTTGAGCCGGGAAAAGCGGCCTTAGTTCTTCGTCTGCCTCGACCCGGCTGTAAAACTCATCCACCAACCGCTTAAAAGTCTCGGCTCCACCGACCTGTTGATAAACTGTTTGTTCTTTTTCTTGTTCGCTCATCTTGGACTTGCTACCGACCCGAACAACCTGGGGCGGCAGGTCGGTAGTTTTATTACCTCTTCTTTACACTTGGACTGGCATAATTCTGCCGCACAAAATCAATAAAACCGCCGACGGTGCGCCGTTCGGCCTGGCTTTCCTGCTCGCGGTACTCGTCGGCCAGCTTCTCAAACTCAAGCTGCCCCTGGGCTGCGGGCAGCGTATAACCCAGCACCTGAGCGCGTACCCGGTTCAGGTCAACCTCGGCAAATTCGGCGGTATCGGCGGTGCCGACCAGGGGAAACCCGGCCAGGTTCGCCAGGTCGCGCATTTCATTCGAGCCACCCGCTACCACCAGGGCCATGCCCTGCTTGACGGTGACTTGTTTAAGGGTTTTCCAGGCTTGCAGGCTATCCAGCACTTGCTGATTACCGGCCAGTTGCAGCACAAAACACTGACTGCTGGAGGTAATTGCTTCGCGCATGATGCGCCCGATTAGACCGGCCAGGTCGCCCCGGTCGTCTTTGCTTACTCCCGCCCGAATGTAAATAACTCTAGGTTCATCGTTCACAGGTGTACACTCTCTGCTTTGTTGGGGATTGTTTGGTATGACGCTTGTTGAAATCGTGGTGTAATAAAGCTAATTCTCGACCTGTTAACATTCAGACTTGCCGGAAATGGCTTTTTGCAAAAAAAGAGCGGACGCAGAAGTAACCGGCTAACCACCCTTCTCCTGACTCCCTAATTATAGGCCAGGTAAGGAGCCAACGCAATAGGAGTTTAAGGTTATGACTATTAGTTGTTTTCTGACAAGAAGTACAGGCCGGCTTCCTATGTTATAATTTAAGGAGTAAAGCCAGGTTAAAATTCAGGAGCAAAAAGCCGTGTCACAGGATGAACAGACGGACAGGTTCGAGATTGATGTTGACATTGACGACACTTTTAGCCAGGCGGTCGGGCCGGAAGCGGTTAGTCGGGCGGCTTCGGCGGCTTTGTTGGCCGAGGGTTTGCACGGGATGCCGGTTGGTCTGAGTGTCGAAATCGCTGCCGACGATTACGTGCAGCGTCTCAATCGCGAGTACCGGGGCGTAGACCGCACGACGGACGTACTTTCCTTTGCTAACGAAGAAGCCCCCGATTGGGACGGACGGCCCGGCGTGGTTTACAACCTGGGCCAGGAAGCCGCCCACCCTGCCGACGCGGAGGAATATCAGGCCGCGACCGGCCAGGGGTCGGTTGAGGCCGAGGTCGAGGCTGATGAATACGACGACGAGGCCGACGATGGGCCGGTCGCGGCAGGGCTAGATGGCGAAATTCCCCCTCGTTTCGTGTTACCACCGGAGTACCTGGCCGAACACGCCGATGGTTTGCGCTACCTGGGAGATGTCGTAGTGTCTTACCCCCAGGCCGAACGCCAGGCCAGCGAGTTCGGTAACACAGGTTTGCGCGAAGTGCAGGAACTGGTTATTCACGGCATTTTTCATCTGCTGGGTTATGACCACGAAGAAGTGACCGACCGCGAAGTGATGCGCTCTAAAGAAGAGGCGGCAGCCCGTACCCTGGACGAACTCGAAGCTTAGCCGAGTTAAAATCTGTCTGGGATGACCCGAAACACTCGTGGTACCGCCGGGTGCAGCAGTCTACGGCCCGGCCTATCCCGACTTAAATGGCAACTGGAAAGCTACTCAGGTTCAGAATTGAATAAATACGAACATGGGCCGCTTGAAAAGGCCGACTTAAAAGTAGTAGGGCAGCCCGAAACCGCCAAAACAGAAGTTAAGCGGGCCGATTTTCTGCGTAGTTTCGTTTACGCCTTCCAGGGCATTGGCTACACCCTGCGTACTCAGCGCAATATGCGGGTCCATCTTGGGCTGGGCGTGGTCGCGGCGGGGTTGGGGTTATGGTTGGGGCTGAATTCGACTGAATGGGCGGTGCTGCTGGTAATAATGGCCCTGGTGTACTGCCTGGAAATGATCAACACGGTTGCCGAAGCGGTCGTAGACCTCGTAACCGAGGAATATCATCCCCTGGCAAAAATTGCCAAAGATGTCGCGGCAGGAGCCGTACTGGTGGCGGCTTTCTTTGCAGTTGGAGTCGGTGTGCTGCTTTTTGGCCCCCGCCTGGTCGCGCTCTTGCTCGGCAAATAGAGCTTTTCCAAAAATCTGCCTTCCTCGTCTTCTACTTTTCCTTCTACTTTTCTTCTTCTCCCTCTCCCTATTTCCGCTCCCCCAAACGTCTTTGGCCCGCTTAGCTTCCCAACCGGCTTAGGGCGGCGGAGGCGGCGGCCCGTACCTGTTCGTTATTAGGGTCTTTCAGGGCGTTACGGTAGGCTTCGATTGCTTTGGGAATATTTACCTGCTCCTCGTAGACCTGCCCTTTGTTGAGCCAGGCCGGGCCAAAGGCCGGTTGAAGTTTCAGGGCTTCGTCATATTGAGCCAGAGCGGTATCGCGCAAGCCTTTGACCCGGTAGATATTACCAAGCTCGAAATGAGCTTCGACAAACTGAGGGTCTTGCTGCACCATCTTTTCCAGGACGCTTTGAGCATCGTTATAGCGATTGAGCCGGGCATAGCAGCGACCTAACCAGTAATTCAGGCGCGGCCAGCGGCTATCAAGCTGGCCGACCCGCTCGAAGTGCCTGGTGGCAACGTCGGTACGGTCGGGGTGTTTGGTGAAGTAAAGTTCACCCAGCCGGAAATGCGCTTCGGCGTTGGGTTCGTAAATCTCCAGTGATTTTTCGTAAGCTTTAATTGCCGCTTCAAAATCGCCGCGCAACTCCTGCTCCCGGCCTGTCTCCACCAGCAGGTTGGGGTTGGCAGGATCGTAGAGGCGGGCCTGTTCGATAGCGACCAGGGCTGCATCGAGTTGATTTTTGGCGACCAAAATCCGAGCCTGCAAGAGATATGCGTCCGCCCAACCGCTTTTCAGGGCCAGACCCCGGTTGATGTCGGTCAGGGCCGGGTCGAACTGCTTCAAACCCAGATAAGTGGCCGCCCGACCATAGAGCGCATCGGGATAATCTTTGCGCAGGGCCAGGGCTGCATTGTAGGCTGGCAACGCCTCGGCGAATTCGTTGCGGGCGCGTCGCACATCGCCGAGGGCCACCTGAGCCTCGGCGTTGCGCGGATCCAGGCGGGTAGCTTTAAGTGCCAGGTCGAGCGCGTCGTCAG
This sequence comes from Chloroflexia bacterium, assembly GCA_038206175.1. Taxonomy (GTDB): domain Bacteria; phylum Chloroflexota; class Chloroflexia; order Chloroheliales; family Chloroheliaceae; genus 54-19. Next base: position 13,244 of record JBBRBE010000050.1, read on the forward strand.
TTTTGCCTCCGCGCAGGCGAATTACCAGGGCCAGGCGGTAGTAAGCATTGACCAGCCCTGGCTGCAACTCGATAGCCCGGCGATACTGGGCTTCGGCTCGTTCCAGGTCTTTGTCCACGTTGCGGGTTTCGTAGAGCAGGCCCAGGTAATAATGATTTGGAGCGTCTTTGTCGTTGGCCTTGAGAGCCTGATTATAGGCGTTGATCGCCGCATCGAGTTGATTTAGCTGACTGTGCAACAGCCCTAGCTTACTCCAGGCTTCGGCGTAGTCCGGCTTGATCGCCACGGCCTTTTCCCACTCGGCCTGAGCATTCGGCGTCTCCTTGCGGTTTTCGTAATAGACAATTCCGGCATAATAATGAGCCTGAGCAAAATTCGGGTTGACCTTCAGAGCTTCGCTTAGCACCGCCAGAGCCTCGTTGCGCCGGTTGAGGTTAAAGAGGGCAATGCCCTTTTGCAACAAAGCTTCGCCCAGTTGCGGATTGAGCAGCAAGGCCCGGTCGAGATAGGCGATACCCTGTTCCAGTTGTACCTGGCCGATCTGAGCCGCACCCGCCGCCAGGTACGTCATGGGATCGCGGGGGTCGGCCCGAATTGCGCCATCGGCACTCACGGCAGCTTCTTTGTACAGGCCAAAGCGATATTGCAAAGCCGAAAGAGCCAGCCAGCCTTTAGCCCGGTTGGGGTCGAGGTTAATATACTGGACATACTCGTTCTGAGCTTCCTTGCGCTGGGCTTTATCGGCGTACTGCTCGGCCAGAATTTGATGATAAATAAACCGCCGATCCAGGTTTTTCTCCAGTTCTTTAGCCTTGCGGTAATAGGGTAGCGGGTCGCCGTCGCCGGTGAAATCGAGGAATTGGCCGTAATAAAACTGGGCGTCCGGGTTGTTGGGCTGGTTTTTGAGAATTTCCTGAAGGCGCGGCCCGGCCTCTTCGTAGGGGGTTTTTTCGCTCTTAACGGCCCGCACCAGGCGGTCGAAAGGGTTGCCCAGGTCTTTGCCGCTAAGCCGGGTGCGGTTGAGAAAGACACGGCCAATCCCGAAGCGAAGTTGTTGGAGGATTGCATCGTCCTCGCGGGCGCGGGCATCCCAGACTGCCGCGAGGGTCTGATTCCCGGCCACGTCCAGAGCTTGCTTGCGTTCGCGGTCCTGGGTTTCGAGAGCCGAAGCCCGGCTTTCGCCCCAGCGAAACACATCTAAAGCTCCGCGCAAAGCATCGGCGTCGCCGCCGCGCTCGAACTTTGCCAGATAAGTCTGGCCCATCCCGTTGTAAAGTGGCAGAAAATTGCCGTCCAGTTCACGCGCCCGGTTGTAGCTGGCAAGGGCTTCGTCGTACTTTAGTTGCATCTGGTAGGTCTGGGCCAGGTAGTAATGCCCGGCGACCGATTTCGGGTCAAGTTTGAGGGCATTGTTCAGTCGTCCCTGCCAGTCGGCTACTACGGCGGGCCGGAATTCAAAATCGGTGCGTGTCACCAGGAATTGAGCGTAATTAGTGAAAACTTTGGGCAGGTCGTTGCGCACGGCCAGGGATGCCTCGAAAGCTTCGTTGGCAAGTTTGAGGTTGCCCTGCAAGTTCAAGGCCACCCCCCGGTTATTCTGGACGAAGGCCGGGTTAATCGGCAGGGGCTTGTTATTGGCAAGAGCCGCCGCGTTAATGTTAACCACCTGATTGTAGTCTTCGATTGCTTCGGTGTATTTGTGGAAAGCAAACAGGGCGTTACCTCGCAACATTCGCAGACCCGGTTCGTTTTCCGGCACGGAGCCTTTGAGCAGATCGGTTAGTTCTGCCACGGCACTGTCGTAATTCCCCGTATAGTAGGCAGAAAGAGCGTGCAACAACGTAACCAGAGGCAGACGCGCATCAGGTTTCGTTTCGGTCGGGGGTGGGGTGACAAAGATAATTTGCTGCGGCTCGAAGAGCTGGCGTTCAAGCTCGCGCCGTCCCTGGCCGTTGGGTGGGTCGTAGGGGCCGTTAGGATTGAAAGTCAGACGAGCGTAGAGGTTGCCGTTTTTAGGGTCGTGATAGCCGCTTACGACGACATCTACCTGGGTGCGCTGGGCCAGTTTGAGTGCCTCGTCGTCCAGCCCGACTTCGCCACCAACCGAACGGACGTCAGGTTGGGCGATGCCGCCTCGTTCCAGGAAGTTGGTTTGAAAGGTTCTGGCCCAGGCCTGACCTTCGGTTTCGGCCCGACCCTGCCCCTCGCCAAAGGGCGAGAACAGCACCGAGAATTTCTCCGGCGGAGCTTTATCAATTTGTCGGCCCAGGTAGTAGATCAGAGCTACCATCGCCGCCAGGATCAATAGCGAGAGCAGCCCGGCTATTATTGCCACGGCCGGATTATGGAAGTGTAGCAGGCGGCGACTGGAACGGCGACCCCGGCGGCGCAGGCCGCGCCGGTTGGGGTCGTAAGAAGGTTCGTTTACCAGTGGTTCGGGCGCGGAGGGTGGGGCAGGCTGGGTCTGGGCTGCCAGAACTTCTTGCTCGTCCTCTTCCAGGTCGTCCAATCCCAAAAGGTCTAGTGGGTCGTCACCCACTACTCGCGGACGACCGCTGCCGTTGCCAGCATTGGTATAGGGACGGCGGGCGCGAATCTGGTCGGCGACGGTTTGTGGCCCCGCGCCGCCTCTGGCACTTACGGCTGGTTCTTCCTCGAACATGCTAATGTAGGGGCCGTTATCGGGATCAAGCTCGAAGCCTTCTTCATCGGTCTCGGCCTCGGCCTCGGTCGTGGGAGAGCCAGGGGTGATCAGGCCGGGAGAGCGAGTAACAAAGTTACGTCCGGCCTGGGTGCGAAAGTTCCGGCGGGATCGCGGGGCAAGGCCGCTTTCGGCCAGGGTTTCGGGTAACTCGAAGCCGAAGTAGGTTGGGGCGGTTAGCTCAGGCGAGTGGGCGGGTAAGGGATTATAGGACTGGTTAGACGCCAGGGGCGGCCCGCCCCGGCTATCTTCTCGTGTCGGGGGCGTATCATCGAAAAAATCGGACAGAATTACGCTGGGCCGGGCTTGCCGCGAAGCGGGCGGGCGGGTCGGTCGGGAGGCCGGGGCCGGGGCGGGTGGGCGGGAAGCGGGCGCGGAGGGCCGGATAGCGGGCGCGGAGGGCCGGGAAGGGGAGGCCACGTTGCGATTAAGGGTCTGGCGAGTGCGCTGGCGTAAACGGCGCAGCCGTTGTCCAAAACCGCCCAGCGCGGATTTTTGGGCTGGGGCAGGCCCAATAGCTCCCCCGGTTGGGCGGTTGGCGGTATTTTTACGGCGAGGCCGTCCGGGAAGTAGCAAAATAGGTGGCATAGCACTTTTGCCTCAAGGACTTGAGCGGTCGGGTTAACGCTCGTAGTTAGCTAAATGAATCTACTTATGTTAATTTAACAAGAATCCGCCTTCACGTCAAGGGCGGTTGTCAACCAAAAGTCTATTTAGTATAATATTTTAATCTATTAAAAGAATTTAGCCTGGTTCAGGGTTCAGGCCGTGCGTCGGTAGAAAGAAACGAGTGCTGTTAACTGTGGATGAAGCTTTGCCCGAACTGCTCACCAGCGGGCAAGCTGCCCGAACTCTTGGAATATCCGTTACTACTTTGCGGCGGTGGGAGCAAGAAGGTGCGCCCGGAGGCTTAATCGGCCAGTCCGAACTGACCGCTAAAGGTCGTCGCTACCGCCGAACCGATATTATAGCTTTGCGCGAGAGTTTGTTATATAACTCTAGCCTCAGTCGGCTCTCCTCGCGCCAGCTTCTCACCCGTCTGGCCGGGCTGATGCGGACTGTTTCTTGTATTCTGGATGCCCGCGAAATGGCCCAGACGGTCGTAAACGAAGCTGTGCGCCTGGTTGGTTCAAAGCGCAGTTCAATTTATCTTCTCAACTCCGACTTTACTTTACTTCTGCCCTACGTTGCGGTAGATATTGAAGCTCCTCAGACTGTCGAGACGCTTTTCTTACCCAACCCCATCCCGATTGCGGCTCAACCGCTTTTTGGGCAGGTGCTGGCCGAAGGGCAACCAGTTTACATAATTGACACCTATAACGACCCTCGTACTACCAGGGAATTTTTCGAGCGATTTGGAAACCAGGCTTTCCTGGCTGCCCCTCTACGCACCCGCAATCGCAAGTTGCTTGGTTTTTTAAGCTTTTCCTGGGCCAATCCACATTTTTTTACCGACGAAGAATTAATCTTTGCCGAAGCACTGGCCGACCAGACGGCAGTAGGGTTAGAAAACGCTCGGTTGCTCCAGGAGCAACAGGAGCGGGCCAGCGAGCTTGAAACTGTTTTTGATACGATGGCCGAAGGCGTGGCCGTTTATGATACCCGGCTTCAACTTGTGCGGGTGAATAAAGCCGCCGAGCGTATCCTGGCGCAAGAAGACGGTTTTGCGCCAGACGCGCCTCTTGGCTCTGTTGCCTATCATCAAAAGCGTAATCTGTACGGCCAGCCGTTGCAGACCGAAGAAACCCCGGCGTACCGGGCGGGAGTGCTGGGTCAAGCGGTGCCGCAGTTCGAGATGCTGGTCAACGGGGAAAGTGGGCGGGATACCGTGTTAACCTCGAATGCGGCCCCCTTCTTTAACGAAACGGGTAGTCTGGCCGGGGGGGTGGTAGTCTTTCGCAATATCACGGCTCAATATCGAGCGCAGCGAGAGCTAGAGCGACTGTCGGAACTGGCCCAGAGCAACGCCGCCATGTTGCGGGCGATCATCGAGTCGGCGGCGGAAGGCGTCGTATTCTACGATAATTCCAGCCGAATAGTGCTGATAAACGCCCAGACCGCCCGGCTTTACAATCTGGCTAAAGAAGAAATCGAGGGGTTGACCAGTGCCGAATTTGGGGCTAAAATCAGGCCGCTTTTCACTCCTGCTTTCGACCTGAGTGGTGTAATCCAGCGGGTTGAGAATAGCCGCGAGAGTTATATCGAAGAGCTGGAAATGATTGCCCCCCAACGGCGGACGCTTCAACGGTTGGTAACGCCGGTGCTGGACTCGAATGGCGAAACGCTGGGTAAAGTAGCTCTCTACCGCGATGTTACCGAGGAGCGCAACCTGGCGCGGGCGAAGGATGAATTTATTTCGCTGGCGACCCACGAACTTAAAACCCCCCTTACTTCGATTACTGGCTTTGCTCAACTGCTGCAAAGCCGTCTGGAACAGTACGCCCGCGCCGTCGAAAATCCCGGCAGTGAAAAACTGCCCTCCCCGGCGGTCCTGCTGCTGCCGTCCCAGCGCGTTAGCGAACAGGCCCGTCGCCTTAACGATCTGATGAATGACTTGTTGGATGCTTCCCGCATTTCGACCGGCCAGTTTCAGTTGGAGTTGAAGCCGACCAATCTGCCGGGACTGGTCGAGCGGGCGATTGAGTTAGTACAGGTGACAACGGCCAGCCACGAGTTGCGTCTGGTGCGGGCCGACCGCTTTAGCCGGGTTCTTTTGGCCGATGTAGGCCGGTTGGAGCAGGTAGTACGGAATTTATTGGTCAACGCCGTCAAGTATAGTCCCGCTGGCGGTGTGATCGAGATAAGTGTGAGCCAGGAACCCGCCCCGGACGGTGCTGGCCCTGCCGAGGCTCAGGTTGCCATCCGCGACCGAGGAATCGGGGTTGCGCCCGACCAGCAAGCCCGGCTTTTCGAGCGGTTTTTCCGGGCTTCCAATGCTGCTCAGGTTGCGGTTGGGTTGGGCCTGGGCCTGTCAATTTGTGCCGAGATCATCCGGCAACACGGCGGACGCATCTGGGCCGAAAGCGCAGGCGAAAACCAGGGTAGCACCTTCAAGTTTACGCTACCTCTGGTTGAATGAAAACTTTAGCTTTTTTCTAAAGCTCAGGAGGTGCGCGACCGCTCTGATCGCGGCGGATTGTTAATTTGGCTATCTATATTTGATCTAAGGCTAGAAGGTAACTAACGTGCAAGCAACCGATATAAAAGAGGTAAACTTTTACGAGTTGAGCGAGTATATATTTTCCCAGGAACCGCCAGGGCCAGGTAGCTTGCCGCAATCCAGCGAAACTAACCTGGCGGGCTTTCAAAGCGGCCAGGACTGGCTTATTCTGGTGGTAGACGACGATGCCGCTATCCGTGATATGCTCGAAACTTTGCTAGAGGAAGAAGGTTACGCGGTAGTGCTGGCTCGTCACGGTCAGGATGCTCTGGAACTACTTAAAACCGTTAAACCGGCCCTCATATTGCTCGACCTGATGATGCCGGTGATGGACGGCTGGCAATTTTTGGATAATCTCAGCCGCAATCCCGCTTTGCAGGGCTTGCCAGTGGTGCTGCTTTCGGCCAGTCGCTCGGTGGGCGAGGCGACCAAACAAGCCCAGGTTAAAGCTTATCTGCCTAAACCTTTCGAGCTTGAAAAACTTCTGCTTAATATCGAGCAAAACTTACGCAAGGACTAAGCTTGTGGCGGGTACCAGTCACGGCGGTTAGAACTGGCGCGGCGGCTTGTGGCCTCGCTCAAGCGGCTCCAGGCCGGGAAGAATAACCCTGTTCTGGATTGACTGAGCAAGCTCGAAGTGGTATTATATCCCGGCATCAAATCTACCGATGTCACGGAACACTCCCGCTTCGGGTAGAGCTTTGAGTATAATCAGGCCGACGTAGCTTAGCTGGTAGAGCAGCCGATTCGTAATCGGCAGGTCAACGGTTCGATTCCGTTCGTCGGCTCCACATCCAACTGCAAATCCACCGCTTATATTTTATTTGAATATTGTCTAGCTTTCGGTTTTAACCGTTCCTAGCTATTTTTGGACTCTGAACTTTATCAGACAAACTCCGGCCTGATATATGCCGAAAACGCCCTAAAGTTGCTCTCACGGAAAAGACCCTGGCCTCTGAGTGATAACTGGCTTTTTATTAATGCTGTCCTTAATGTTATTGGAGTATATTAGCAGCTGTAAATCGAATTATCCCCCTATTTTTATTGAAGGAAATGTTGTGGATTTTGGTATAGGAGCTTTAGGATTATTTTGGATTATTGTTGGCCTTATTGGTGTTTATTACTATTCCCGGAATTATGCTAGATTCACACCAGAAGAAATCTCTATCAAAAAATTGATGTCATTTGGCATCATTTTTGTCGCTGTTTTGTATTTGCTGTCAAGTTTAATTGGCTTAATTACGAGAGGGTCTATTATTTCTTGGGTAATGTCCATTTTTTTGTTCTATCCAGCTGATAAGATATGGAAAGATGTTATAAGGAGAGAAAAGTCATAAGGAGAGAAAAGTCATAAGGAGAGAAAAAAGAGAATAACATCCAAATTATTTTCATGGTTTTGTAAATTAAAATTGTGCTAAACCGGCTCTTAATTGGCTGGCAATACCGGCTTAAATCCAGCCTGGTGAAGATCTGGCGTTATTTTATGCTGCTCATAGCGGTGAGCCTGATTTGTGGGACAAGCCTGGTGGTGCAGGTACTATCAGTCTGGGTAGATTACAAAATATACGAATCGCAGTACCAAAATCAGTGGCAATCCCAATTATTTTATAATGCCATCCACAACCCGGCTGATGCACTAATAGCAGTCCATTTTAAGTTGTGGAGCCACGGGATAGAACCTGATCTAGCTACGCGCTTTTACCGAAACACGCCATTTGCTCGCTGGGTAAATCTGATCCAGGGAAGTAGCCTAGTATTGGCGATAGGTTCATTAATTTTTGCGATACTGAGCATTATAGATCATCGGCAGGGGTTAGAAACTGAAAATCAAGCTCTCAACAGCAGGTCCGTTAGAAACTGGAGCAGAGTAAAATAAAGGATCTCTTGACAGTAGATAGAACGGTCTGTATACTTGGCTTATGAGTACAAATCACACTTTAAAGGGTACGGCCCGTGAGCATATTCTAAAGGTAGCCGGGGAGCTTTTCTACCGCGAAGGTATTCGGGCGGTTGGGGTGGACGCTATTATCGCGCAGGCGGGCGTTGCTCGGATGAGTTTCTACCGCCACTTCAAGTCCAAAGAGGCTCTGGTAGTAGAATTTCTGCAACACCGGGACGAACGCTGGCGGCAATGGCTGGCCGGAGCAGTCGAGCGACTGGCTCCCAATCCGCAGGGGCGGCCACTGGCAGTTTTCGATGCCCTGGAAGAACGTTTCAGCAACCCTGAATTTCGAGGGTGCGCTTTTATTAACTCGATGGCGGAGATGGGCGAAACTGCCGGGCCGATCTATCAGGTTGGTATCGAGCATAAGAAAAAGGTCGAGCACTACATCCGGGGTCTTCTGGAAGAAGCCGGAGCCAGCGACCTGGTTAATCTTTCGCAGCAGTTTATGCTTTTGATAGACGGCGCGATGGTGGTAGCGGCCCGCGAAGGAATGCCTCAGGCGGCCCGCACTGCCCGACAAATTGCCGCCTTGCTGTTGGCTCAGACGGAAATACCACTCAAAAGTTAACATTTTAGGACTTTCGCCTCCTTCTCTGATGTCATTCTGAGCGAAGCGAAGAATCTTCTTAAAGAAGCAAAATTCTGCATAGCCAGGAAGATTCTTCGCTTCGCTCAGAATGACAAGCGAAAGTCCTACATTTATTGATTGTAAGAAGGTAAGAAGTAAGAAGGTTGGGCTGAAACGCAACTGGTTATTTCGGCCCGACCTTTTCTAACTGAAATGATAAGAAAAAGTGAGGTACGCGAATGGCACTCAGGGCAGAGCCGGAACTATCCCGGCCTAACGAACGGGGGCCACAAGGGGGCAAAGCACGGAACTGGCATTATGCCTGGGTCATTCTAGGCGTCACCTTCGTCACGCTGTTACTTTCGGCGGGCGTGCGGACGGTGGCTTCGGTTTTTATCAAGCCTTTCGAGGCCGAGTTCGGCTGGGACAGAGATAGCATATCGCTGGCAATTGGGGTAAGCCTGTTTGCTTTTGGGCTGGGCGGGCCGGTTGGCGGGTGGCTAATTGACCGCTTCGGGCCGCGCCGGGTAATGCTTCTGGGCTTGAGCTTGATCGTGCTGGGCTTGAGTCCTATGCTCTGGCTGACCTCGCTCTGGCAATTGCATCTTTTGTGGGGTCTGGTGGTCGGGATCGGTACCGGGGCGGTAGCAAACGTGCTGGGAGCAACCGTCGCTAATCGCTGGTTTCGTTCGCACCGGGGCCTGGTAGTGGGCCTGTTTGGAGCGGCCAGTGCCGCCGGTCAACTGGCCTTCCTGCCCGCCATGATTGCCCTGACCGGGGCGGCAGGCTGGCGGGCTTCGGTTGCCCTGCTGGTGGGCGTGGCGGTGGTTCTACTGATACCCGTAGCTTTGTTGATGCGAGACCGGCCTCAGGACATCGGTTTGCTGCCGGTAGGAGAGGAGCAGATTGACGCCGCTCTGGTACAGGAAACGGCCAAAGAAGATGCTCGTTTTACGCCTTTACGTGAAGCCCTGCGTACCCGCGACTTCTGGCTTCTAACCGTTAGTTTCTTTATCTGCGGCTATACCACGAACGGCTTGATCGGCACGCATTTACTGCCCCACGCCGTCGAACACGGTTTTAGCGAGGTTGCTACTGCCGGAGCGTTGGCTCTGATGGGCATTATGAACGTGTTCGGGACACTGGCCTCCGGTTGGCTGAGCGACCGCTACGACAACCGTAAGCTTCTGGCGGTTTATTACGGTTTCCGGGCAATTTCGATTGCCGCCCTGCCGTTTATCACCGAGTTGAATTTTCTTTTTTTGTTTGCGGTGGTGTATGGCCTGGATTGGGTCGCTACGGTTCCGCCGACGGTAAACCTGACGGCGACGCGGTTTGGTAAGGCTTCGCTGGGAACGCTTTTCGGCTGGATTTTCTGCGCCCACATGTTCGGAGCCGGAATTGCCGCCTATGCCGGAGGTTTCTTCCGGCGGGTGCTGGGCGATTACCATCTAATTTTTCTATCGGCGGCTGTGTTTGGCCTGATTGCAGTCGGCCTCTCGATGGGTATTTCGACCGGAGGACGGCTTAAAACAGCTTCGGCGGAGAGTTAGGCGTTACTTTTTGGTGACAGTGCGGTAGCAGTATAAAAGTTGTTTCTTTTTAGGCCAGGCGTGTCCGGGTTAGCCGCCCGCCTTGCCTAAAAAGAAGCTCAGCAGCATTACAAACAGCACGAACAGGCTGATCAGGCTAAAGGCCCGGTCGCGCATCCGCAGGAAGCCGACCAGAGCCAGGGCCACGTTGAGAACGGGCGTGATAATCAGCAAGACTAACCCCAGCATGATCAGCGCGAAGGGCTTAAACTCCAGCACACCCTGCCAGATTTGAGATGGGTTTGTGGGAAAATAGGCTCCCTGTGATAGCAAAGCTTCGCTGCCGGAAGGAAAGGCCACGTAAGCGTCGGCATTGGCACGCGGTGGGGTCGGGCTGTCTTCGGCGTAACCGCCCTTGCCGGTAAAGAGGAAAAGCAAAAGGCCCAGACCGATCAAGGTGGCACTGACCACCACCCCGACCCGCAAGGTCAGGCTAAGCAAGCCGTTTGAGTTTGAAGTAGCGGAGTTTGTCGTTCCGGCCAGAGCAGAATTCGGCCTGTCCAATTTAACTCTCCTGTTAAATCTCTCGCTGAGGCTAAAATAAAAAATCGGTCATTTTTAGCCAGGTATTTTTTGAAGAAACTAACTCGATTAGCGGCCTAGCTGCCTGCGCCGATCCCTTTCAGGAACATTTGCACCGTCAAAATGATCAGCACCACAATGAAAAGCTGGCGGATCACTTTGCCTTTGAGAGCCATCAAAAGGCGCGTCCCCACTACCGAACCCAGCAGCACCCCCAGCGCAACCGGGGCCGCTAGAAAAGGGTTGATGTAACCACGGGCCAGGTAAACCCCCGCGCTGGTCGCCGCCGTCACCCCGATCATCAGATTGGAGGTAGCCGAGCTAACCTTGATCGGCAATTTCATGGCTAAATCCATTGCGGGTACTTTCAAGCCGCCGCTGCCGATTCCCAGCAAGCCGGAGACTAGCCCGGCAACATACATCATTGCCAGAGCAGGCCGTGTGCCTTGCACCTCATAAGTCACTTCTTGCTTGAGGGCGGCATCGTAATAGCGGCTACCCAGTTTAAGCTGGCGGCTCCAGTCGTCCGGCTGTACGTTCTGGGGCAATTCCTGGTTACGCTTGCGCCACATAATAAAGGCCGAAAGGCCCAGCACGAAGCTAAAGAGCAAAAACAGCACCGGCCCGCCCAGGTATACCCCGACAAATGCACCGCTCAAAGCTCCGACCGTGGTGGCTATTTCAAGAAAAAGGCCAACCCGCAGGTTCGCCAGATTGGTCTTGATATAGGTTGCTGCCGCCCCACTGGAGGTCGCAATCACCGAGACAACGCTGGCTCCAATCGCGTAATGCACATTTACGCCGAAAAAAACCGTTAGCACCGGCACGATGATGATCCCGCCGCCTAGCCCGGCCAACGCACCAAACCCTCCGGCAAAGAGGGCCACCCCGAACAGAATCAGTAAAAACAGCCAGGTCTCCACCCTTAATACTCCCGTGGGATCGAAATATTCTGGGGCGCGGGGCGTTGCCCGCCCAGGTAAGCCTCGCGGTTGGAACTGACGTAACCAGGAAAATCTACCGGCCAGTCCCGGCGAGGGTCCTGGTGCAGAAGTTCGGCGAAAGCTCCGTAGAGGGTCGAATTCTGAGTGGCGAAATAGTTCGGGTTGCGAAAGAACATCTCGAAGAACCCGGCAATAAATTCGCCATCGGTCTGAAAGACATAAGGGTGTCCGACCGGCACCGGGTCATTCGGCCCGGCCCGCCCGTCCTGGTAAGCCTGATAACGCTGCTGTTCGAGGCGTTTGCCGGCGATGAAAAGCTGGCGGGCGGGCGGCGTGAAGAGCGGCCCATCCTGGGAACTCATGCCCGGCAAAGTGCCTTCGACCTGTCCCATGCGGCCCGTTGCGGCGTCGAAATGGTCGAGCATATGCCCAAGTTCGTGCAGGAAAGGTGCTACGCCCGGCATCGGGCCGGAAAAGCCCTCGAAAAGGCGTGAAAGCTCTAGCTGGATCGCCTCCCGGTCGAAGCGGTAATCGCCTCCGGCCAGGCCATCATCCTCGACGAAAGCCTGATGGTTGGTGTAAAGCTGGAAATGGCGCGGGAAGGCCAAAAACCGCTCGATAATGTCGCGGCGGTAGAAGAAGACTTCGGCCAGATGCCCGGCTACCATAAAGCGCACCGAAAGCGGCATTATGCTCGTCAGGTCGCGCCGCCTCTCGCCGTAGAGATGCAGGTCGAGGTTGGGATGATTGCCGATGTAGCGCAGCGCGTTGTAAAAATCCAGGCGGGCCGCTTCATCCCCTTTCAGGCCGTTTGTAATCGGAAAGAAGAAATCCAGCGTGCGAAAATCGTTGGTGACATCGAAGACCAGAGCGGCCAGTTGAGGCCGGACGGCTCCGCCAGTTAGCTCCTGATACCGCCGGGCTGCCGCTAGAATCTGTCCGCCCGATACCGGCCCGGCTTCGCTCCCGTCTACATTTTCGTGCGGCTCGACCGCCTGGCCGCCGAACTCCAACCGCTCACCATTCAGGCTGAACGGCACATTTCGCAAACTCGTAAAGTTCATTTTCTAATTACTCCGGCTTTTTCATGAAGTCCAGCACGACCTGGGCTAACTCGATGCCTTTATCTTCCTGCAAGAAATGTCCGCCGCCCGCAATAGTCGTATGCGGTTGGCCCTGGCTGCCCGGTACAAGTTTATGAAAGAAGCGGTCGGCTCCGCGAGTGATCGGGTCGCCATCGCTAAAGGCGGTCAGGAAAGGCTTTTGCCATTGTTGCAAAACTTGCCAGGCCCGGCGGTTTGGCTCCGAGGCCGGGTCGTCGGGTCGGGTCGGTACGAGCAGCGGAAATTGCCGCGCTCCGGCTTTGTAACTCTCGTCCGGGAAGGGTGCGTCATAAGCGGCCAGTACCTCGGCATCTAAGGTCGTCGTACATCCGCTCTGGATGATCCGGCCTACGTCCATTACCGGCATGGCCTGAGAAGCTTTTTGCCAGCGCAAAAAGTCCGGGCCGGGCGGCTGGTCGCCGGTAGGCAAGAAAGTGTTTGCCACTACCACGCGGGCAAAGCGGTCGGGATGTTCGGCCACGAGGCGCAAACCGAGCAGACCGCCCCAATCCTGGGCCACCAGCGTAAGGCCCTTTAAATCCAAGCCCTGCAAGAAAGCGGCCAACCAGTCCACATGACGCTGGTAAGTGTAATCCTCGCGGCGGGCCGGTTTGTCCGAGCGGCCAAAGCCAATCAAGTCTGGCGCGATGGCCCGGTAGCCTGCCGCCGCGAAAACTGGAACCATCGTTCGATAAAGATAAGACCAGGACGGCTCGCCGTGCAGCATCAGCACTGGCTCGGCCTCGGCTGGCCCTTCGTCCAGGTAGTGTAGCCGTAGCCCGTCCACTTCGACATAGTGCGGCTCGAAAGCATAGCCGGGCAGATTGGCGAAACGTTCGTCAGGAGTACGCAAAGTTTCCATGCGGCAACCTCATTACTAACCGGCTGAAAAACCAGCCGGTTTATGGCTTTAGTTTTCGGTTTGGTGGGCCTGGCTGGTTAGATTGATGAGTGGAATGAGGGCCGGGTCGAACTCGTTCAGGCGGGCCGGGCCGAGGTGGGTAAGTTGGGTGCGGGCAACCTCGGCGGCGGCAATCAGGGCCAGGACATCCAGGCCGAACTGTTGTGGCACGAAAGGGCGCAAATACTCGGCCCCGGTTTGCAATAGGGCAAGTGCGCCCCGGTAGTTAGGTTTCGTGACGATCTTGTAGTAGCCGACGCCAAGCTGCAAGATGCCCTGGTAGAACCGCCGCAGGTCGCGTTCTTCTTCGTTCCAGAGGTCTTCCAATGTTTCGTGACACTCGAAAAAACGCCGTTCGTTAAATTCCTGAACAGCCTGGAAAAAGCGCGGCGGCGGTTCCTCGTCGTACACTAGCTCGACCTTAGCTGGCGCGGGCTATCGCCGGGCGCATCCGAGCCGCCGTTATTGCCCCGGCCACCCCGTAACTGTTGCAATAGCCGCCGTACAAAGGCGGCGGCCTGGGCCGGAGCTTTGCGGCCACTGGCGTAATAAACCTGGGCCAGCCGTCCTACTACCATTGTCGCGGCGTAGGAAATACCGGCTTTGGGTAGGAGAGCCAGGAGGGGCGGAAAGCGGCGGGCGGCCATCGCCGAAAGGGTTTTCCAGGCAAAGGCGGCTCCGATAATCGGGGCCAGTTCGAGATAAATCTCCACCCGGCTATCGCGCTTCTGGCCGTAAACTCCGGCCAGACGGTGGCTTAGCTCGAACTGATTCTTGGTCAGCACTACAAAATCAGCTCCACTGGCGAAGAAACCACTCAGGAAGGGTAGCCCGGCGGTCAAATTTGCCAGCAAAACTAACTGAGCGTTCGAGCGGGCGGTGTCGGCGATCAGGTGGGAAGCCACGGCGTTGCGGAAAACCGGCGCACGGCGGGCCAGAGCCAGTTCGCGGCCTTCCAACCGGGTAACAATCAGGGGCAAAAGTTCGACTTGAAGATTGGAAAGTTCCAGGCCGCCCAGGTGAATCACGCTTATTTTGCCGTTGGCATCCTGGCGCAGTTCTTCCAGTTCGCTTTGCCAGGCCGGGCTGGTCTGAGCGTCGGCGTTATTGAAACTGGCTCCATCGGCGGCAGGTTGCGGCCCTTCCCGGCCTCCTACCAGGCGGAGCGGATTGAGTGCCTGGATGCGGTCGGTTACGCGGCGGGAAGAGCCGAGCGGTTTGTCGCTTTGCCGGTCGAGGACGGTCAGGATTACCCCGACCTCGCCCGAAAGAGCCAGTTCGCGCAGCCACCGCCGTTTCTCGGAGGACATGCGGTCGCCCTGATAAAGTGCGTAGATCAGCAGACCGCCCTCTTCACCTTCGGCCTTAGCTACAGTCGGGCGTTCGTTTGTTTCGATCAGGCGAAAGGGGGAGGGCGTCCAGAGGCTTTCCAGCCGCGTCGAAAGGGCGCGGTGAAGTTTGTCGCGCACTTCCGCCGAATTTCCAGCCAGAACTATTGCGACTTCGCGGGCGGCCTCTTTTTCAATATCACCGTAGCTCGTATCGCGCAAGATTTCAAATAGATTACCCAGAGTTCCCATTGGTTCGTCCTCTCTTGTTTTGTTTCTTAAAGCACCGCTTCTCGGTAATATAAATCACCCAACCTGGCCTGTAGCTAGAAGGAATAAAAAGAAGGTTGTCTTTTTATTCCTGCCCGTTAGCATTTTAATAGTTGTTTCGCTTCTGCTTACTTCCAAACCGGTCTAAAAGCTGTGCTTAGTCCAGACCTAAACTTACGATCTGCCATTAAACTTATCTTACACCAGCCAGGGATAGGACACAAGATAGAAGGTGAATTAACTTGTTCAGGGCCAGACGCGACGGGCATCCGGCCCGGCCTGACTCTAACCAAAACTGCCTCGAATCTGCTCCGAAAACCCCTTTTCGAGTTTGACATAATGTGATAGAATGAGACATAAAACATAGCCGCGCGTTAAAAGAGGGTAAATATGCAGAAAAGCATTGAGAGCTTCCTTAAATTCCTGGCGGAAGAAAAGGACTTTTCTGACAACACACTGGCGGCCTACAACAATGACCTGACACAGTTTCGGCAGTTTCTTCAGGGTGAAGTGCTGGAAGAGATTGAAACTGGGCACGCCGAAGGATCGGCAAGCGACTCGGATGTATCGGTAGCCAGGCGAGGTCGAGGGAAACGACGCAAGGCTGCTGAGGATGGGTCGGCTGAAGGCCAGGAAGTTCTTACTTCCGCCGGTAGCACTTTGAAAGTCTATCGTAACGGCCACAGTCAGCTTGTGGATGAATCGGAACCGGAAAAGGACGAAGTTAAGTCTCTTTCTGCTCAGTCTGGTTATAATGTGGGTTCGGCCCAGAACGGCCACGTCAGCGAGTGGTCGCAAGTTGGAAGAGACAACATTGTCGGTTATATGAACTTTTTGCGAGAACGCAAGTACGCCGATAGTACGGTCGCCCGTAAGATCGCTGCCGTCAAGTCGTTCTTTCATTATCTAACAGACAAAAAACAGATCAGTGGCGACCCCACTGCCCACCTGGATTCGCCTCGTGTCAATAAGTATTTGCCCAGAGCGGTTTCGATGGACGATATTAATACGCTCCTCGATCAGCCAGTCCACCATAGCGGGCCGGAAGGCTACCGCGACCTGGCAATGCTCGGCCTGTTGTACTGGTCGGGTATGCGGGTGAGCGAATTAGTCTCGCTCGACCTGGACGACCTCGACCCGGAGAGCATGAAGGTGCGGCTCGTAGGTAAAGGCAACAAAACCCGCCAGATTCCGATTCCGGCGGCCCAACAAATCGCTCTGGATGCTTACCTGACTAACGCCCGGCCTCAGCTTGTCGGCAACAACGGCGAAAAAGCTTTGTTTGTAAATCACCGCGGGCATCGCCTGACCCGGCAAGGGTTCTGGTTGATCCTCAAAGCTTACGCCGAAGACGCCGGTATTGGCGATATTACGCCGCATACCTTGCGCCATTCTTTCGCCGCTCATATGCTCAATGAAGGTGAAAATTTACGCCGGGTGCAAGAGTTGCTCGGTCACGCCAGTGTCAGTACGACCCAGATTTACACGCAGGTCAACGCTAACGTCAAGCGCAACGATCCCAAGCGGCACATCAAGATCAACAGCGACGAAGTGCTGGCGAACGAACCGGAAGAAGTGGCTAACAGCACCCGCCGTCGCCGGGTCAATCAGTCTCAATCGGCCTGAGTATTTACGGAGCGAATAGGGCGGGAAATACTCTCGCTGGGACAAACAAAAGCTATATGGACAGGGAGGCGGCGGGGCCGCCTTTTTTCTTGGGTTTGACATCGCCTTATCCCGATGGCAAAATAGTAGTTGAGATTGTTTTTCAGTGCATTCCACTCGGTCGGGCGGTTTATTCGTTTGGTTAATTAGATTTGCCCAGGCCAGAGCCTTGCCAGACCCTTTCAACCCAACAGGAGGAACCTACTATCGCCAGCCCGATTTCCAGCGAAGAACTTTTGCTTTCAATTATTATCCCGGTCTACAACGAAAAAGATACGATCCGCGAGATTGTTCGGCGGGTAGAGGCCGTGCCAATCCGCAAAGAGATTTTAATTACGGACGATTGCTCGAACGATGGTAGCCGCGAGATTTTGCGCGAGATGGAGCAAGAATCTCTCGCCCGCGAAAGCGACCCCTGCAATACTTTGCGGTTTTTCTATCACAGTGTCAATGGGGGTAAAGGGGCCGCCCTCAAAACTGGCTTTAGCAATCTCTCGCCCGACTCGAACATTGTGATCGTGCAGGACGCCGACCTCGAATACGACCCGACCGACTACCCGGTGCTGATCAAACCGATCACCGATGGCCGGGCCGATGCAGTCTACGGTTCACGCTTCTTAGGGTCGCACCGGGTTTTTTTGTTCTGGCATTATCAGGCCAACAAAATGCTGACCCTTCTGACTAACATTCTTTACGATACGATGCTGACCGACATGGAAACCTGTTACAAGGCGATCCGCTCGGATGTGATGCGCTCGATCAAGTTGCGGGCTAACCGCTTCGATTTCGAGCCGGAGATCACCGCCAAAATTCTCAAGCGCAAGCTAAAAGTCTACGAAGTGCCGATCCACTACAGTGGCCGCGATTACGCCGAGGGAAAGAAGATTGGCCTCAAAGATGCGTTTGAGGCTTTGTTCGCCTTAATCCGCTATCGCTTCAAAGATTAAATAAGGTCAGGCGTTAACCGAAATAGAGCTTAAAATACGAAAAGAAGAAAAAACCTAGATTTTTTCTTCTTTTTCCGTATCTTTCCCGGCATTTTTGGCCGTTTGTGTAGTAAAATAGGCTGATACTCAAAAATATTCAGGTTTTCTAATAAAAACGTGAGCTAAAGAAAGAAACCCTATGATCGTTATGAAGTTCGGCGGAACCTCGGTCGGCAACGCCGAGCGGTTCCGTCAGGTGGCTCAATTAATCAGCAGTCACCACGCGCAAGGGCCGGTGGCGGTAGTTAGTGCCATGCGCGGCACGACTGATTGGTTGCTGAACACGGCTAAAGCTCTCTCCGAAGGTGGGCGCACTACTAACTCAGGTCGGCCCCAGGCCGAAAGCTATGTGGCCGATTTCCAGACCCGCACGCTGGAAGTGGTGGCAGGGGCTATCGGTGGCGGCGAGTTACGAGCGAAAGTGGCGGCGGCAGTCGAAGAGCAGTTGCATCAGCTTTTGCGCCTTTTGACCGGGATCGAGCTTCTGGGAGAACTGAGTCCGCGTTCGCTGGATGCCGTCGCGTCTTATGGCGAAAAAATTTCAAGTCACATTCTGGCCGGAACTATCCAGGACCTGGGCTTCCGGTCGGTAGCAATTATGGCCGACGAGTTGATCGTGACCGACCGTAATTTTCTGGCGGCCCGGCCCCTGATGGAGCCAACGACGGCCCGCTGTCGCGCCCGGTTGTTGCCCCTGGTTGAAAGCGGGACGATCCCGGTTGTCACCGGCTTTATCGGGGCGACCGAGGACGGCATCACTACGACGCTTGGCCGCAATGGGACGGATTATAGTGCCAGTATTATCGGTGCGGCCCTCGATGCGGACGAAATCTGGATTTGCAAGGAAGTAGACGGTGTGATGACCGCCGACCCGCGCCTGGTTCCAAACGCCCGGTCGCTCCGGCGCATTAGCTACTCGGAAGCGGGCGAACTGACCCATTTTGGAGCCGAAGTGATCCACCCACTGACCGTAACGCCCGCAATCGAGAAAGGTATTCCGATTTACGTCAAAAATACTTTCAACCCGGACTTCCCCGGCACGCGGATTGACCATTCCCAGGAAGCTACCGACGGTGTGGTGAAGGCCGTTACGAGTGCGCGTAATCTGGCTCTGTTGACCGTGGCGGGTGGGGGTGTGCTGGGCGTGCCGGGGATTGCCGCCCGCGTCTTCGCCCGTGTCGCCGAGCAGAGGGCTAACGTTTTTATGATCAGTCACGCCAGTAGCGGTCACGACCTGTGCTTTGTGGTGGAGAAAAAAGCGGCCCAACCCGTGGTGAACGCTTTACGCAAGGAGTTCGAGCGGGAATTGGAACTGAAGGAAATTGACGCTATCGAATCCAACCCGGAAATCGTTACAATTGCGGTGGTAGGAGCCGGAATGCGGGGTGCGGCCGGCGTGTCGGGGCGATTGTTCAGTGCTTTGGGTAAGAAAAGCATAAACGTGGTGATGATCGCGCAGGGTTCGAGCGAACTTAATATCAGCCTGATCGTGGCGGAGACGGACGAAGCCGAAGCGGTCAGGACGATCCACGACGAGTTTTTATCGCTGACCGGGTTTGGCCGCAGTCTGTCGCGCAGCCTGGCCCGTGCCGAAGAAAGCAGTAAGGGTGCATGAGCAAGCAGTATATTAACTGGAGTGATATTGAGCGGATGGTCGGTAAGTTGTTGCGCGAGTTGCCGCAGGACTACGACAATATTCTGGTGATCACACGGGGCGGCATGGTTCCAGCCTGCTTGATCAGCGAGAAGACCGGCATCCGCAATATTTTGTGCGCGGCGGTAATGTTTTACGATGGCGAAGAGCGTGTCTTACCCGAACCGATCTTTTTGCAATTTCCCCAGGATTCGCAAGTCTACGGGCGGCGTATCCTGGTGGTAGATGATGTGTGGGATACCGGCAGCACCGTGATGGCTGTACGCGACCGCTTGCAGCGGGTGGGCGGCAAAGTGGATATTTGCGTCTTGAACTACAAGCCTCACAAGAACAAATTCCCCGACGCCCGACCCGACTATTACGCCGAAGAAACCGATGCCTGGATCGTCTATCCCTGGGACCCCGAACGGGAATTGCCCTAGTCCGATAAAGAGAGCAAGAGCTGTGATTGAAACTTTAAGCCAGGTTGACAATTTACTGAGGTAAGACTGCTCAGGAGTGCCGTCATCCTGAGCAATCAGGGTTGCTTTGCTCTTACACAATAATAGATTGTCACATAATCGTAATACTATGTGTCTTATTTTATAGTAAAATACAAGCGGGCCACTCTTTAATTCCAAAATCGGCTATATCTAAAGAACAAACTAACGCAACTATTTTGCAAGCGTGGTTCAACAGTTGCGCCAAAATATAATTTTTGGGCCACCCTCTGTTAAGTAGCTTATACCTATACTTTTGACGAACCGGCAACCATGCCATCAGGTGTCTGCTCAGAGCGTACTCGTAGAAGTAACGCTCGAATTTGTACGGGCTTTTTAATCTTCTGTCCTTCCAAGACTGGCTATTTACTATTCGCTGTTATTAAGTCTAGAACGGTATTTTCTACTCTATAACCGTGTATCTCGGAGTAGAAGGTGCTAGAAGAGGTTACATTCTTGAAATCGAATATCAGAACAAGGTTGAGCATCCTGATGCTGCTAGGTGTATTGTTTGCCTTCCTAGCCCCTTTCAGCCGCCCGGTGGGAGCGGCGGACATCCTTGAAGCAGACGACGTGGTGGGAGCCAAAAACCGGGATTACAACAACGCCTGGGTGAGCAACCCGGACTGGATGGGTGATATACCCGATTCTCAGTCATTGGCCCGCCTGTCTATACCCGGCACTCACGATACTATGTCACGTTTTGGCGGCATCAAACGTCTGACGCGAGAATTTGTGGAGTGCCAGACCCTGACCCTGGAAGAGCAATTGAACGCCGGAGTGCGGATGATAGACATTCGCCTCTTTGTTACCTATAATAACACCCTACAGCTGCATCACGGAAGGTTTGACCTGGGTACTAATTTTGACGATGTACTCAATACGGTCAGTCAGTTTATGGCCTTACATCCGAGCGAGACAGTATTAATGCGGGTGAAGCAGGAGGAGAGCGACGTTCCAGAATTAATCTTCGCTCCTCTGGTCGAAAAATACCTCAGCAACCCCTTCTTTGCTAATTCTTTCTGGCTCCCTCCTACCGATGACGACGTATCTGCACCGCAGCTAGGACAGGTGCGGGGTAAATTTGTAATACTCCAGGATTTTGGAGGTAAGTGGGGAAATGGGCCTAATGCCGGAAAACGATTTGGCCTGAACTATGGAGCGATGCCGAACCAGGATAACTATGCCGAGCCTAACTATTATACCAAATTGTTTGACATCATCTCCTTTTTCCTCAAGACCCAGAAAGACTTACAGGGTGGGGCAGACAGCAACAAGTTGCACCTGAACTACATCAGTGATGCCCTTATAACCCCAGACAAGGCGGCTTCTTTTCTAAACCCGCGCACTTTGAACTATTTAGTTTCCACCTCTACTATGTACACTGACTCTAACGGGCTTTCCTCAGCAGGGGTGGTAATGATGGACTTCCCCGGTCCGGCCCTGATCAACAAGGTGCTTTCGTACAACTATCCCCTCAAGGATCGGGCGGGTAATACGACGCCTAACAGCGGGGTCTACTTGTATGAGGATACCAACTACAGTGGGAAAGGCTACTTTGTAGGCGGTTGCTCTGCCGACATGCCGTCCTATACGATCAAGTATATCGCCCCTTTCAATGACGCTACCTCGTCTATTCGGCTTATCGGTAACTGTAAAGTAACCCTCTATCGTGATACCAACTTGAAAGGCAACGGCACTTCCTTTACCTCCTCCAAATCCTTTGTAGGTAACGTAGGCGTCGGCAACGATGCAGCCAGTTCGGTTAAAGTCGAACCGCTTCGTAAAAAATAACGGCGGTCAGTTCTATCCATTACAAGTCGCCCCAACCTTATTGGCACGAAAGTCTTTCGTGCCAATAAGGTTGGGGCGACTTGTAGGTAGTAGCAATTTATGGAGAGGGGTATAATTAGTCGTGGCTAATGTTGAGTTGGAAGCAATACTGTTGACAGTGTGATCCAGAATCACCACAAAAATTGCTCAGGCTGTAGGCTGCAAATTAAGTGAAGATAGGCTAGAATAAGACATGTTGATACCTATTAACGACGTTTTGCTTGACCAGACGAGTGCAAAAGCCGCCGAATCACCCCGGCGGCGGATGATCCACCGCTTTCACGAACACCCCGACCCGGTGCAACGCATGCTTAACGCGTTCGAGCCGGATAGCTATGTGATGCCTCACAAGCACGAAGACCCCGACAAAGTGGAAGTTTTTATTGCTTTGCGCGGGCGAGCGGCGATTGCCAGCTTCGACGCGGCGGGCAACCTGACCGATTGTGTCGTGATCGGGGCGGGAAGTGCTAACCTGGGAGCCGAGATCGAGCCGCGCACCTGGCACGCTGTCCTCGCTCTGGAAAGTGGCACCGTCCTGTACGAAGTGCTGGAAGGGCCGTACACTGAAAGCTCTCACAAGACTTTCGCCCACCACTTCGCTCCGCCCGCCGACGACCCGGCGGCAGGTCTGGCCTGGCTACGGACAAAACTGGCAGCTTATTTAGAATGACCGAATCCAAGAAGACCTGATCACCGTGTTCAGGTCTTTTTAGGTCAGTCGCTTTTGGGTTCAGGAAATCTCGACTACTTCGTAGATGACACGGGCCTGCCAGTTGTCGCCCGGTTCGAGGCCGACTAAACCCGCGTTCGGGATGCCTTCGGCGGCAAAGTTGATCGCGTTGGGCGGGCAGGTGTATGGCTCGACGCACAGGGACGGGCGGTTGGGCTGGGTGAACAGCACCCACTCGCGGAACTGACGGTCGGCCCGCACTTTCAGCTCTAATCCCGCTCCCGGATCACGGAAACCTGCCGAACTGTACTCGCCCTGGTATTCAACATCGCTATACATATGGTCGAAAGGTTGCGGGCCGAGCGGTCGCCACTGCCGGAAATCTTCGTCCGGT
>JBBRBE010000051.1:0-35083 GCA_038206175.1 Chloroflexia bacterium
ACGCCCGCCGGTAATCACCCTCGAAATAGGGCGGGTCACTCTCCAACCGATTGATAAAAATTTGAGCTTCGACCAGGGAGTTAAAACCGATCCCACCATCTACCCGACGTTCCGGCTCATCCCAGACCGTGTACATGCCGCCTCGTGGCCCGGTGGTGCGCTCAATCGAATAGCCGTGATAATGTACCTTGCGCTCCATCTTTCATTTCCTCTTTTCTAGGTGTTGAGGACTAAAGGTTGAATTGATTTCTAAAATTGCTACTGCCCCGGTTTAGGGCTAAGGGTGGGTGTTGGTAAGGCGTTAAGGCCGGACAAAGGCGGGGCAGAGAGGGATAGGCCGGGTGGCGGGGGTGGAGCTTCACTCTGGCCCTGGTTGGGCAGCGCGGCCAGCCGAGTCGGGTTGACTGTGGGCAAAGCCGGGCTGGGCGTGAGAGCCTCGAAACCCCCGCCAGGGCTGGGACTGACCGCCGAATTATCTCGGCCCGTCGAATCGGATTGGGCCGGGCCGGAAGAAGGCCACAGCAGAGCCGTAATAGCCGCGATTACCACCAGAGCTAACACAAGGTCTATTCCTATTAACAGGGCCAGTCGCCGATCCCGCCGCGCCCATCTAAGCCATCGCATGCTATGTTCTTGCTCTTCTCCAGCCAGGCTCTCTGACCGCGCTAACGGCCTGGGCCGCTCTTCCCAGGCCAGTATAGCACAAGCTTCCAACTTCCTACCAGATTTGTAACTCTCTAATCCGCATTTTTAACACAACCTTCTACCTCGTATCCGGGCGGGCTTTTCGTTAAACTGCACAGTTCGAGCAGATAAAAATTGAACAATTTGCACAAATTATGGTAAAATAAAACGGTTGTCAGGAATAGTTTAAAGACGTTTATAGGCTAATAATGCCAGGCGAAACTGGTTTAGCCAGGCAAGGTTTAAGTAAGACCAGAAAGGAAATGCGCGATGACTCTCTCTGCTAATCGTCTCGACGAGGAGGCCGATGCAATGAAGCAAGCTAAAGAGCAAACCGCGACCCCGGTTCTCCCTCTTGCGGCAAGAGCGGGGGTTTCTCCCGTAGCCGAAGCTAAAATTGTCCAGGCTCGTGTAGAAGCTGCAAAAGAGGCCAATCCCTTTGAAACGGCCCGTGAGCAGTTTTTTTATGCTGCCGACAAGCTCGGCCTGGAAGACGATATGCGCGAAATTTTGTCAGTTCCGCAGCGCGAACTTAAAGTAAATTTCCCGGTCCGATTGGACGACGGACGAATTAAAGTTTTTACCGGCTACCGGGTACATCACAACGACTCACGCGGGCCGGTCAAAGGGGGGTTACGCTATCATCCGGCGGTTTCGATGGACGAAGTACGGGCGTTGGCGATGTGGATGACCTGGAAATGTGCCGTGGTCAACATTCCCTACGGCGGCGCGAAAGGCGGCGTGGTCGTAGATGCCACTCAGCTTTCGATTACCGAGCTTGAACGGCTGACCCGACGGTTTACCACCGAAATTTCGATGCTGATCGGCCCGGAAACCGACATCCCGGCCCCTGACGTAGCGACCAACCCACAGATGATGGCCTGGATCATGGACACCTACTCGATGCACCGCGGCCACAGCATCACTTCGGTCGTGACGGGTAAACCGCTCAGTGCGGGCGGGTCGCTGGGCCGGGTTGAAGCTACTGGACGCGGCGTTAGCATTGCCACGGCGCAGGCGGTCAAGCACCTGGGCCAGAACATCGAAGGGCAGCGCGTGGTAGTGCAGGGCTTTGGAAATGTCGGTTCGGTCTCGACTCGGCTATTGTACGACCTGGGTTGCCGCATCGTAGCCGTCAGTGATGTTTTTGGCGGCATCTACAATCCCAACGGGCTGGATATTCCGGCTCTAATGGCCTACATTCTGACGTCGCCTAACCGCTCGGTGGTAGGCTTTCCGGCCTCCGAACCAGTCAACAACAATGAACTCCTCACTCTGCCCTGCGAGATTCTGGTTCCGGCGGCCCTGGAAAATCAGCTTACCGCCGACAACGCCGACCGCATCGAGGCAAAAGTTATTATCGAGGCCGCCAACGGCCCGACTACGCCGGAAGCCGACCGTATCTTCCGCGACCGAGGCATCTTCCTGATTCCAGACATCCTGGCAAACGCGGGCGGCGTGACGGTCAGCTATTTCGAGTGGGTACAAAACCGCCAGGCTTTTTTCTGGACGGAGGAAGAGATTAACACTCGGCTCCGCGATGTAATGGTCAACTCTTTCGAGGCGGTCAAGAATGTCGCGCTTAACTTTGCGGTTGACATGCGTACTGCCGCTTATATGGTTGCCATCGGGCGGGTCGCCGAAGCAAACCGTGTGCGAGGAGTTTACCCCTAAGTCCGGGCCGGGAACCACCTGCAAAAGCTCAAATCAAAAAGCTACTCCACAGGCTGTCCTGTAGAGTAGCTTTTTAGCATGCTTAAACTTTTGCAAAACCGAAGGCTAGGCCGAAACTTGCTCGGCGATTGCTCGTCCCCAATGGCGGTGCTGCGCCACCGTAGTAACAAACTGCTGCGCCAGGGTCTGAGCCTCGGCGGCACTTCCGGTCAGGACACCTTTAGCAAACTGGCCCGAAGCCGCCCCAACCTTGATACCCAGCATCTGGCCCACCTGAGAAGCCGCCAGCACTTCTACACCTTCACCCGTCGCGGCGATGGTTTTGGCGTGCTTGTAAGCTTCGTCAATAAACTCGCGGACATCGCCCTGCTTCACCAGCATTGCGCTGCTTTGTGCGCCCCCAGGAATATAAATCGCATCGAACATCACCGAACTGCTGGTAGCAAAAGTGCGATCTACCTGGACGCTCGAACCGTCGGCCCCCTTAACCGCACCGAGATGAGGGCCGATTATTTTAACCGTTGCCCCTTCCGCCGTTATCGCCTTTTTGAAAGCCTCGACCTCGCTTGAAGCTACGCCCTCGGCGACCAGGATCGCAATCTTGCGGCCCTTGATGCTGTTCTTGGGGTCTTCCAGCATGCTCAAACCCTTTGTGCGCTGCAAACCACCCGATGCAGTGGTAGGCGAAACAGCCTTTTCCAGTACCGCCGTCTCTTCGGTCGAGTCGGCAGTTCCGTCCGGCATGGCGATTTCCGGGGTGGGGTTAGGAGCCGCTTTCTCGGAGGGAGATTTTGCAACAGCCGCTTTCTGCACGCTCGGCGGCAAGCTCATCTCGCCCAGAGCCAACGCTACCTGGTTCGCTAGTTTGTCGTTAATCCGAGCCAGATGGCCCAGCATACGTTGCCGAATTTCGCGTGTTTCGACCAGGCTTAACTCGAACTGCAAAGCTTTGACAATGTGTTCTTTTTCCGGCCCGCTCATGCTGTTCCAGAACAGTTTCGCCTGGCCGTAGTGGTCGCCAAAAGTTTCGCTACGCTGCCGAATCTTCGGCCCTTCGACCCGTGCGGGGTAGCTGGCGTAACCGCCCTGCTGGGGAGATACTTCGCCTGGTTGGTTGCCACCCAACGAGTTCGGGAAGTAAGATACTCGGCCCGGATTGATCGTCGAGCGCATATGTCCCTCGCGCTGATTATTCGAGACAGGCGTAAGCGGGCGATTGATCGGCAACTCCGGCCAGTTCGGGCTACCCAGGCGGCTAAGTTGCGTATCCAGGTAGGAAAAGTTCCGACCCTGCAAGAGCGGGTCGTCGCTGAAATCAATCCCCGGCACAATGTTGGTGGTCATAAAAGCCACCTGCTCGGTTTCCGCGAAATAATTGTCCGGGTTGCGGTTGAGGGTCATCTTGCCAATTCGACGCACCGGCACCAGGTCTTCCGGCCAGATTTTAGTCGAATCAAGCACGTCAAAGTCGAAACGAGTTTCTTCTCCATCGGCCAGAAGCTGCACGCCTAATTCCCACTCGAAAAAGTTACCGTTCTCGATGTTTTCCCACATATCGCGCCGGTGGAAATCTGGGTCCTTACCGGCCAGCTTTTGAGCTTCATCCCAGACCAGCGAATGAAGACCTAAGACCGGCTTCCAGTGGAATTTTACGAAGTGCGACTCGCCTTTTTCGTTAACCAGGCGGAAAGAGTGAACGCCAAAACCTTCCATCATACTGAAGCTACGTGGAATAGCCCGGTCGCTCATGATCCACATTATCATATGCATAGATTCAGGCGTCAGCGAAATAAAGTCCCAAAAAGTATCGTGGGCGGTCTGAGCCTGGGGTATTTCGTTGTGTGGTTCGGGTTTAGCAGCGTGAATTAAATCGGGGAATTTAATAGCGTCCTGGATAAAGAAAACCGGAATATTATTGCCTACAATATCCCAGTTGCCTTCCGAAGTGTAAAGCCTGACCGCGAAGCCGCGCACATCCCGCGCCGTATCCGCCGAACCACGCGAACCAGCCACCGTCGAGAACCGCACAAAAACTGGGGTCTGGCGGCTCGTGTCTGTCAGAACTTTGGCAGTCGTGTAAGGAGCCAGCGATTCGTAAAGCTGAAAAGTCCCGTGCGCTCCGGCCCCACGCGCATGCACTACCCGTTCGGGAATCCGCTCGTGGTCGAAGTGGTGGATTTTCTCGCGTAGATGAAAATCTTCCAGCAAAGTCGGGCCACGACTACCGGCGTGCAACGAATTCTGATCATCACTGATCCGATGTCCGAGATTATCGGTCAACTCAGGCTGCGCTTGAGCAGTATTGTGGGCCAGGTCTTGCGTTTTGCCCTGAGCGTTACCTTTGTTATCCTTGTCCATGTTTATCTCCTATAGGTGTTTTAGCTCAGGCTTCTATGCGAATGAGCTAAAAGAGAATTTGAGAAAGAAACCATAGAAGATTAGTAGCAATTTTTGTACCGGGTATGAAGGCTAAAGCAAAATATAAGCTTTGGACAAAATCACTTTAAGATGGAAGGCAGAGCTGATTGGAGAAAGGGTAGCCAGACCTTAAAAGTCGAGCCGCTACCTGCCTCTATCTGGCCGAATAAGTTTTAGAACGGATATAATCAGAACGATATAAAATGAAAAAGCCCCCGCTGCTCATCGGGGACTTTTTGAAGGAGTTTGAGAGAAGAATTTGGAGGAGAATTCCAGAAGTTGTAAGCTCGAAGCCTTTTGTTTTGTCCTTTTGTGCCTCGGTGCTTTTTGCTTACACCTGTATTCTACCCGGCTTTTGCCCGCTCCCTGATGGCCCATCTCACACTATTTGTGTGATCTACCGCACATCCTCTCAAAAATAGGGGCCAGTCAAAGGTCAAACTCCTGGCGAATAAGGGCCGCTCCGGGGCGGTCGGGCTAAACCGCTATTTGAGGGAGTTAGCAATATCAATCAATTCCTGGTCGCTCAGGCCACCGTTGATAAAGTAAAAGATGCTGTCTTTATGCCAGGCCAACGTGGTATCGTCGGTCGGACCGGTGCGATAGATTTTGCCTTTGGCTCCGCCGTCAACCGATACCTCGCGCACGCTCATACCGGGTGGCACGGGTAGCGGGTTCGTGCCTTCGGGGTCGAGAACTCCCCACTGCGAGTACAGCACCGACGGGATACGGTTGACCGGCACGCGGGCCGCGCCCTGCCTGAAATCGTCCAGTGTGATACCGTCCGGCAGACCAATCTCCCCCGAAAGACCACTGGCAAACAGGAAGCGGCCCTGGGCGGCACTCTGACCGGGAGCGAGAGGCCGATTGTAGACGGTAAAAACCAGGTCGCCCAGCGTCACCAGGATCGTTTTGCCGTCCAGGTCGTCGGGAAGCTGTACCTCGATACCAAGTTCTTTGAGATAAGGTCGGGCCTTCGTCAGGTCGAGGGTAAACTTGAACCCGGTCCGTTTGATCAAATTCAAGCTATCGCTGCGGCCAAAGCCGGTCGGGGTGTAGGTTGGCAAGCGAACGGCGAAGTTAGCTTCTTTTTGGGTGTCGGCCTGGCTTACCGGACGGGTCATGCGAAAGCTAAACAGGCCGGTGGAAAGCCCAAAATTGCCCAGCCGGTTAAATTCCAGGCCCAACCCGGCATCCGGGCCAGTGGGCGTCGCGGCCTGGGCAACCGGGGTGGCCGGAGGTAACGGCTTGAACTCGTTCGAGAATTGCCACAGGTTCCACAGACTAAAACCAAGCGGCCCCCACAAAGCCAGGGCCACCAGCGTCAGCCCGCCGATCACACCCCAGGCCAGGCGTCGGCGGTTGCGCGGTCGGGCCTTAATGCTGGCCTTCTCGCTCGTCTTTTCCAACCCTTGCATAGGTTCTCCTGCTTCTAACTATTAATTCTTGAAAATGCGGAGAATAGAGAACTTTTTACGCCGGCATTATAACACTGTTTATTAGACCTGCTCTACCGATTCTCGATCTGCCACAGCTTGACGGTGTTGCCTGAACCTGACGCCAGCGTTCGCCCATCCGGCGACCAGGCCATTCCTTCGGCAGAACCGATTTTATCCGCAATTGTCGCCAATAGCTTACCCTCGCGGCTCCACAGCCGAATAGCGTCATCGCTGCAAGTACCGGCCAGAATCTTCCCGTCGGGCGACCAGGCCATAGCCGTTACTACGCCGTAATCCCCGCCGATACTTGCCCCAACCGTACCGTTGGCCTGCCAGATTCGCACCTGTTCCCCTCCTACAATACCTGCGGTGCTGACGCCTTTCGAGCTGGAAGCAACTAGCTGGCTATCGGCTGTCCAGGCCAGGGCGTAAATCGGGCGACCATAACCCTTAAAAACAGTCATGGGCGTTCCATCGGCTTTAGCTAGCCGAAACCTGACGTTCGATGGCCCGTAGGAGCCATTCTCTCCGGGCGTCAAGGGCGTATCGCGCTCAAGACTACCGGCTGCCAGAGTTTTACCGTCCGGCGAGAAAGCAATCAGGTTCCAAACGCCATTGGGTAAATTGAGCCGGTTGACCCGCTGATCACTCAGATGCCGGACGATTATATCGCTGTCCTGCACGACTGCCACCGTGTCGCTATCGCCAACCCAGTCCGAGAAGCCATCTATCCGGGTCTGCAACTCACCGCGAGCGTTCCAAAGGCTGCCGTTTCCCGCCGCCAGCAACTTGCCGTCTGGCGACCAGGCTACCCTCGTGAAAGGCGAACCGTCAAGGTCAACTAAAGTTTGTAGAAGCCGCCCTTGAGGACTCCACATTCGCACCGTCCCATCTTCGCCACTCGAAACGATAACGCTACCGTCCGGCGACCACTTTACTGTCCGTACCGTCCCGCTATGCCCGCTAAAAGTCGCCCGCAGCGTCCCGGTAATAGGCCGAGACTGATCTAGCGATAAGACCGGCACAGTTGGATTCGCGCTATTGGTACTTGAACCACTGTTTCCAGTTGCCAGCACTGCCACCGAAACGGCCACGACCGCGAAGGCCAGCACCGCGACCAGGGCCAGTCCGACCAGGGCCGAACCGCGCCACCGCCTGATTTGGACCGGACGGCCACCGGCCAGGGGTAAAACAACAACTCCTTCATGGTCTGACTCTAGCAAGGCGGGCGCAGTCGGTGAGGAAAGCGGAAGCGTTCCCACAAGGTGTTGCTGCACCTGTGCGCTATCAGTTTGAGGCATTATAGTGCCAAGAGTTTTAAAGCCACGCGCCAGGTTAAATAACCCGGCAAGATCGGTATCCTCAGCTTCTTTTTGAACGTGAACGGGTCTATCTTCGGCGTTGAGATCGTCCACAAATTGCCCCAGTCGGGTGGCGGCTTCTAGTTCTTGCTGCATAGAATACACACTTCCTTTGTCAAGATTTTCCTGATTTTCTTCTTTCATCTTCTTCTCAGCCTTTCTAGCCGTCCAGTCCGTTACGTCGCCCAATTTGCCGCGCCGCTTGCAAAGCTTTATACAAACCTACCGTCACTTTGCGGCGCGTTTCGTCGTTGTCTTGCCCGTAAAGGCTTAAAGCCGTTTCACCGTTCGAGCGACCCTCGATCAGGCGCAGGCGGATCAAGGCTCTTTGGTCAGAATGAAGTTCGGCTAGAATATCGGCTAATTCCTGGCCGGTGTAAAAATTAGCTTCTACTTCTCGGTAGGCCGCCCCTCTTTCACCTGGGTTCAACTTCTCTAACATAGCCGGAAGTTTCTCCTTTCGTTGGTAATCACGCCGCAAATAGTCGGCTACGACGTGGCGAGTAATACCGTTAAGCCAGGCTCCAAAATTCTGGTCAGGCCGAAACCGGGCCAGACCTTCCAGAGCGCGGGTGAAAACATCTTGCACGAGGTCAACCGCAATCTCGTTCTCGCGCACACGGCTCAGGGCGTAGCCGTAAACCCAATCTTTGTGGCGGGTGTACAAGAGACCGAAAGCTTCGAGGCTGCCCGCCTGGGCCTCTTTCACACACTCAGCGTCGGTTGGAACCTTCATCGCCTTTGCCTACTCCATAATCTGTTTCTTAGCCCTACCCCAAAATGCGATTTGAACTTTACATTATATTCTTCGTTTGAAGAGGTTAAAAATCACCCGGTTTTCTTAGATTTTCGTCGGATTTTCCAGAAGAACCGAAAAGCGGCCTGTTTTGTACGTGCGCGAAAGAGCGTGTTATAATTAAAGGGCTTTACTGTAAACCTTGCTCTTTTTTAGAAAGTTAGTTAGATAAAAGGATTTTACCGCGCTCGATAGCAGGTCGGCAATTTGTAGCCCTGGCGGTAAGGATCATCGGATTGTTTGAGATCAGGAGCTTCCAAGCGAAATCGAAAGGGAAAAGGAGACACGCACAATGGCAATCAGAGTTGGTATCAATGGTTTTGGCCGGATCGGGCGGCAGACCTACCGGGCGCTGATAGACGAGTACGCCGATGACGTAGAGGTGGTAGCCGTCAACGACCTGACTGATACCCGCACGCTCGGCTATTTGTTGCAGTACGATAGCAACTACGGCTTTTTCGATGGCGAAGTCGAGGTTGAGGAAAACGCCCTTAAAATTGACGGCACGACCTTGCAAGTGCTGGCCGAGAAAGACCCCTCGCTCCTGCCCTGGGGTAAACTTGGCGTAGACATCGTAATCGAGTCCACCGGTCGCTTTACCGATGCCGACAAAGCCCGCGCTCATATTCAGGGCGGAGCCAAAAAGGTCATCATCAGTGCGCCCGCCAAAGGCGAAGACCTGACCGTTGTAATGGGGGTTAACCACGACCAGTACGACCCGGAAAAACATCATATCATCTCCAACGCCAGTTGCACCACCAACTGTCTGGCTCCAGTCGCCAAAGTAATCCTGGAAAAATTCGGCATCGTCAAAGGACTGGTTACGACCATCCACAGCTATACCAACGACCAGGTAATTCTCGATCAGCCCCACAAGGATTTGCGGCGGGCGCGGGCGGCGGCGATCAATATCATCCCGACCACTACCGGGGCCGCCAAAGCGGTCGCCCTGGTGCTACCGGCCCTCAAAGGTAAATTCGACGGCTTTGCCATGCGGGTTCCGACCAGCACCGTCTCGATTATTGACTTAAAGGCGGTAGTCGAGCGGGCAACGACAGTCGAGGAAGTCAACGCCGCCCTCAAAGAGGCCAGCGAGGGCGACCTGGAAGACATTCTGGGCTATAGCGAAGAGCCTTTGGTATCGAGTGACTACAAAGGCGACCCGCGCAGTAGCATCATTGACGCCCTCAGCACGAACGTTATCGGCGGCGACCTGATCCAGGTGGTTAGCTGGTACGACAACGAGTGGGGCTATAGCTGCCGCGTGGCCGACCTCACCGCCTACATCGGCGGCGGCTTCGAGGAGTAGCTTAAAAAATACGGGGAAAAGTCTCAATAAAAAGGTCGTTCGGTTTTTGCCGAACGACCTTTTATAATAAAAATTTAGGGAGTATAGTAGAATTCAGCTACGATTACATCCTTTGTCTGAGCATCTACTGTGTATACCGAGTGGTTATTATTTGGAATGGGAGTGCAAGCAGGTTTACAGGTGTCAGGCGGCGGCCCTGATACTTCCATTACTGTATTCCCATAATCGAGAACCCATACCGGGCGTTTCTCGATGTGGTCTAAAACGACACCCGTGGACGTACAGTTGCCTTTGTCATCACAATTCCTGATTGGAACATTACGAGGTCCGTACCAGGCTCCATTTGGCCCAGGCCCACCCAGATCAGCCAGGCCATAAGCCGCCGTTAATTTGACCGTTCTTCCATTGACCTGTCCACCCGTTGCCCAGGATATTCCCAGGTTGTGAACAGCCAGGCGGGCTTCTTGCAAAGAAATCAGAGGTGCCTCAGCAAGTCGGCGTAATGTAACATTGACGGGCTTATTGTCGAAGGGCATTGGAATAACTTCTCCTACCGACACTTTCGGCACTATTACCGTCACATCAGAAGGAGTAGGGGCGGGGGTTGGAGTCGCTTGTGTAGTCGGGACTAAAGTAGCCGCTACGCTTGCGGGAGCTACAGCAGCGTTTGGGCTGCCCAAAGGGTTAGCTGAAGTATTAAGCAGGACTAGAATAAGCACAAGTACCGCCGCGAGAACACTTATAGATAATAGACTCATTACCGCTAAAGGATAGTTTCTACGCTTCATTTTTACCGCCTTCCTCGCTCAAAATAAGGACAACCAGTACCTGAAATGGATGTGCAAGTATTGTAAACACCAGGGACAATTGGTGGTATAGTGAAAGTAGAGAGAGCTTACTTTTGCCAGCCACCTGCGGGCGGCTCGAAAATTTCAGGCAGAGGGGTCTGGAGCTTGGCGTAGGTATGGGATAGCAGTTCGGGCATGAGGCGGGTCTGGGCCGTGACAGACATAAAATTATTGTCGCCGTTCCAGCGTGGCACGACATGCTGGTGCAGGTGGTCGTCAATGCCTGCCCCGGCCACCTTGCCCAGGTTCATCCCCAGGTTCAGTCCATCGGGCCGGTGGGTCTGCTTGAGAAGAGCCACGCCGCGCCGGGTGAGATCGCTTAGTTCGTCTAAGGTCGCCGGTTCGAGGGCTACAAAATCGCTGGTGTGGAGGTAAGGTAATACCATCAGGTGGCCGGTGCTGTACGGATAGAGGTTTAGGATTACCGCACAATGTTGGCCCCGGTAAAGCACAAGATTCTCAGGATCGCGGCGCGTATCGTCGTGCAACTTCTGGCATAACACACAATCAGGCTTCTTGGCTCCCAGAATAAAATCCAGACGCCAGGGTGTCCACAAAATATCCGGCAAAGTTAATGTCCTTTAGGTTATCCTTCAATCCGTTTAGTCGCGGCCTCACGAGTGTAATCGCGGTAGCCGTAGTAACCGATAGCGGCCACAACGCCGCCGATTATAAAGAATATCGGTACTAAACCGATCACTTCCGCAATCGCGCCCGCTCCCAGGATCGGGATGATGCTGACGAGGTTAGCGAAAGTGAAGTAAGCCGCGAAAACCCGGCCTACCACTTCTTTTGGTGATTTTTCCTGCAAAAGAGTCAGGGCCGGAATATTGATCAGGCCGATGGTAAAGCCAAAGGGAATCGAGAGAGCCACCAGCATACCTAAAATGCCAAATCCGCCCAGTGGCACTCCCGGCGAAAAGATATGAACCCACAGATCGGCGACTGGCTTGAGCAACCCGACCGCAAACAGCAAGGCACCCATCGCAATCGTCGCCCAGACCATCACCTGACCCCGGTTGCGCGGCGTAATCAGCTTGTTAACCATCCAGACGCCGATGCCTAGCCCGATGCTAAGCGGAGCTAAAATGTAAATAATATCGCTTTCCGACTGGCCCAGACCGGTTCCTTTTTTGGAAACGTAAGGAATACCGATAGCGGTCATGGTAAAAAGGACTGATTGCACCGTCGAAAGAAAAATAATCGCCATCCAGATTTGATGCGAAGCCCGGATAAACCCCCAACCTTGTTTAATTTCATCCCACAACGACGAAAACATGTTGCGAGTATTGGCCTGTTTCTCCTGGCGGTCTTGGTCGATCTCGGTCGGCAAAAGCCAGCATAATACAATGCACAGGGCATAGATAGCCGCGATTACCCAGAAAAGGTTCTGGCTACCGATCCAGCGTGGCAGCAGAGGAGCCAGGAGGCTAAAGCCGATAAACTGGGTAGTAAAAAGGGTAATTTGAAAGAGCGAATTAGCCTGAGTCAGGTTATCATCGTTCACCAGAAAAGGGATCAAGGCTCCTTCGGCAGGGGCAAAGAACTGGCTAAAAGTTGAGAACAGGCAGGTGATCAGGAAGATCAACGGCAGAGCCAGAGCCAGCGGAATAGCCGAGGTAAAGACCAGCCAGGGGATCAGCACCGCCCGCAAGACATTCGTTACAATCAAAATCTTACGTTTGTTGATACGGTCAACGAAAGCTCCCGCCAGCGCACTGAAGAAAACGCCCGGCAAGACAAAAGCGACCGTGGCAATAGCGGTCTGGGTGGAAGAACCGCCGCTCAGCAGGTAGACGTAGTTGACCAGAGCCAGGTTGAGCGTATTTTGGGCCGTTTGAGAAAGAGCTTGCGAAACCCACAGCAGCATGAAGTTGCGGTTCTGGAAAATCGAGGTAGTCGGTTTCTTTGCCGACGCCTGGCCGTCGCTCTCAAAGCTATCGCCACCAGACTCGCGGCTCAGCACCGGGCGGTCGTTCGCTCCGCGCTCGTGGATAACTTCAAGCTCGGCGTGACCGGCATCGGCGGCGGCGTGTCCCAGCCCACTAAGGCGTGAATATTCCGGCAGGTTTTCATCGAGAGGATTTACCGTTCGTTCACGCTCTTCCTCGTTAAAGTTCGGACTATTCAATCGGTCTCCTTAGTCTCACTGGCTCTTTCGAGGTACTGCTTGAAACGCCGTTCAAACTCGGCGCGAGGTAAATTTACGCGGTGTTCGCAACCCAGGCAACGCAAACCAATATCCGCTCCAACCCGGACTACTCGCCAGTCGAAGCTACCGCAAGGATGCGGTTTGCGTAACCGAACCGTATCGCCAACCCCAACATCTGCGCCGGGCCGTGCTTTAGGGCGGAAGGCCGGGGATGCTGTCGGGTCGGTTGGTTGTTTTAAATCAGACATCGCATACTGCGATCAGGTTTCGTTGTAATTAATTTAATTCAGGCCGCAGAAGCCTCCGGCAAAGCTGGCCTTCCTGCAATGGCCAATCCAACCTTATCAGCCATTATTATAGCATATCCCGGTGGGCTGCATACCCCTGAAACGACAATCCTACCACCGGAGCCAGGGCCTTATAGCTGGTATGAAGGAGGACTTTTATGCTATGATAAAACCCTCCCGGAACTTTAGAAAACAGGGTTGCTAAAATAACGCAACCACCACAGGAGAGTAATCGCTATGTCATCTGTTGATAATTATGATCATCGCCGCCGCGAGCTTGAGAATAACGTGGCCGCTTCCAAAGGCTTGCTGGCCGACCTCCAACGCGAGTTTGCTACTAATCAAGACGAAAATCAGCGTCATCGGCTAGAAGTAAATATCGAGGATGTCAACCGCCAGTTGAAGGATTGGGAGTACGAACTGTCGCTCCTGACCAGGGGTAAGGAGTAGAATTCAGAATGAGTATTGAGCTAAAAGCACCTGTTGTTGAGGCCGATCCGGTATTGCAATTCGACGACACCCGCTTGCGGCAGATTTCGGCGGCGGTCGCTTCCGCCGAGTTCGACAGCCCCCAACTGCAAGATTGGATTACCCGGTTAAACCAGTCCCGGCAGGTCTTCGGCGGAATTGGCATTGCCGCTCCGCAAGTCGGCCTGTTCATGCGGCTGGTCATAATTGACATCCCGGCTTACGAGCGGCCCGGTTTTGGACAGGTCGAAGCGATTCCTTTTCATGCCCTGGTCAACCCGGAGATCGTCTGGTACTCGGACGATAAAATCAAAGCCGCCGAAGGCTGCCTGTCGGTCAAAGGTTATGAAGGCTTTCTGGTACGTCCAAGCAAAATAGGAATAATTGCCTATACTCCGCAGGGCCAACGGCGTGAGTTCGAGGCCAATGGCCTGTATGCTCGTTGCTTGCAACACGAAATTGATCATCTGGACGGTATTCTCTACCCCGACCTGGTGGCCGAACTGCGCGACCTGCGTAAGGTGCAACCCGTGTCGAGCGACGACCCGGTGCTGGCGCGTAATTCGCAGATAACGCGTAGCCAGCCCGCACCCACACTTTAAACTGGCGGGGACGATCTTTGTAACCTTTGGCCGCACTTTGCGTAAGTTATGGTGACTGTGGTATGAGTGTGGACAGCCCGAAGACGATCAGAGGTAACAAAGACGGAAGGATGGAGTAGTATGAGCCGAAATTTTAACTGGAAAGATTTTCAACCGTGGCGGCGGAACGACGAAACGAGCCCGAATCAAAACCCGAACCCGAACCAGGCTCCCAACAGCGGGCCAGGTGCGGGCCGGAATTCGCGGGATTTTGTCGAAGAAGTGCGCGTGAGTGGCAAAAACCTGGTGGGAGAAGTGGAACGGCTTCTCAAAGAAGGTAACATCCGTCGGTTGCGTATCCGGCAGGGCGACAAGATTTTGCTGGATTTGCCGGTCGCCTGGGCTGCTGTGGGTGCGTTGTTTGCACCGCAACTGGCTCTGGTCGGTGCGCTGGCCGCTACCGTGAGCCATTGTACTATCGAAGTAGTGCGCTCGCAAGATGCGCCAAGCTCTAGCGGCCCGGTCACTCGCTCCGCTGCTGGCCCGGTTAACCCCGCCCGGCCCACTACCCCACCGACTCCCACTAACCCGGACGACCTTTCCTACCGCTAAACCAGGTTCTGACATGAGAGTGGTTAGACCTTAATTCTAGCCAGGATAGAAAAAGAAGAGGGTGAAGCTTTTAGGGCTTCACCCTCTTTTTTTTCTAAAATATCTGCGAAAAGCTAAAATCTAGTTGTTAGCTCCGACTTGACCCTGACATTCCGGGCAGTAGCCGTAGAATATTACTTCGTTGCTGGTAAGCAAGAAACCCCGCCGTTCGCTTTCGGGAACAGCCAGGTGGGGAAAGCTGGTCGAAATATCTTCCAGGCGGCCACACGAGACCAGCTTGCCTTTTTCGTTGAGGCGGCTACCCAGGCACATCAGGTGGCTATGCTGGTCGGTACGCGGGTCGAAACGGCTCTGCTCGCCATCGTGCTTGAGTTCGAGCAGCAGACCAAGCTTGACCAGTTCATTTAAAGTTTTATAGACCGTCGCCACCGAAATATCGGGGATAATATCTTTGACTTCCTGGTAAATATCGTCGGCAGTAGGATGGGTGGTTTTACCTTCCAGAGCCTTGAAGATCAGGCGGCGTTGCGGAGTTACTTTCATCGGATTGCCGCCCAGCGTTTCGCACTCACGAATTTTGGCGGCTACAGCATCGGCGGTAAACACAAGTTATACGTCCTTCCCTACCCATAGTGCATTTCTTAGTTAATAATCATTCTTACTTGCTTTTCCATTATAACCTTTGTTAAGTATAGTGTCAAGTTTAAGGCTAAAAATTCGGTGCAGCT
Organism: Chloroflexia bacterium; assembly: GCA_038206175.1. Classification (GTDB taxonomy): domain Bacteria; phylum Chloroflexota; class Chloroflexia; order Chloroheliales; family Chloroheliaceae; genus 54-19. The sequence goes on from JBBRBE010000051.1 coordinate 15,358, forward strand.
TAACCAACCGGCCTTTTTATGCTATGCTCTGGTTATGGCACGAGGTATTTAATATTTGGAGTATAGAAGTTGGATGACACAAAAGTAGAGGAATTTCAAGAAAACCTGCTCAGACTAAACAACCCTGATTCTGCTGTGAGGCTTCAAGCCGCTAAAGACTCAGAAAGATTACTGAGAAATTTAGATGAAGTTGGTAAGCAGAAAGTTGTAGTACAACTGATTGGAGAACTTCTTGCTAAAAGAGAACATGGCAACTACTACATAATTAGATTTCTTTCTGACCTGAATGCTCAAGAAGCAAAGGACGCAATAGCACCTTTTTCTGAGAGTGATGACGTAAATATTAGGCTTGTAGCAGCTAAAGCATTACATATATTTAACGATATTCGTGGAACTAATATACTTGTGCAAAGCCTGGTCAGGCCGTTGGATGCAGACACGTGCTTATATGTTAGTGAGAGTTTAGGTAAATACCATTTTAATAACACTATGTTTGAGCTTGCGCTTAACCTGCTCAAATCAGATAATAATCTGACCCGATTAGGTGCGCTAAATTGTTTGGTAGCATCCGAAAATACTGTTTGTGTAGAAATTCTTATTAAACTCCTCGACGATAGTGATGAAGATATTCGAGAGTTATCCGTACTTGGCTTAACTGCCCTTATTAAAGAGCAAGCTATACCGTATCTTCTACCAAAACTTAAGGATAATGCTCTTGAAGTAAAAGCCAATGTAATAGTAGCCTTAAGTGATATTGGCAGTCTGGAAGTAATTCAGAATTTAGAGCTTCTACTTGAGAGTGAGGAAGTAACAATATGGGACGAGTCAATTTCAGACCTTGCCGAAGATGCAATAGTTAAAATCAAAACCCGTTACCTTATAGCGAACCGCTAATAATTTTCTAGTGATTAAGGTATTAGATAAAGGAGAAAAAGGCAAAATGGCACGTACAGAAAGCTTGATGGGAACCGGCAAGCTCTACTCGGATGTAAAGGTCAACCAGAACGGAGTCGAAGTTAAATATCAGTTGCAAACCACCTCGACCGAAAGTGGCGGTGAATGGCAGGGTTTTATTCGCATGCCGTCGAGCCAGGTCTTGCCCGGCACTAAATCGGCCCAGCCGAACGCGAAAGCCCGCTACTTACTCTCGTTGGATGATAACGAAAGCCGCCGGGGGCAAATTCAGATCGAACGTCTGATTGCCCAGGTCGGCGGCTTTTACAATTACGCGGTGCGCGGAACCGAGCTAAGCTAAACTTCTACGACCGAATTTTGCAAGAGGCCCACGCTCTCAATTTCGATTTCGACACTATCGCCGGGTTTGAGGAAAATTTTAGGGTTGCGGGCGAAACCTACCCCCGGCGGCGTCCCGGTCAGCACAACATCGCCTGGTTCGAGGGTCATTCCCTGGCTGAGATAGGCGACCAGGGCCGGGATTTTGAAGATCAGTTGCCGGGTATTCGAGTCTTGCAGCGTAGTGCCATTGACCCGGCAGCTTATCCGCAGGTTGTGGGGGTCCGGCACTTCGTCTTTAGTGACAAGGTACGGCCCTAGCGGGCAAAACGTGTCGAGAGTTTTACCGCGCACCCACTGCGTGTCGGCGAACTGAAGATCACGCGCACTGACATCGTTAGCCGTGATATAACCGGCTACGTAATCCATCGCCGTATCTTCGCTTACGCGATACGCCCGCTTGCCAATAACAAAAGCCAGTTCCGCCTCGTAATCTACCTCCTGGCTGGTTCCATCGAGACGGATTGCGCCGCCGTGTCCAACTAGAGTGTTGTTGTATTTGGCGAAAAGAATCGGGTGTTCGGGAACTTTCGCGCTGGTCTCCAGGACGTGATCGAGGTAATTCAGACCGATGCAAAGAATTTTGCCGGGGTTGGGGATAGGCGCGTGCAGGTCAACTTCGCTCACAGTTAGAGCAGGGTGGGTTGTGTCAGGGCGGTCGAGAACTTCTTGCAAATGAGCCAGATGGTCGGTGTCGAGGGTAGTAAAGCTACCCGGTACTTCTTCGACCCGGTTGCCCTCTATTATTGCGCCACGGCGCAGGCTCGTTTCGCCTTTCAAGCTATAGGCAATTAACTTCATCGTTTGCTCCAATCTCCAAAGGCTTATAGCTCGAATAGCCTCATCCAAACTACGGCGTTTAACCTAAAAGCTTATTAGACCTTTGGACTGTTGTTCTTCCCACCACCGCGCCAGATCAGCATTATCGAGGTCTTCTTCCGGGCCGGACAGGTAGCAGCCTGTGGCGTGTTGGAGAGCATCGTTTGCCCCACCCAGAAAAACAATATTGTGGCTGGCCTTGAGCGTGGCGACAAAGTAATCGAAATATTCGGCCTGGCCCAGCAAGAGCAGGGCTGCCCGGCTAAAAAAGGCCGCTTTTCGGCTGGCAGCCCAGGCCATCCAGCGTCGCTCCCACTCGGCAAAGGTTAAGCCCAGCGTATCCTCCGCCGGTTTGCCGCGAGCCAGTACCGCGTCGGCCCCGGTTTGAATGTCGCGCAAAGCTTTCACAACCGCTTTGCACTTTTCAGGATTCAGGCGCACTTCACTGAGCGAAATTTGCGGCCCAAAACCGCTTGCGCCCGCTCCGGCCTCTTGCAAACAATTATCAAAAAATCGCTCCGCGCTGGGATAATTCAACATCGCGCTAAATTCCTCGCTTCTAGGGTTTAATGCCAGGTCAAAACTTTTCAAGCTTTTCTATTGCTATTATAATCCAATCGCGCCGGTCTGCAAAACAAAATCTTTTCTGACAAGCGAAACCAGGGCTAATGCTGGCCTAAATAAGCCGATTGCAATTCCTGGTCTTCCAGAAGCTCTTTGGCCGGGCCGGAAAGCTTGATCCTGCCGCCTTCCAGTACATAACCCCGGTCGGCCAGGCGCAGAGCGGCACGGGCGTTTTGCTCGACCAGCAATATCGTCACGCCCTGGCTGCGTAGTTCGCTAATGGCCCGAAAGATTTCCTGCACCACCAGGGGAGCCAAACCCAAACTTGGCTCGTCCAGGAGCAAGAGACGTGGCAGGCTCATCAGGCCACGCGCTACCGCCAGCATTTGCTGCTGTCCACCGCTAAAAGTTCCGGCGGTCTGTTTGGCCCGCTCTTTGAGAATGGGGAAAAGCCGGTACATGCGCTCAAGATCGGCTTGAATGTCGGTGCGGCGGGCTTTGCCATAGCGGGTGTAAGCACCCAAAAGCAAATTTTCCTCGACGCTCAGGCTGGCAAAAATCTGCCGCCGCTCCGGCACATGACTCATGCCTAGCCGGACGATTTGCTCGGCTTCCAGGCGGTGAATTGGTTTACCCTCGAAAGTGATCTGGCCGCTCCGAGCGTGCAACGCGCCCGAAATAGTGTTGAGCAGGGTCGTCTTGCCCGCGCCATTCGCCCCGATCAGGGCCACCAGTTCGCCCCGCTCGATCCTGAGCGAAACATCTCGCAGAGCCTGTATTTTGCCGTAAAAAGTGTTTACTTCTTTTAGCTCAAGCATTTCTCAATCCTTCGGGAGCTACCGCCACCGGCTAGGCTGGAATTTCCTCGCCCAGGTAAGCCGCAATTACTTTGGGATCGCTCCGAACGGCGGCGGGTGCGCCATCGGATAGCTTACGGCCATAGTCCAGCACCACAATATGGTCAGCGATGTTCATGACCATTCCCATATCGTGTTCGATCAACATTACCGTAACGCCACGAGCGCGAATTTGGAGTACCAGCCGGGCCAGGCTCTCGGTTTCGGTCGGGCCAAGTCCGGCGGCCGGTTCGTCCAGCAGCAGCAAGCGTGGCTCGGCAGCCAGGGCGCGGGCGATTTCAAGCAAGCGTTGCTGGCCGTAAGGTAAATCCTGGGCCAGGTCATCTGCCCGGTGGCGCAAGCCTACGAAGTCCAGTTCAGCCAGAGCTTTAGCCCGCGAAGTCGCCTCTTCCCGGCCTACACCCGGCCAGCGGGTCGCGGCCCAGAGCAGATTGACCCGTTCGTAGCGATGCCGCCCGACCATCACGTTTTCGACGACGCTCATACCCTCGAATACTTGCAAATTCTGGAAAGTGCGGGCTACTCCGGCGCGAGCGATTTTGTAGATCGGTAAGCGTTCGAGGCGGCGACCATCGAGAATAATCTGCCCGGCCCCAGGCGCGAACATCCCGGTAATCAGGTTAAACAGAGTTGTCTTACCGGCTCCATTTGGCCCGATCACGGCGGTAATCTGGCCGGGGAGAGCCTGGAAGCTGATCTTGTCTACCGCTTGCACACCGCCAAAACTTTTCGACAGTTCGCGCACTTCCAAAAGCGGGTTGCTCATCGTTGTTATTTCCCTGGATGAGTAGTAAAAATGAAAAGTAAAATATGAGAAACCTTAACCGACCTGCTTTGCTCCGCTAACTGGCTCAGACGAGCTTTCTTCCGGCGGCAAGTTGTGGGGGTGAGAAGGTCGGAAGCGACCAAAGAGGCGCGGCCACCAACCACCCGTTCCGCTCAAAAGGCCCGACGGCAAGAAAATCATGATCACCACCAGAGCCAGCCCATAAATAATGTTTTCAAGGCCACCCCCCGCCAGGCTCGTACCACTGAAGAACCCGCGCAGAATCGGTGTAATAATCAGCACTGCCGCCGCTCCAAAAGGCGCACCCCAGATGCTGGCTACCCCGCCGATTGCAACCATCACCACAATCTCGACCGAAACCGACCAGTTAAAAGTGCCAGGACTAAGCACGCTGCGATAGTGGGCGTACAAACCACCCGCCAGACCCGCAAAAGCCGCCGCCAGGACGAAAACTTGCACCTTGAAAGAGGTCGTGTTGATGCCAAGCGTTCCCGCCGCCACCTCGCTACCCCGCAAAGCCCGAAAAGCCCGCCCGACCCGGCTATTGATGATGTTGAAGGAGAGCAGCATCACCGTCAGCACGGTGGCCCAGACCAGATAATAATAGGCCAGATCATCTTTGAAGGTAAAGCCTAGAACATCCAGTTTGGGAATGCCGGTCAGACTTTGCTGGCCTCGCGTCACTTCGTCCCACTGCCCGATCACCGTAATGACGATAATGCCGAGGCCCAGGCTTGCCAGGGCCAGCGAAGTTCCCTGCAAGCGAAAAAGTAAGCGGGCCGAAACCCAGCCTAGCAAAGCCGCCACGATTACCCCGACTCCAATTCCCAGCAAAGGCGGCCACTTGAGGTTGACGCTCAACACGCCCGAAGTATAAGCTCCCACGCCGTAAAAAGCCGCTTGCGACAGTACCAGTTGCCCGGCGTAGCCCATCACCAGGGTCAGGCCAACGGCCAGGATACTAAAAAAGCCGATTACAGTAATTTCGTCGCGGTGAGTGCTGGCCCAGGGCAGGAAAGGCAGCACCAGCACGAACAGCCCAAAAGCCAACGCCCTCAAAATCGCTGGTGGCAGGTTTAAGAAGGAAGCGGGCCGGACCGTAGCCGCCCCGGACGAACGGGCCAGGGTGGTTGGCTCGTTTGAGGCTGGTACAGGCGACTCGGTTGGAGCTTTATCTTTCATTCCCTGCTTGCTTCCTTATCCTTCAAAAATCCTTCTACAGCCCGGCCCGACTGGTCGAACGGGCGCGACTGGCGAACAAACCCTGCGGCCTGAGCAAGAGTACCAGCAGCAACAGCACAAAAGCAAAAGCATCCTGGAACCGGCTCCAATCGCTGTTGGTCACGCCGATAGCCAGTTGCTCGGCCACCCCCAGCACAAACCCGCCCGCAATCGCGCCGCCGTAATTCCAGCCTCCCAGCACCGCCGCTACAAAGCCCAGCAGACCAAGCTTTGTACCCATGTCCCAGGTCGCGCCGGTGGTCGGAGCGATCACGATGCCACCGACTGCGGCGATAACGGCACTCAGCCCAAAGGCGATCATACTCATGCGAGACGGGCTGATGCCCATCAAACGGGCCGCGTAGCGGTTGATGCTGCACGCCCGCATCGCCCGGCCTGTCAAAGTGCGGGTGAAGAAAAACCACAACCCCACCCCGACCAACGCCGCCGCGCCGATCTGCCAGACGTTTTGCCATAGCACGATGCCGCCAAAAAGGTCGAACTTGCCTCTGGTGAAAGTCTCAACCGCATACGGGTCTGGCCCAAACAGGGTCAGGACGATTCCGCGCAAGGCAATCCCGACGCCGAGCGTAATCACCAGGATCGTCATAGGATTTGCCCGGCGTTGTTCGGCGGGCCGGATGCACAACCGCTCTACCGCGAGGCTGACCAGGGCGGTCACGCCAATCGCCGCCAGGGCCGCCGCCAGTACCGGCCATTGCGGAACTTTGATCAGCCAGGCCGTGAACATCGCGCCCAGCATCACAAATTCACCCTGCGCGAAATTAACGTGGCCCGTGACCTGAAAGATGATCACGAAACCCAGCGCGACCAGGGCGTAAATCGCCCCGTTATTAAAGCCGTAAACACAAAACTGCCAGATTTGCCCGAACGACAAATTATTGGACATCGTTAATCCTTAAAATACAAGCCCTTCCCTATTTCCAGTTACTCACAAACGACCAGGTTTTGTTCTTGACCTGGATCATAACCAGGGCTGTTTTGTTATCCTTAAGGCCGTTATGGTCGGTGGCCGAAAAGTTGTAGACCGCCTGAGTACCGGGAAAGTTGGTGGTGCTTTCGATAGCGTCACGGATTTTAGCTTTATCGGAGCCACCCTTGCCGATAGCCGCGACCAGGATGTTGAAAGCATCCCAGGCAAACGAGCCGAACTGGTTGGAATCGGAGCCGAATTTAGCCTTATAATCGCTGAGGTACTGCGTCACGAGCGGCTTGATCGGGTCGCTATCGGGGAGGGTGTTAGGAACCAGAATTTTCCCGGCGGTGATGTAAACGCCGTTGGCGGCTTCCCCCGAAAGTTCGAGGTACTGCTGCTGGGCGGCCCCGCCACCGAGGAAGAGCGGTGTCTCGATCCCAAGTTCGCTGCGATTCTTGGTGACAATGGCCGGGCCAGGGTTTGTACCCCAGCAGATGATTACGTCTGGCCTGGTGGCTTGCAACTTGGTCAACTGGCTCTTCATGTCCACTGCTTTGCCGTCGTAAGACTCGATTCCGGCGATCTCGAAGCCGCGTTGGGGCGCGAGTTGCTGCAAGAAATTCTTGCCGCCAGTTCCATAGGCGTTGGCGTCGTGGATCAGGGCAATCTTCTTGTAGCCTTTCTCCTTGAAATAGTCGAACAGGTGGCTGTAATACAAAATGTCGTTGGGCGGCGTCTTAAAGACCCACTTACGTACCGGCTCGACCAGCCCGGTGTTACTACCCATCGAAATCATCGGTACGCCGCTTTCTTCGGCGATCCCGGCCATCGCCAGACTGGGGCCGCTACCGCTCGAACCGATTATGGCAACGACCTTTTCATCGTTGATCAGCTTTTTGATATGTCCGGCGGCTACATCGTCTTTGCTTTCGTCGTCCAGAATGATCAAGTTAATCTTTTGACCATTGATGCCGCCTTTGGCGTTTAGCTGTTCCACCGCCATTAAGAGACTGTTGCGTTGCGGTTGGCCGAGGGGTGCATTTCCACCGCTCACCGAAAGCACGGCCCCGATCTTAATTTCCCCGCCCGCACTCATTCCGGTTCCGGCGGCAGCAGTAGTCGCGCCGGGCGCGGCGGTAGTTGCAGAAGTTGCGGCAGTGGTAACGGCGGCGGTGGCGGCACTGGTGGCGGCGACGGCAGAGGTGGTCGCGCTGCTGCCCGTGCCAGGGGTGGCGGTATTATCGCCGCAAGCGGCCAGCAGAAACGAAAGGAGCATTACTAGCGTTACGCATAGGGTAGCGCGGCGAAAAGGTCGGCCTTGAGGACTTCGAGTTAACAACATATCTTCTCTCCTCCAACTTTGAGGTGCTTAGAACAATCCTAAACACGCGGGCGGTCTACATTGAAACCCACAATTAGATTTTGGTTAGCAATCTGAAATCGAGCGAAAGGCAGATTTCAAGCCTGCGAGAGCTTGACTTACCGGGTGTAACTACCGAGCCTGTAAAGAGTAGTGTGGAACAGCATTCCGTGTTATTTAGAATAGTTCAAACGGCTTAAGTTTACAATTCACAACGCATCGCACAAGGCCCAGGCAGTGCTAATGGCTACCTTTCGTGTTTTTGGGCAATTTGCACAATAGTAGAATCACAATATACAAATTGCCAAAAGGCTCAAAGTAGGTTATAATAGAGCGGACTTAGAAAAGTCTCGGAATAAGGGTTCTCGCAAGTGGCGAGGGCCGTTAGACACAGAAAGTTTATCAGCAGTTGCGCCGTCGCAGTCGCGCTGTCCCTTTTGCCCCCCGCTGGTGTGGTTTGGCAGGACAAGGAGAAAGGTAAGAACATGACAATGTTGACTGCACAGAATTTGCGGACGCAGCCAAGAGAGGGAGTCAAGAAGGTGGCCCAGACCAAAGTTGTGATCGCCGATGATGAGTCGATCATTCGCATGGATCTCAAGGAGATGTTAAGCGGGCTTGGTTATCAGGTAGTCGGTGAGGCAGGCGACGGTCGGCAAGCGATTAATCTGGCCCGCGAACTCAAACCTGACCTGGTGATTATGGACATTAAGATGCCGGAAATGGACGGTATTGCTGCCGCCCGCGTGCTGACCGAGGAAAAGATTGCGCCCGTGCTGCTCCTGACGGCCTACAGCCAGCAGGAACTGGTAGCCGGTGCGCGTGAAGCCGGAGTGGTAGGTTACATCGTCAAACCCTTCCGCCAGGACGAACTGATGCCCGCTATCGAGGTGGCGCTGAGCCGTTTCCGCGAGTTCCGCGAACTGGAAAAAGAGATGGGCGACTTGAAGGAAACCCTCGAAGCCCGCAAAGTGATCGAGCGAGCTAAAGGCGTCTTGATGGACGAGCTAGGCTTGAAAGAAGCCGAAGCCTTCCGCCGCATCCAGAAGCTTTCGATGGACAGCCGCAAGAGCATGCGCGAAATCGCCGAGGCGATCCTACTGGCCCGCGAGATCAACAAGAGCTAATCTTTAGCTTAGAACATCGCAACCTGATTAAAAGAGCCTGGCTTTGGTCTTTCGACACGAGCCAGGCTCTTTAATTTAGTAAATACCCGCCCTACATAAAGTTAGGGGTATGCAGTTCGCTCATGCGCTCGGCCTGTTCAGGGCTGAACCCGGCGGTGATCATACGGCGGACGCGGTTACGATGCATGGTAGTATAAAGTTCGCGGCCTCGCTCGACACCGAGGGCCATCTGGTGCGGTTCGCTTCCGCCTCCGGCCATAATCGCCAGGCTCTCCTGGATCAGCGGGTTTACGCCCGTGGCCGCGTCCAGCACTCCGGCCCGCGCTTCGACCGCCCGGATCAGATCGTCGGCCAGGCCCGGTTCGCGGCCCATCGCCCAGCGCACGTTCGACATGCCGTACTTGACGTGGCGGGTTTCGTCCAGGCGGGTGCGGCGCACCACTTCTCGCGTGCAGGTGTCCGGGGCGTACTTTTCGATAAACTGCAACAGGTCAACAAAAGTGCCTTCGCCCAGAACGTGCAGCAAGAACGAAGCCGACGGATAATCTTCCTGATCAATCAGTGTCTGGAGCGAGATTTCGGTCGCCGCCGACCCATACTGCAACCCACCACCGCCAGCAACGGCCCGCTTGGTAAAGACCTCGATATGGCGGGCTTCGTCGTTCATCACGGTCGAGAGAAACAGCACGACCTCGGCAAACTGCGGGTTGATCTTGCCGATAAATTTGGCCGGGACGTACAGGGCCGAGTATTCGTTTTCGGCCAGGAAAGTCATAATCTGACAGATTGACCGCTCCATCTCCTGCGGGTGAACGGGCAGGCTATCCCACGGAATATGCTGGGTAGCGTCCCACTGGTTAGCCGTAGCGTGCTGGTAAAGTTCGGCGATGTCGTCGGCCCAGATATCGTCCTTGCGGTTGAGGGTGAAGCCAAAGTTTGGGATACCACGCTCCGGCACGGCTCCTCGCGGCACAAAGCCAGTGTTGCGAGGGGCTTCCTCCGGCACCTGGCCCAACCGTCCCTGGAACCAATCCCGCATATCCAGCCCTCGTTCGCGCAGAGGTATTTTCACGCCCCAATCCGGTTCCCCCGCATCGTGCAACATCCCCCGCCGCACCAGGTATTGCCGGGTGTTTTGGCCGGGCCGACTGCCCAGGTACTCGTTTTCAGTCATGCGACACCAGGCGGGCAAATCTTCCTTAACGCCAATATCGGTACTGCGAATTTCAAGTACCTGACCGTCCTGCAACTTGTTTATGGCCGCCCGGATGATCAAGAGCAACCCGCTCCCGCAGTCCAGGTCGCCGCCATCGCAGACGCCATCGGCTTGCAATTCGGGTTCGGCCACCCGTTTCGTGTCGTCTCCTTGCGCGAACGAGCGCAACGCTTCCTTGCTCATTTCAAAAACTCCCTAACCTAAGAGCAACAACTTGTGAAAGAGTACCCTGATTGCGTCAATAAAAGAACTGGCTTTCAGCCAGCTAAATTGCTGACGGGTCGTATAAACCAGCTTTCCGGTAGCCATCTCGAACTCATAATCCTCGTTCAAGGTCGTTCGCACCAGTACCCGCCCTTTAGAGCTATCATAGCTTACATTCATCTGCCACGGGCACAATCCCTCACAGACCGTGCAAGGATTAAGGCTAAAGTCTGTTATATCGTAACTCTGATATGGTTTACCTTCCTTGTAAAAGACTAGCGATTTATAAGTACCGTTATTAACTTCTAGCAGGAACTTTCCATCTTCCGACGAAAAGTATTTTTGGTTACCAGTGTAATATTTTTGCTCATAAAGCTTCCAGACTAAAGCTGCCAAGCTATCGTTGCGATAAAACCCTGTCTCTGGATACTTGGCCCGAAGTGTTTTGTCGGTGCGAGGCTGATCTTGAGGCTGAATTACTCCTGGATATATAAAGACGACTACATATTTACCATCTTCGGTGACACGAAGCCTATCAATTCCATAAGGAGCCGAGCAGATGAAAGCCTGAGCGGGTAAATTTCCAAAGCTCAAAAGCAGTATCAGGATGGATAGTCGGGCTAAAAGTTTAGGCATAATTACTACCTGCATACAACCCTATTTGGGGGAAAGACAGCCCTCTGTAAGGGCTGTCTCCTACCACCGTGGTAAGTGCAGAGATAATCCCTTTTACAAGTTAAGGTGCGTCCCTAATAGGTAACAGTACCTGCGCCCTGGCTGATAAATTCGACCATTTTGGCTCCGCCGACAATGGTGGCGTTACCATGCAGATTGTTCTCGTCCAACTCGCGCTTCTTGAAGCAGGGAGAGCAAACCCAGAGCTTGCCGCCGCCTTCCTCGTACAGGCTCATCAAATCTTTGAGGGGCTTGAAGCCCGCCTCGGCAATATCATCGGCGTAACCCGGCGTCGCCAGCCGAACTCCTTCGGTACTGAGAAAGATTACCGTTTCGAGGCCGCTTGCCAGGGCCGCATTTGCCACCACAAAGCCAACTGTAGCTTTGTCCGTATCGTTCTTCGCGCTGGTCAGGCTGACCAGGAATTTTCCTGCCATAAGGGTTTCCTTTCTATTTTCTAGTTTCTTCGTTCTATCTTCTGCTTCGGTCTTCCGTTGCAAACTGCCTGTACAACCTACTTATAAGCCAGTCTTCTGGATAAAATAAGCCGTGCGGCGGCGGTCGAGCGGTTCTCGGCCCAGCAGGGTATGCCCGGTCATGCGACACCAGGCCGGTAAATCCTCTGGCGCACCGGGGTCAACCGTGATCACGGCCATCACCCCGTTAGCAGGTACTTTGCGGAGGGCCAGGCGCATCTCCAACAGCAACTCGCCACAACCCGACTCGCCGCCATCGAAGATCAGGTCAGGCTTAAAATTGCTCTGGTTCTCCAAGAGTTCGCTCACCGGCAACATACCTTTCGGGCATTACCAAAATGTAAAAATAAAGTTGGACTGGCATACCTAAAGATTATAGGCAGCTTTGCCGCTTTCTGTCAAAGCAGCCAGGCACTTCAGGTTATCAAGGTACGCGCTTATCGTGGGCCGAAGAAATCTTCATCATCCGGCGCGACTTCGATAGAGTCGAAGATGCGGCTATCGAGGCTGGCCCGGCGCATCTCCTCGTCGCGGCGAGGGTCAATGCCAAGTTCGCCGAAAAGCTGACGGTAATGCGCAATCGGGTCGGGGTGGATCGTGTAGCGGTCGTCAAATTGCGTCACCCGTAGCGCGGCGGCAATCTCGCGGGCGCGGTCGGTCACGCTCTCGCCCGCTCCTGCCAGGTTGTACCGCTCGGACAGGCTTTCAAGCTCGACCGAATGATAATCGAACAGAGTAATCAGGTACTCGACTGCTGCGGCCCACTGCCCGGCGGCCTCGGTTTGGAGGGCGGCTTCCGGCTCGATCTCCCGAAAATCTTGCCACAAGCGGGCCGCGTTGAACAACTCCTCGACATTAAAGCGGCCAGGCTGGTTTTGTATCCCGGTCAAAAAGAGCCGTTCCGTCGGGTCGAGGGCGACCTGGTTGAGGGGTAAAGCCAACTGGCCCTGATGCACCCTTAGAATAAGCTCGTCGGCAGGGTCGGTCGGACGCAACTGGCCGTCGCTATTCACCGGCAGCACTTCCTCGACCAGCCAGCCGTAGGGAGCCTGGACTGCCGGTTTCAAAAGCAAGCTAGACCCGAACAGTCTGATCAGGTGGCTGCGCCCCTCGGCTCTCGCCTCTGCCGCCTCCGAAACTGCCAGAGGCCGCACCACGCCTAGCTCTAGCAAGGCCGCTTCCGGCTCGATTTGGAGATCATAAGGCAAAAGCTGACCTCCTTCGCGGGGGTCGTCCAGCCGGAGGTCAAACCGCAAAAGAGCTAACCCAAAGATTTTAAGGCTCCACCAGGCGGCACTACCCGGCCAGAGCAGTTGTCCAACCGCGTCCGGCCTTCCGGCCCGCACCGCTGCCACCAACGCTTCCCCAAGCTGAGCGGCGGCCAGAGCCAGGCGCGAAGGGTCGGCTGCACGGTTTTGAGCCGCCGCTTCCTTCGCCGGAGGATTATTGCTTTGTTCACTCATCAACCCCTGCTACCTCTTGCTCCTACTGGTGCAAACTCTCCACCAGCATGGTTTTTAATCGCCAGCCTGTCTTTTGCCCTAATACTGGATCAGCGTTGTAATCTGATAATTGGGCAGCCGGTCGCGGCCTCGGAGGAATTTTAGCTCGATTACAAAAACCAGGCCGATTACAATGCCGCCTAATTCCTCGACCAACCGGGCGGTCGCTTCGACTGTGCCGCCGGTCGCAAGCAGGTCGTCGGCGATCAACACGCGCTGACCGGGCTGGATCGCGTCTTTGTGCATTTCAATCGTGTTGATCCCATATTCCAGGGCGTAATCCGCCGCAATCGTCGGGGCCGGGAGTTTACCGAGCTTGCGTACCGGCACAAAACCGGCACTGAGGCGGTCGGCCAGGGGTGCGCCAAAAATAAACCCACGCGACTCAATACCCACCACAATGTCAACGGGTTGAGCCTGGTAAGCTTCGGTCATCTCGTCCAGGGTCTGACGGAAAGCCTGCGGATGCTGGAGCAGGGTAGTAATATCCTTGAATAAAATACCCGGCGTTGGAAAATCGGGTACATCTCGAATGTAATCTTGCAGCTTCACCGAAAGGCTCCTTTCCTCTATCAGGGAGGTTATAGTTATAAAGGTAAGCTTAATTTAGCTAATTTTTCCCTATCCAGTTCTGACTGATTCTATAGGATCAGCCGCTCTCTTTGCAAACCGGACGGGCAGACGCCAATTTAGGGTTTGACACAAAGTTTAGTTAGGCTATAATTAAACTGTATCACCCGGAGAATCTTGAATATTTTTTAACCTGTCAACTTTACCCTCAGCAGGAATAATATCGCCATGAGAAAAGAGCCGCCCTACCGCCCTGTTCCGTCGGCACGCCCTTTATTCGGTAACAAGAGCTTGCGTCGGCGACTTGGCTTTACCCATTACTTCGTGCTAACCATAATGAGCCTGGCCCTACTAGAAATGATTTTCCTGACCGACAGCGGCTCAACCCAATCGCGGCCCGGCGACCGGCCAGGCGTGGCGGCAGTTGCCACCCAGCCCGTCAGCGTTAAATCTAGCGGGCTGGGCTTCGAGCTTCCTCGGACAAAGGACGAAGCCCGCGCCTTTACCCGCCAGCACGAATCGCTTTTCAATTTTAACGAAGTCAGCCGGTTGCGCCAGGAACGCGCTGCCGTCTTTGGCGAAGCCGTCAACAGCAACCCTGCCGCTCCGCTCCTGGCCGGAACGCCTGGCCTGACCGACGCGGCTAACTCTCTTTCGGCTGTCGCACTCACCCCCCGCCCTACCAACGCCCGCAGTTCTTTCAATGCACCGGGGCCGAATGCTTTTACGCCTGCGACGCCTCCCAACGCCTGCGGCCCGCTTCCGGCAGATGATATTTACGAAGTTGACGATACCTGGCCGAATACTAACCTGCCTCCGACAAACTCCAAACCGATTTCGCCCGGCACTATTTCAAGTACCACCAAACCACCGGTGCAAAATCATACTTTGACCAGCGTGAGCAGTGCCGCCCAGCCCACTCCCGGTAACGGCGACCAGGATTGGGTGCGGTTTGCGGTCAGCAGCGAACAGTTTTACTATGTCATTCAAACCAGCCAGTTTAGCCCGGCCACGGTAGATACGGTGCTGGAATTGTACCGCTACGACACGGCTAATCCGGGCCTCGGCTTCGTGTTGGTCAACTCGAACGATAACAAAGGCGGCGGCGACACGATTGTGTACGATCCGAGTGTCCAGCTTTTTGGCAACGATGTTTCGGCCAGCGTGACCTTTTATGCCCGTGTCTACGGCGCACCCAACGCCAGTTGCACCGGCAGTTATGGCTTGAGCGTCGGCACGACCGGGAGCCTGTCCTTTTTGACCCCGACCGCCACGGCCAGCCCAACCCCCACCGGCACCGCCGTCACCGCCACGCCCGACCCCTGCACTGATAAATACGAGCCGGACAACACCCCGGACAAAGCCCAGGCTCTGCGGACTTCTTTCTCGCCCTTTCCGTCTTTTGGCGGGACACCGGGTGCGCAGGAAACCCAGGGGCCGAACAACAATGTCCAATCTCACTTTATCTGTCCCTCTAACGACGTTGACTGGGTGTACATTGACCTGGTGAAAGGCAAACCGTACAGCCTCTACACCGCGCAGTTGCAGGGTGGCCTCGATACCCTGCTGATTTTGTTCGAGCAGGACAGCGCGGGCAACCTGAATACGCTCTATTCGAGCGACGATTTTCCCGGCCTGGGCCTGGCTTCGCGGATTGACTTTATGGTTCCGACCACCCCCACCACGCCCGAAGGCGAGACAAAACGCTACTATGCCGTCGTCAAAGATGTCTCCGGCAAAGGAGTGGCAAACCTGGGCTACCTCCTGACGCTGGCCTCGGCAGGCAACGGTAAAGGCGATTGCGTGGATTCTTACGAGTCGGATGGCTTGCAATATCTGGCAAAAGAGATTTTGATCAACGAAATCCAGCAGCACGTCCTCTGCCCGGACGGAGACGCCGATTGGGTCAAATTTTTCGCTAAAAGCGGGCGAAGTTACACCCTCAGTACCGCTTTTAACCCGACGCCAGGCCTGGATACATACATGTTCGTCTTTTCGGTGCTATTCGACCCGAATGACCCGACCAAAGTAGTTTCCCAGAACGAAATTGCCGCCAGCAAAGACAACCCGGCCACCCTTAGCAGCGAAGCCACCTTTCAGGTTCCCGTAGACGGCATCTATTACGCTCAGGTCAAAAACAACGGCGATATCGGGCGGCCCGGCTTTAACTATAGCCTGACTTACCGCGTGACTGGCTCTAGCGGAGTGCCGCCCACCCCGGCCCCGACCGTCGCCACACCTGTCGCTACGGTGGCTTCCGGCACTCTTACGGCCAGGGCGGTGGCTTCGGCCACGGCTCTCAAAGGCCAGACGGCCACCGCCGGGGTCAACGCTACCCTGACCGCCCTGGCGACCTCCTCGCCCGCCGCCGACCCAGGTTTGCTGGCCTTGAACTTTGCCGACCCATCCTTCCAAAGCCTGTGGTATTACAGCGACCTGGCGGTAGCCCAGAACCAGACTCAACGTAGCTGGGAATGGGGGCCGAAACCGGGGATCGTGCGCCGGGAAACCTACGCCGAGTCGCCTGGCGGAGAGCGGCAGGTGCAGTATTTCGAGAAAAGCCGCATGGAGATCAACAACCCGAAGGGCAACCGGGGCAGCCCCTGGTTTGTCTCGAACGGCCTCCTGGTGCGCGAGATGATTAGCGGCCAACTGGCAAAGGGCGATCAAACCTTTGAAAGCCGCCCGCCCGCCCGCTATCAGATCGCGGGCGATCTTACGGGCGATAACCCCGCCCCTACTTACGCTTCGTTCGCTGCGCTGATCACCAACGGCTCCACCGGGCGCACCGCCGACCAAACCGGGCAGGTCGTCAGCACCGGCCTGGACGCCACCGGCAAGCTGACGAGCCTGAGCGCACCGCCCGAAGCCCTCAAACTGGTGGCATACCTGCCCGAAACCGGCCACAATATCCCGCAGGTATTCTGGGAGTACATGCAGGGCGCGGGTAAAGTCTGGGACAACGGCTACAAAGAAGGCGCACTGCGCAACTGGCTGTTTGCGATGGGCTACCCGCTCTCCGAGCCGTACTGGATCAAGGCCCGCGTGGGCGGAGTAGAAAAAGACGTACTGGTGCAGGTTTACGAGCGTCGTTTGCTGACCTATACCCCCTCGAATTCAGCCGAGTGGCGGGTCGAGATGGCAAACGTCGGGCAGCATTATTACCTGTGGCGGTATGGCCGCAACCTTTACGAGCAGTAAATTCAAACTAATATCATAAAAATAGGGGGAAATAGCTCCCCCTATTTTTATGATATTTAGAAATTATGATTATTTAGAAATAAGGAGGTCAAGATGGCAATTATTTCATTTGACCAGGCCGTGGAATATTACGACGAAACGCGGGGCTACCGCGAAGGCACCGCCGAACAAATTCGGGATGCTCTGGTAACGCTGGTCGGAGCCACCGCCGAAACGCGCTTTCTGGAGTTAGGCGTCGGTACGGGAAGAATCGCGCTACCTTTCATCCGGGCCGGTTACGATTACACCGGGGTAGATATTTCGGCGGCGATGATGGCCCGCCTGACGGCCAAGCTTGAAGCCGACCCTCAACCGCACTCGTACCGCTACCGCCTCCACCAGGCGAACGTGCTGCAACTGCCTTACCCCAACGGCAGTTTTGACGTAATCCTGGCCGTCCACGTTTTCCACCTGATCAACGACTGGCAGGCCGGAATAGACGAAGCCCGACGAGTGCTGAAGAAACCGGGCGGCTGGCTGCTCCTGGCTCAAGACGATAGCACCGACCAGAGTGACGGCCCGGATAATTTTATGCCAGGCCGCGTAGTCCGCCAGAAGTGGGACGAAATTATGCAAAGTCTGGGTATTAGCGGTCAACAGCGGGGTCAGGGTCGCTGGGATAGGCGGGAAGAAATTCTGACTTACCTGAGCCAGAACTGGGTAGAAGCCCAGGAAATAACGCTACTGGAATATCAATTGCCGCCGCTCTCGGCCCGCCAGATGGCCGACCGTATCCGAGCGCGGATGTATAGTTCGGACTGGGCCACGCCGGATGAAATCTTTCAGCAGGCCGACCATCAACTGGCAGAATGGGTCAACACGGAGTGTCCTCACCCAGACCTGCCAGTAATATCGGGTAGCCAGTTCAAAGTAATTGTAGCCCGCCTTCCCGCCGCCTGAGTTAAGGTTGTGCTGTAGCAAACTCAGCCTGGAATGCAGCTAGTGGCCCTCTTGGGCAATTCCGGGCTGAGCTACCAAAATCGGTTGAAACCAATTGCTAAATACTCGACATTTGCTTTTAAACTGTCGGTTTTATACCGACATCTATAACTTAGCCCGGAATTTATTCCAGGGCGAGCTTGGTTGCTCTAGTAGATAATTTCGGGTGTTCCTTTTACTAATTCCGTTAGGTCCAGGTGAGGGTCAAACCTTCGCTGCCATCGTCCAGGCGGGCGCGGCTGCCATCTCCAGCCCGCAGCCAGCCAATGTAAAGTTCGAGCGGAGCGTCAGCTTGTCCGGCCTGGGCCATCTGCCAATCGTTCAAGCGGAATGTTCGCTCGTCTTGCACCAGTTCACCCGGTCGCCACTTAAAAGTCTGGAAGCGGCCCTGACCGGGTGGCCCGTCGCTCTGACCTAATTTTTGATCGCCGCTAGTCAGGTGTACGAAATCAATCCAATTCTGAGCTAAAGGCTTTTTCGTGGTCAGCCGCCAGTAAAGCGTTACTTTAAGCAAATTCGAGTTGGAACGGATGTCGGCCCGGCGTGCCGGGCCAAAACGGTAGCCGACCAGTTCCAGGCCCGGCTCGAACCGGTTAGGCTGGCTCAACCGGACGGCGGCGCGGGGCAGGTCTGGCACGACATACTGCGCCCTTAGCGTTGTGTCCGAAGCATAAGCCGGACGGATTACATCGTTGAGGGCGTACAGGTTTAGCCAGAGCAGGGCTATCGCCCCGGCCAGCCCAACGGCCCAACCTAGCCAAGCCGCCAGGACAGGCCGGGCCGCTCGGCTCACTTCGGGCGACCAGAGCCGCACGAGACCGACCCACCAGCCCACCCCCGCGCCGCCCAGCAAAGCCAGCCCCGGCAAGGCCGGGAAAAGATAGCGGCCTTGCGTCCCGGCATCGCCAAAAGTGGTGGCATAACTAAAAGCCGTGGCAGCCACCAGGCCCACACTCAATCCGGCCAACCCCAGGCCAAGAGCCATCCGGCGGTCGTACCGCCAGCCCGGTGCGGCCCGAAAGAGGCCCAGGCGTCCGGCCAGGCCGGTCAAAACCAGCCCAGCCAGGCCCAGAGCAGCCCAGGCACTGAAACGACCGAGCCATTTGTAGACCGGCTCTTCTAAGGGCAGGTTAAACCAACCGAAATAACCCCAGAACGAATTAAACCAGCGTTCCCAGACGTGACCGACAAATTGCCCGCTAAGTTGAAAACTGGCCGACTGATCAATCGAGCGGTAGCTACTGCGCCACATCTCCCAGCCCATCGGGTCGCCATAGAGCCACCAGGCCCGCCCAAACCACCAACCCGCCACCGCCAGGCAGGTCGCGCCACTGAACAAAGCCCCGCGCACGAAAAAAGCCAGGCTGCGGCGTTGCCACCCTCCCCAGGCCAGGGCCAGCCCGACCAGGGGAATATAAACCGCCTCGTTGTACTTGCTCAAAAGGCCCAGGCCAACCGCCAGGCCAAGCCCGACAAAAGTCGGCCACCCCAAATCCCGCTCTGGCCCGTATGCTCCCGCCGGGGGAGGGCGCAAAACCAGCCGCAAAC
This sequence comes from Chloroflexia bacterium, assembly GCA_038206175.1. Classification (GTDB taxonomy): domain Bacteria; phylum Chloroflexota; class Chloroflexia; order Chloroheliales; family Chloroheliaceae; genus 54-19. The sequence continues at coordinate 34,693 of JBBRBE010000051.1, forward strand.
ACAACCAGAGCGAAAGAGCGCAAAAGAAGATTACCGCGTTGTCGTTGTTGACCGCTCCGCTCAAAAAGGCAAACTGCGGCAGTAACCCGGCCAGACCTGCCGCGAAGGTAGCCGGAAGCCGCCCACCCGCCGCCCATTCCCAACCGCGCCCGCCAAAGATCAATAGGCCGCTCAGGTATATGCAGCCGAGCGTCCCGGCTCCAAAGAGAGTCGAAAGAAACCGCATCGCCCCGACCGCCGCCAGAGTTTGCGGATAAAGTTGGGCCGCGTCCTCGTGTTGGAAACGGTTAGGGCCGCCATCCTGATTGGAAAAACTGAAATAGGGATTAGTCCGGGCGCGGCTCCAATCGCCCAGGTCGTGCGGCAGGCTTACCAGCGCAGCCAGATAATA
>JBBRBE010000052.1:0-34902 GCA_038206175.1 Chloroflexia bacterium
AGCGAAGAATCTTCTTGAAAAAGCAAAATTGTGAGCATTAAAGAAGATTCTTCGCTACGCTCAGAATGACATGGTACGACCGGACGAAGCTGTCTGAATAGTTAAGAATTACGTACCTTTCTAGTGACGAGCGGTACTAAGCACGGCAAACCACCGGATTTCAGCGATTATAAGGTGGCCCGTAAAAAGGTCGAAGAAGTTCTCAACCTTGCTACTAAAGCTCTCGATAGCCTCGAAAAAACCCTGTCTGACCGGGACAAAGATAAAACTACCACCGACCTTTTCGGCTCCCTGCGTTCGATTTCGGCTAAAGGGTTGGTCTCGTTGTTCCGGTACGGCGTCCCGGCCAGCACGCTTTTGCTCAACAAAGATAACACGAAAGGGATCGAGAAAGGGCTGGATAGCGGCCTGAAGTTTGGAGCCGAGGGACTGGCCCGGTTGAGGGCGCACCTGACTGCTAAACTCAAAGATAAAGACCGGCTAGACACTTACCTCAACTACGAGGCGAGGCTGGCTCACGGGTTGGGCCGCGACCTGGCTCGCCTTGCCGCCCACCGACCTCTTCTGGTGGGCCTGGATACTTACGAAATTGCCGCCGAAGGAGACCGGCTTTTGCGACTGGTGATGGCGGCGGCAGGGCCGAGAGTGGGTTGGCTTCTGGCCGGGCGCGACGGCCTGTGGGCCGCCCGCGACCCCGACCCGCGCAATCCTTACGAACGCGAACCGGGCTATCAGGATGTCACCCGCGCCGCCCACAGCCTGTCGGTCAACTTTGGCTCCGCCGAGGTGGGCAAGTTCTCGCCGGGCGAATTGACCGACTATTTTCAGGCTGTAACCCAGGCGGCGGCTCGCGCCGGTTTTCACTTACCAGCCCTCACCCCGGAGGTGATCGAGGAGTTAGTCGGGTTGACCGAAGGTATCCCCCTGGCGGTCAAAGTCGCGGCCGAGTTTTATCTTGAGAAGCAGGGCGACCTCGAACTCCTCTTATCCGATACCAGCCAGCAGACAAAAATCGTGGATACGCTGGTGGCACGTTACCTTTTGCACACCGGGGCCGACCCTTCGGAACTGGCAAAGCTTTACGGGCTGGCCCTGTTGCGCCGGGCCGACCGGCCCCAGACGATCTGCGCCGTGCTGAGCCTGACCACCGAAATGGCCCAACGGGGCTACCGGGCCGAACTAAGCCGCCTGCACCGTCGCTACAGCTTTATTTTCACTGAGGAAGAGAGCGTACCCGACCTGTCCTGCACGCCGAGGTGCGCCTGTTTATGCGAAACTGGCTGCTCGAACACGGTACTGAGCCCGAAGTCCAGCCACTTTTGCCGCTCCTGGTCGAAACGGCTCAGGCGGGGTTGGCGGCACGGGAAGCGAGCGAAGGGTATACTTCGCTGGCCGAGCGGTTGGCCGACGCCGAATGGGTGGCTCTCTACCTCGACCTTTGCGAAGCGCAGTTCTGGCTCAACCCGACCGAAGGAGTGCGCCAGACCCTGCCGTTTGTGTTCGCCGCCGCGATTTATCGCCGCCCGGCTACACCAGAAGCCGTCGAAGGAGGCCAGTTCTTCGCCGCCGCCCTGACCGGCCCCCTGCGTGACCCCTGGAAGTGGGCCTACGACAGCCTGGGCTTTCTTAGCGGCCGCCAGCCCTTGCCGGAAGAATTGAGCGGTTTGCACCAACTGATCGAATGGGTAGCCGGGCGGGGAGGGCTGTCCTTCCCGCCTGACCTGAAGTTGCCGGACTACCGGCCTCTCCTGGAAGCGGCCCTGTGGTGCCGCCTGGCCGAATGTCTGGCGGGAGGGGAGGACAAAACGCAAGCCCTGGGTCTGTACGACCGAGCTTTGCCCCGTTTGCCGCAGCCTCTACCCGCCGAGGTGCGTGAAGAGGCGGCCCTTACCGCCTCCGGCCTGGCCTTCAAACTTGCAAAAGCCCAACAGTACCGCGAAAGCTTACCCCTGTGGACACAGGCCATCGAGCTAGACCCTAACGATGCCACAGCCTACTACAACCGAGGCAGTACCTACGATGATCTCAACGAGTACGAACAAGCGATAGCCGATTACAACCGGGCCATCGAGTTAGACCCTAACCTTGTCCCTGCCTACTACAACCGGGCGCACGCTGCCCTGCACCTTCTTGACCTCGCCCAGGTTCAGGCCGATTTCAGCCGCTCGTGGCAAGTCGACCCAACCTACCTTAATGCGCCCTGGATGGCTCTGTGGTGTGAGCTGTGCCGTCCGCTACCCCAGCCCGGTGTGCTGGCCCGCCTGGAAGAGATCGTGGCGGTTGCCCGCAACATTATCTGGCTCCGCTCGTTCGCGCCCTGCACCTGGGTTTCCGAGGCCGCTACGGGGAAGCCCTGGTCGAGGCGGAACGTTCTATTGAGCTCTCACCCGACGATTACGACGCTCATTTCTGGAAAGGGTTGTTGCTGGCCTTTCAGGGTCGCACGGAGGAAGAAATAGCGCAATCTATTCAGCAAGCTCTCGACCTGAGAATGCCGCCCGTGTTGCTGCTGGACCTGCACTGGTTGTCCCGGCCTCACCCGGCCCTGTACGAACGGCTGCGGCAACGCTTCCCGGCTCCCCTCGAATGAAATGAAGATCTAATCAGTTTCAATTCCTTCCCGGTTCCCGGCCAAAAAGCCTTCTCGACCCCTTGACAAAGTGTAGAGTGTGCGCTACACTCTGCTTGTGGGAATTAGAACATTAGTTCAGCCAGCCAACCCAGGCTGGAGCCGCGCAGTAGGGTGAATAGGTGAGGTAAGATTTATGTTTGAGACTGACAGTTCTTCCGGGGCGACCGAGGAAACTCTGCCTCACTTCTTGCAGGGTTATCTCCAGCGGCATCTCCTCAAGGTCGCTCCTTTCGCCCGCCAGTGCGGAGTTGACCGCACCACTATGTCCCGCATCGTTCACGGGCGGGCCGTACCGGAGCCGGACACCTGCCGGGCGATTGCTCGCGTCGTTGGACAACCTCCCCAGCGCATCCTGCGGCTGGCCGGGCATCTGCCGCCCCTCGAACTCCAAACGACGCTGGCCGAGCTAGGTCTGGCCGACGAGAATTTGAACGAGGCGGGCCTGGCCCTCCAACTGCGCGGGCTAGGCGACCTCGAACTCGATGAAATCGTCTTCTTACGCGATTACCTCAATCACGAAATCCAGGCTCGCCAGGAGCGGCAGGCCTCCGGCCAGCCCGCCGCCCGGCCTCGCTGGGCCTTGCGTTCCTCTACCGCGCCGGAGGGCGGGGCGGAAACTGTTGACGTGGGGGAGGGGAACTGATGGCTACCGCCCCTTTCCCGCCGACGGGCATAAAGGCACAAGCAGACGCACACCAGACCGAAGCCGACCTGGGCCTGCCCCCAGGTCTGGGCCAGACCGCCCAGGAGCTAATCGCCGCTTATGGTTTACATACCCGTCCCGTGGGGCCGGTAGACCTTGCGCCACTCCTCGAAGGGGTCGAAGTGCGGGTGGTCGCTCTACCCGCCCGCATCGAAGGCTTTGCCCTGGATATGGGCGACAAGCTGATCGTCACCCTGAGCGAGAGCCTGGCCCCGGCCCGCCGCCGTTTCGTCCTGGCTCACGAGGTCGGGCATCTCGTGCTGGCTCATTCCACCAGTCTCAGTCTGTGCGGCAAGGGTCGCTGGCTCCACAACCGGCAGGAAAAAGAAGCCACCGCTCTGGCGGCCTTCCTGCTCCTGCCCGCCGAGGCAGTGGCAGCCGGGCTGTTTCATCCCGCACGGGGCAGTCGGGTCGAAGAGCTGGCCGCGCTCTACCACGTCCCCGCCGAAATCGTGCTGGTGCGTCGCGCACTTTACGCCCAGTTTGGCCTCTGACGCTTCTCTGAAATTATAAATAGTATGGTACATAAAATATAGTAGTAGTAGTAGTAGTAATAAGCTCAAACAAAACAACTCTTTGGATTAGATTGGATTGTGGTTAAATAGGGTAATTTATTTCAGCCTGGGAAAGGTTTTCCACATGCTTAATTTAGTTTTGGCTTCGGCTCCGGCCTCAATTTCGGCTCCTCACAGGTTCGAGCTATACCGTCCTCATCCGCACCCGGCCCGGTTCAGCGTGCCGCTCTTCCTCTCGACCGTGCGGGCCGGATTTCCCTCGCCCGCCGACGATTATGTGGATACTAATCTCGACCTTAACACTCACCTGATCGCTCACCCCTCGGCCACTTTCATGCTGAGGGTCGAAGGCGACTCGATGGAGCCGCTGATCCACGCGGGCGACCTTCTGATCGCCGACCGTTCCGTACAGGCTCGCCACAACTCGGTCGTCGTCGCCATTGTAGACGGCGAATTCCTGGTTAAACGCTTGCACCAGCGGAGTGGGCGAGTGTGCCTGGTAGCCGACAACCCGCGCTACCCACCTCTTCAAATCCGTGAAGAAATGCGCTTCGAGGTCTGGGGTGTCATTACCAGCGTCATTCATTCGGTCTAACGGGTCGGTTTGCTTATTTTATTATTCATATCATATTAGAAGATACAGGTAGCCTGTAAGAGCCTAAAAGCCTGGATGCCAGTGGGATAATTTTGATGGGACTTACTTTTGGACTGGTGGACTGCAACAATTTTTACGTCTCGTGCGAACGGGTTTTCAATCCCCGGTTGGAAGAGCGACCCGTCGTCGTCCTCTCCAACAACGACGGCTGCATCATTGCCCGCTCCAACGAGTCAAAAGCCCTCGGTTTCAAGATGGGCCAGCCCTTCTTCCAGGCTCGTCCCTTGATCCTCAAGCACGACGTAGCCGTTTACTCCTCTAACTACACCCTTTACGCCGACTTTTCGAGCCGGGTAATGAACGTGCTGGCCTCCTTCGGCCACGACCTCGAAATCTACTCCATAGATGAAGCTTTCCTGACTCTTGACGGTCTGGCCGATCCCGCCGACCGGCTAAGACTGGCCCGGCAGATGCGGGAGACTGTCAAACGCTGGACGGGCATCCCGGTTAGTGTCGGGTTTGGCCCGACTAAAACCCTTGCCAAACTTGCCAACGAACGAGCCAAGAAAGACCCTCAGTACGAAGGCATCCTCGACCTGGCGACACTTAGCGAGCGAGCGCAGGACGAACTGCTGGCCTCGCTCGATGTGGCGGTGGTGTGGGGTATCGGCTCGCGCCGGGCCGAGTTTCTGCGGCAGCACGGCATCCTGAGCGTCTTCGACCTCAAATGGGCCGACGACCAGTGGATCAAGCAGCACCTGACCATCGTGGGTCTGCGAACCGTCTACGAACTGCGGGGAATTTCCTGCCTGCCGCTTGAGGGAGTTCCGCCACCCAGGAAAGCTATCGCCAGCTCGAAATCCTTTGGCTCCCCGGTAGAAAGCCTGGCCGAATTACGCGAGGCTGTCGCCTCCTACGTGTCCCGCGCCGCCGAGAAGCTGCGGAGCCAGGGGAGCCAGGCCGGCCACCTGAATGTCTTCATCCGCACGAGCCATTTCTCTAAAACCGGCCAACCCTACGCGAACTCGGCCTCTATCGCCCTACCCACTCCCACCGCCTACACACCTCACCTGGTGAGCTATGCCCTGCACGGCCTCGAAAGCATTTACCGGCCAGGTTATTCCTACGCCAAAGCTGGCATAATGTTGACCGATATTACCCCCGCCTCTGCCGCCCAACTCGACCTGTGGGGTGAAGCTACCCCTCACAGTCTAGCCCGGCAGGAGCGGCTGATGACCGCTCTCGATGGGATTAACCGCCGGTGGGGACGCGGCACTCTCCGCCTGGGAGCCGCCGGTATCGCCCAGCCCTGGCAGGCTCGCCACGCCAACGTCTCGGCCCGTTCTACCACTCGCTGGGACGAACTTCTGACTGTCCGGGCGTCCTGACCCTGGCGGGCAATAACCGCCTGTACGGATTGTGGGTACGGGGCTTTAGCGGAGTGCCGCTCAAGGCTCCCCCGGCAGTCAGACCACCCTCAGATGTGTACGCGCTTCCTACAACTAACCCTAACCAAAAACGATAACGAAAAGACGGAGGCCTGGAACAACTCACTTTGTTTTGATCAAGATTTTCATTTTTACTTTTGTAGGCCTAAATCGATTTAGAAAGAACCTGCTTCAAACCAGTCCTACCTTCCTTTAACCATATGTATGGCCTTTAGATTTGCTCTACTATTGCTGAAAATCATGCGCTATTTTACCTGTTTAACAGGAGTAGGGGAAAGCCGTCAGGATCAATAACGGCATCGCACCCGTCATCATCATACTCAAAGTAGGCTAAAAGTTGGTATAGTCGGTAAGGTCCCTCACCACATTTTAGGACTTCTGCTCCATCAAAAGAAATTTGTAAATTATGAATGCCCGGCTCTAATACCCAGTGGTCACCACTTTCGGCTCTGTTCGGAATATTTGCAGGTTTTTCCGCCAGCCATTCTTGATCCTGACCGGCTATCTTCTGATCGCTCACGTCGGTTATCCACGCTCCAACGCCATAACTACCGCTTTTCCTTACTTCTACTCCAAAGTGCAAAATGATGGAAGTGACTATAGAGAGGTCAGCACTATCCCGAATAACTTGCCAGCTATAAGGGCCAGTAAAGATAAGTTCTCCACCGAAGGCTTTAACTACCTGACCATAATGACGTTGAAAGGCTATTCCTTGATAGTATCCTCTAGCGTATACATCTATAAGACCAGTTTCGGTGGTGAAATTTGGTGGGAAGGTAGTAGCATAAATACCATTGCCCCTATTCTCAAGAATGTGTGTGTCAATACTTACTGTGGCGTCTTCAATCGGAGTATCAGGCTCTTTGTAAAATAAGTGAGTTTGAATCAAACCAGTTTTAGGTGAATTGAGCGTTGAAGGTATGACGATTGTTTCCATTTGCAAATAACCATATCCCTCGATTATGACTTTTGCGTAAAATGGCATATTGATGTTACCAACTGTAATAACTAGCCTATAATTATTGGCTTTAAGTTTGCTACCTGGAAAAAGAAGCTCGGAATCTATAGCAGTGTTAGCCAGTATAAGCTCACCACTTTGGGTTTCTATTCTACTTTGGACCTCTAAAGATAAGCCGCCACCAACCTGGATTAGCACATCTTCGATAGTATCAACTGTGAAAGGAATGTTAATGACGCAGCCTGGAGTAATTTCGACAAACTCCTTAAACAGCGTAACCAGAGGCATTTTACTGTCCATTTTACTTTCTAATCTTCTGAAACGAATAGTTGTTTTAACCCAAAAGCGGCTGATTACCCGAACCAGTTTGCATTCTTTCTGAGCTTAATCAAATCCATTCTGAAACAAATTTATAAGCTTATGTGGTTGACCTAACCCAACAAGGATAGGGCTGAATAAAGGAATCGTCAATACCTGTTTTCTTAACTTAAGCCAACCCGAAAGAAAACCCCTTCAAGGGTGAAGAAAACGGGCAGAGGGATAGAGATTTACATTAACTCGTTTGTTGCTGTCCAGACTATCCAAAGCGGACAGCCAGGCTACCCCTTTATCCTGGGGTAAAACCGACGAAAGGAGAACATTTTTATGGCTCAACCTTTTACTTCTGCTTCTGCTTCTGCTTCTGCCGAGTACAACAAACTCAAATCAGCCTTACGACTGAGTGACCTGGTAAAGTTACCGCATTTCCTCAGTCGGGATGGGCAGGAATGGCGCATGTGTTGCCCTCTGCATGGCGGTCATAACCCGACCGCTTTCTCGGTCGCCCTTGAAAACGGGCTGTATCACTGCTTCGCCTATGGCGCGGGCGGTCGTTTACAGGAGTCGAGAAACGAGGCCGGGAGTGGATGGCCGAAATCGGCAAGCGCGGCTATGCCGTCACAATTGCGCGTTACCCGGACTTTCATATCGTCGGTGGGCAGGCGGCCTGGCGCAAAGCGAACCTCCTAATGCTCGAAGCGGGCTATTTTCCCACTCAGTCCCGCCGTCAGTGGGGTTACTGCCAGCAGTCCGGTTGCTCCCAGCCGAGCATTAGCGGCAGCTTTTATTGCTCCCGGCACCAGCCGAACTAAACCTCACTAACCGTCTTGAACCAAAAGGTTGCTCAGGAATTCCCAAAACCAGGCGGCTATGGTAAGCTATTAAATGTTATCTCGGCCCATTTCCAACCTGTTTACTTAAATTTTCTACAGCTACAGATCGAGCAGACCAAACCTATGCCAACCCTTTTTATTTCCTATAAACGCCTCACTGGTTTAGTTGGGCCAATCCTGGAAAAGCTCAGGGCCGCTCACTATCGTCTCTGGTTCGATAAAGACGAAATCCACCTCGGCGACCCAGATTGGCAGGCCCGGATTGACCTGGGCTTGCAGATTAGTGACGGGGTGGTACTGTGCATCACGGCGGAGGCCTTAACATCCGAACCAATCCGCTACGAAGTACGAAAAGCTCTCGAATTCAAAAAGCCCATTTTCGGGCTGATTTTGGAAACCGGGATTAGCTCACGGCAGGCTATCGAGGGACTGGGCTTGCCCGACCACCAGCACATTGAGAAGTTCATCGAGGAAAACCGCTGGCAGGAGAACCTCGAACGTCTGCTCGATAGCCTGGTGGCCCAGGGCTTGCGGGTCAGACCCCACGACCTGCGCCGCCCGCGTGATCCCACCAACCCGCACTATATCCTCCACCAGCGTTACCTGAACCGCCTGGCCGAGACGGTTGGCAGCGTACCCCTGGCCCAGATTAACCCCGATCAGACCGACGCGATTGATCTCGAAAAGATTTACGTGGACTCGCCGACCGGGTTGGCCCTGAGCGTCGAGGTGACGGACTGGCATGTGGTGGATTGGTGGCTCCCCCGCCCCGACCAGCCCGACCGAGAACGGCCCGGACGTTTTAGCTTTGGAGCTGAAAAAGAAGGCGCAGAGCAAGCCCGCCCTAAACCCGAAGAACTGGGCTACGAACGCCCACCCTTCGAGGCTCTGGTCGGGAAGATTGAGCAGGAAATTGAACGTTACCGGGAGGCAACCCCGGAGGCGCGGCCCGACGACGACGAAAAATATTATCGAGGGCGTAACCCCTGGAATAACGGTGTCCACGAAAAGGTGCTGCAACTGCACCTGGGCCACCTGGCGGCTGCCTGTAATCGGCTGGTGGTGCTGGGTGCGCCTGGCAGTGGCAAAAGTACCTTTGTGCGCTATCTGGCCCTGTGCCTGGCCGGAAGCAACCGGGACGACTGGACGCGCCCGGCTACAATCGAAAAGCTGGACAATTGGCCGCACGGCCCGCTTACGCCGGTCTATATCGAGTTACGCCGCTTTGTCGCCTCTCCCTATTTCCCCTCGAAGCTCGGTGAACCGGCCACCACCGATCACCTGTGGTCTTATATCGAGAACGAAGTGCTGGGCGACGACTTGCGCCTCTACGCCGCCGACCTGCGCTACGACCTTGAACACGGCCAGGCTCTCTTAATCCTGGACGGCCTGGACGAAGTGCCTTACCCGGAAGGGGGGCTGAGGGAACGCCGCACTCAACTGGTAAACCTGGCTCGCAGCCTGGACACGCGCTATAGCGGTAGCCGGGTGCTTGTCACCAGCCGTCCCTACGCCTACGAAGGTTGGAGTTTGCCGGGCTTCAAGAGTGTGACGATTACAGCTTTTGAGGATAAACACCGGCTCGAACTGGCCGCACGGCTGTACCGGGCGGTAGGGCTGGGCGAAGAACAGGCCCAGGCCCAGGCCGAGCGGCTCAACGTCCAGCTCAAAGACATTCACCTCGAACTTAAAGACCGGCCCCTCTTCGTCACGCTCCTGGCAACCCTCTTCCACAAGCGAGGCGGCGCAGGCTTACCGACCCGGCGCGGCACGCTCTACCGCGAGAGCATTTTGCTGCTGCTGGAACGCTGGACGAAAAGCAAGCCGGGTGCGCCTTCTTTGGTCGATATTTTGGGCGAGAAAACTCCGGCAGACCTGTATACGCGGCTGGCAGGGTTGGCCTACGCAGTGCATGAACAATACGGCGAACAGCCCGGTACGCCGGAAATAGCTTATACTTTGCTACATCATCATCTTAAACCGCTCGGCAAACACCTGGCGGTCGATCTGATTTCTTACCTGTGCGAGAACGCCGGGGTGCTGGTGTCGCCCGGTCAGAATGAAGAAAAGGACGTATTCCAGTTCGCTCATCGCACCTTTCAGGAATATCTGGCGGCTCAACACCTGGTTGGCCTGTGCCAGGGGGCCGACTCGTTTGGCCTGGTGGGTCAGCAAATCACACTTAAGCCCCAGGCGTGGCGGGTTCCCTGTAGTATGGTGGGGGATGTGCTGGCCGACACCGACCGCAAAAGCGATTTATGGTCGCTGGTGGGCGATTTGCTGGAAGCCGACCCGCCCCCGGTGTCCGCCGGGAACGACCCGCGCTGGTGGCTGGTCTGGTTGGCCGGGCGGATTGCCCAGGAGCAAGAGCTTTACGCCCAGCCAAAGCTCCACCGGCGCACCGAGCAACCCGTCCGGGACGCGCTGGTAGAGTGGCTGGTGGCCCTCCTCCAAACGCCGGGAGCGTTGCCGCCACGCGAACGGGCCGAAAGCGGCGGTGTGTTGGCTCTCCTGGGCGACCCTCGCCCCGGCGTAGGGAATGTAACGGCCAATGTCGGCGGGCGCGAACTGGAATTGCCCCGGCTAGAATGGTGCGACATTCCAGCCCCACCTGGTGGTAAAGTCTGGCTAGGGGCGGACGACCAGAAGGATAACCCGCGTCGGGAAGTAGCCCTGAATTACAGCTTCAAAATGGCAAAGTACCCGATCACCTACCGGCAGTTCCAGACCTTTAGCGACTCTGGCGAATACGCCGACCCGCGCTGGTGGACAGACTTTCCTGAAGGGTACGCCCCACAGCCGCTAGATGAACGTTACCGCAAGCCGACTAGCTACCCCCGCGACACCGTATCGTGGTATCAGGCGGTAGCCTTCACGCGCTGGCTAACCGAGCGTTACCGGGCGGCCGGTCAGCTTGACCCCGGCCAGGAAATACGACTGCCGAGCGAAGGGGAGTGGGAGTACGCCGCCCGCGGTACGGACGAGCGAGAGTATACCTACCTCGGCCCTTTCGATCCTACCAAAGGCAACACTTACCAAACTGGTATTGGCCGGAGTAGTGTGGTGGGCTGCTTCCCGGACGGGGCTTCGCCCTTCGGCGTGTTGGGCATGAGCGGTCAGGTGTGGGAGTGGTGTTTGAACAATTATTCACAACCTGCTGAGAAGAACATAAGTTCTAATATGACTGATTATAAGAGGCTGCGGGGCGGTTCGTTCGACTACGATGCTTACTATGCCGCCTGTGCCTACCGCTTCGACTTCGATCCGCATCTCGACTACAACTTTCTTGGCTTGCGGGTGGTGGTGGCGTCCCATGCCCTTCTTTTCTTCAGAGAGTGCGGTCTACGGGCCGGGCTTGCTCCCAATAATGGCGGGCGATTACAATTGCCGGTCTGAGGCGAAGGAGGAAGAGTAGGGTTGTGTCAAATCTCGATTCGCGCAGGTTTTTCAGAACATTTGGTCGTATTCCAAATGTCATTATAACTACCTAGATTTCGTCCAAAATTAGCCTGACCCCTATCTGGCTGAAAAAAGCCGCCAGTGGTTCAAAAAATTGACGGGCCAGTTGATGCAAGCCCGATAAACGCACTTTAACAAGCTGATTGTTCTTGAAACTTAGCTGCCCCTTCATCGTCAGTAAATCTCGCACCCAGCGTTTGATACCATAACTTGCCAGCTTTGGGGCCGTCTTGCTCAACCAGCCCCTGGCCCAGATTATCAGATTATGGGCTAATTGGGCTAGTAAAATTAACATTTCCTGCCCAGCTAAGGTGTGTTTGCGTCTTTTGCCAATTTTAAGCCCTTGTTTATCGCCTCGTATCGAGGCACTTTGTATCGTCGCCCGACTGTCATAAAAATGCAGTTGTTCCAGTAATTCAACTTCACTTACCTGCGACCCTTTCCAGCTCGAAAGCTTGTCGGTGCTGATTATTAGCACACTGTATTGATACTCATCTGCCACTTGCTCCTGGCCCGTTTTGGCCGCTTTAAGGGCCGCCCGCGCTACTCGTTCAGCTCGGCTCTTGGGGCCAAGCTGACAGCGTACCCCGATTTGATGGAGCGGACGAGTAGCCAGGCTGTAGGGATGGGCTTGGAGAAGTAAAGTTGCCTCTCGACCAGGGTGGCAAAGGTCGGCTTGCCACCGGTCTGAGGCCACCGCCCGGTCTAACTTTTTAGCCCGGCTGGTCGCAAAGAGTTTAGTGACAAACTGATAGCCCTCGGCCAGTAAATAATTGATGATCTCGGTAGTGCCGTAACCGCTATCCAGACGGATTAACACCCGGCCTTTATCAATCGCACTCAGTTTTAGAATTTCCCAGGTGGCCTGGATTACCTGAGTAAAAACGGCTAGTTGAGCTGAACCAATGTTACCGGGGCAGACCTGTTGATAAACAATTTCATCATACTCGCTGGCACTTACCCGATAGAGTTGTCGCCCGGTGGTACCCGGTTTACAACCGGCAAAGTAACCTTTAGTTGCGCCTTCGAGATGACGACCACAGGGCAGACCAGTAATATCAATGTCAAGGATCAAAGGAGCCAATTGGTAATTATGGCGGCAAGCCCGGCTGTGTTTTTGAAAGATCAGCTTGTGGGCGGTTTGCATTTGGGCTACGTTCTTAAAATCACAGGCCGAGAGGGTTTGTTGAATGGTGGATTGGTCGGCACAGCCTTTGCGACCAAAGGCTTTACATACGGCCGGATCACTTTTCAAGCGGGTATTGATCTCATAAACGGCCTCGGCTCCTTGCATAATTGCCAACAGGCAATCTTGTAACTTGTCGGTAGGCGAATGGAGTATGGTTTTCTGGCTGATTTTAAGTTCCTGGTGCAAGGGAGCGAGCAACTGCTCCTTTTGACATTTGTAACCGATTAGGGCCAATAAAGCGTGGTCTGAATGCAATTTCACTTTGGACGTAGTATCTTTAGAGATGGTAAAAGCTCCTTTTAGAATATGATTTTGGCTGTGAGAACCTCATCATAACCTATCTGGACTTTTACCACCTGCTATTTTCATTTCAGTTGTTAAAGGGCTAAAAAGAGCCATAGGGCTATTTTGGCGCGAAATCTAGGTAGTTATGCAGGGCGGATATATGCCTAGTTTAATTAGCATTGCATTGTGGTATAGAAAAATTGTAGATAAGAACGTAAGAATGGAATTTTATGAGGAGTCGGGAAGTGAGTGTGTTGAGTTGCTACCTGATACGACCAAAGAATTTTTGTTGGACTCTAATAACTGGTCAGAATGTGTTTAGTAATAGCCTTGAAAACTGGAAAGCTTCCGTCGAGTAGTACGGGTAAAGTGGATCGTTAGCGTAATCTTTGTGCAAATTACAAAGTTGAACACGTTCGCTTTTGTTCGAGTTAGAAACCCTGTAACGGATCTCTAACTCTTCAACTGTAATTACCACTTGCTTAACAGAGTATTATTTAGTGGCGGCAAAAACTTATACAGGATGCGAGATGAACAGTCAGATAGATTTGCATATGCACAGTACCGCCTCCGACGGGACACTGGCGGTAGACGACCTGATGAAACTGGCCGCAAGTGTCGGCCTTAAAACGCTGGCCCTGACCGATCACGACACTACAGCGGCCCTCGACCGGGCCATTGAAGTCGGGACGGCCCTCGGTATGGAGATTATTCCAGGCATCGAACTAAGCGCGGAGTACGCCGGGCAGGAAGTCCATGTGCTGGGCTATTTTCTAAATTATCACGACGATACTTTTCAGACCCGGCTAGAGCATTTCCGCTACAACCGCTACGGTCGGGCGCAAGCGATCCTGGCAAAACTGGCTGACCTGGGAATGCCGGTCGCCTGGGAGCGAGTGCTGGAAATCGCGGGAGACGCTGCGCCGCAACGTCCCCACATTGCCGAAGCCCTCAAAGAACGCGGCTATGTGCCGACCGTGCGCGAAGCTTTTGACCGTTACATCGGTAACGATGGCCCGGCCTACGTCCACAGCGAGAAAGTCACCACCGAGCAAGCCGTGGCCCTGATCCGCTCGGTCGGAGGACTGGCGGTGCTGGCCCATCCTACCTACACCGCCGACATGGACGCGACGGTTGAACTGGCGGCCCAGGCGGGCGTGGTCGGGATCGAAACCTATTACGGCTCCTACAGCGAAGAAACGGTCGAGCGTATCCTGGAATTGGCGCGTCGCTACGAACTTGTGCCGACCGGCGGCAGCGATTTTCACGGACGCAGCGATGGCGGACAACTGCTTTCACCCGGTACGCGTTATGTCCCGCCCGAAGTAATCACCGCGCTAAAAGAACGGCTTGGTTCGTAAACCAGCCTTTCGCGGCAAACCTTTTCTCTAAGATAGCAGGAAGATTTTGAAAGTTGTACTGGTACAACTGCCGGTGCCAAACAATCGGCAGAGTAATTTACCCCTGGCCCTCGGTTATCTCAAGGCAATGGCCGAGGCTGCCGACATAGCCGGGTTGCGGGTGGAACTCCTGGACGCGACGGCCCAGAACCGAGGCGGCGACGCTTTTATGGTGGATGCAATTCTGGCCCACGACCCCGATCTGGTGGGTTTCTCGCTTTACACCTGGAACAGTAGCCGGATACTCGGCCTGGCCCAGGCTCTTAAAGAAAAGTCACCGGGCCTGCTAATCCTGGGCGGTGGCCCCGAAGTTAACCGCGATGGCGATTTTATCCTCTCTTCGCCCGACTTCGATTTTCTCATTCTGGGCGAAGGCGAACGTACCTTTGTTGAACTTATCCAGACCCTCAATAAAAGTGGGAAGCGCGGCGTTGGAGGAGGGAAATCCGGCGGGCGGGGCCGCTTCGAGCGACTTTTGGAGCAGAATATCGGGCCAGGACTGGCTTTAAGAAGTCTTGCCGGATCGCCTCGGACGATGGAGCGTTTCTCTCTTACCGATCCGTCAGCTTTGGCTTCTACCAGTAGTCCGTGGCATTTCGGCCCACCGCGCACTGCCCTGCAAGATGTAAATAGCGTACCATCGGCCTACCTGAGCGGGGCGTTGGAGGGACATCTGGGTCGGTTTATGTCAATTGAACTCTCGCGCTGGTGTCCCTCCAAATGTACTTTTTGCTACTACGGGCGGCAGGACTTACCACGTGGCGGCAAACGCTACTTCGATTTAGAGCGGGTGCGCCAGGAATTGCTTTTCGGCCTGGCCCACGGCGTGGAGCAAATCCATTTTGTCGAAGCTAACTTTAATACTCTGCCGCATCTGGCCGGGCTTTACGACACGATCCAGGCGACCGGGGCCAACCGCCAGATGCGCTTCTACGCCGAATTGCGCGGTGAAGCGATAGACCCGGCCCAGGCGCGGCGGCTGGCCGAGTGTAATTTCAGTACGGTTGAAGTCGGGCTGCAATCGGCAGTACCAGAAGTCCTGGCCCGTGTGCGGCGTAAAAACCATCTGCCGCGCCTCGTGCAGGGCGTCCACAATCTACGAACCGAAGGCATCGAAGTTTATCTCGATGTAATTCTGGGTTTGCCCGGCGAGACAGCCGAAACCTTCCGGCGCACGCTGGCATTTGTCGAAAAAAACGACTTGCAGCCTTACGACCTGTTCCACCTGCAAATCCTATCCGGCACAGAGCTAAAAACCGAAGCTATCGGCGGGCATCACGGCATGCGCTGGCAAACCGCACCACCCTATTTCGTGCTGGAAACTGCCGATCTATCGTTTGAAAGCCTGCGTGCGCTCCGCCTCGAAACTCTCCAACACAAGGGCGACGATCCCGGTATTATCCAGGGCTTGCCGCAACCCGGCCCTTTTGCGCTGGTGGCAGAAGCCAGGGGCGCGGGTTCAGGCGGCACGGAGAACAGCATTGCCTTTGAAGTGCGTGACAACCATAAGCCGGTAGAACGGCTCGTGCTTGACCTGACTTCTACCTCCCGGCCAATAAGCCTTGAAACCCTTTCCCGCCAGTTAGGAAGCGAAGTGACGGTAGTTTTGCGACTGGGTGAAGCGGACGAGGCAAGCCTAAAGCGGGCCGAGACAATTTTGGCGCAACTATCCGAGCCAAACAGGAGCGGGCTATGGTTTATTTTCGCCCAGGTCGAACGGCCTCTGAGCGGGCCGGAACAGGCCCGCTTGGGTCGGGCGATCCGGCACGACGAAGGCTATTTGGATCGGTTAGCCGTATTTGTCCGGCCCGATGCGCTGGCCGACCGAGATTGGCCTTCGGTTAGTTTCTTTCAGGTGCTACCTTTTAGTTCTGCTATGGTCGAGCAAGCCCGGCCCGAAACGGTCTGGCAGGTGAGCCTGGAGGCCGAAGCCGGAGTGGAGCGGTGGCAAGCCCAACTGGAGGAAGCGGCGGCTGCGACCGAGGCCGGATTGCTGCTTGTAACGCCCGCAGGTGAGAATAGGACGGTCAGCAAGTGCAAAGCCGTTTTGCAGAGTTTTGATCCAGGCTCGAAGCGGGTGTGGTTGGCCGATTGGAGGCTGGCGGCAGGCCGTGCTGCCGCCGACACCGACGACAACAGCGATCTTGCGGCTAGCCTCGATTTCCCTCTAACGCTTTGGTGGCCGCAAGGTTCGGACGAGCTTTGCGGGCGACCGCCGATGCAAGAGCTTGAACGGGCTGCCCTGAGTTATCAACTAGCAGCCCTCGACCCACCGGTTTATCCTCGAAGCGGCCTAAAGAGGCAACCTGCCTCAACTCAATAAAATTGCTACTCAGAAGTTCGTAGCTTGCAACTCACGGTTCTGCTAAATCTATCAAAGCTGGATGGACTTCCGACCGTTCTGTAAGGCAGCAAGTAACTTACCCAAGTGAACTAGGGGATATGTTGCCCAGGAAGTCGGGGGGGGGCCTGCTAAGAAGCTTATTTACCTTTTCGTCCTGTAGTGAGGTGATAATCACATTGTAGCGTAATGTGGTAATAATCACAGCATTCTTGGCACGCTTTATGTAATATAGAACTGTGAGCTAGAACTTCTGTTCCTAGCCCGAAGTTGGACAAATTACAAAGGGTACAGGATAGTAAAATGCAAATATTAGCTGCTAAAATCGCCGCGAATCAGGTCGCCGCTACAGCCAATTTCAAAGGTCAGAAAAGCCGCTTGAAAGACATGCTTCCTCTATGCCTGGCCGAGATGGACGAGCCGACCGAAACTCACTACGAGCTAGAAGAAACCGCTACCAGCCAACCCGCTTCTAGCCGTCAATGGACTTACACCAATCTTAGCCAGGGTTTTCGGTTGATCGGTTAAATTTCCACTCATTCGGAATAGACCTGACCGCTTGAGCCGAAGCCGCCCCTGGCGGTTGCATTATCTCCTCCCTGCAACCAGACTTACTAGCAGGAACCGACCCACAGAGCTAAATTTTTCTTTTGCCCAAAATTTCTAGCTTTTAAGCAATTGTAGTACCCGGCCTTTTAAAGTATTGTATACTTAACGGGCTGTTTGCCACTGCTAGAAATAAGCAACAGCGCAGTGTGGGCGTGCTGGCTGGCTAATTTGGATAAGCTTCGCAGGTTGGATGCAAAAAGTTAAGCTTGAGATTTCTGTAAGGCCCAACTCATCTTCGCCTGGGCGATTGACCGGGAGAGCGATTTTAGGCTGGCTCGACCGGGCCTGGGTCTGGGCGGGTCTGTTTGGACTGATTTACGGACTAAGTGCCGGGTCTTTTTTAAGGGATGGCACAGTCTTTAACTATCATAGCTGGCAAGCCCAGGCCTGGTTGCAGGGCCACCTCTGGCTGCCCAACGTCACGAGCGATAAGCTTGATCTGACGCCCTATGCCGGACACTGGTACAGCGCATTCCCGCCTCTGCCAGCCCTGGTAATGCTCCCTTTTGTGCTGGTCTGGGGTTTGGAAGCTAATCAGGTAATGGTTGGGGTCGGGCTGGGTGCGCTCAACGTTGGTCTGGTGCATCTGCTGGTGCGACGATTGAGCCGCTACTGGCCCCTCGATTCGCTAAGTCGGGCCGGGCTGGTCGTCTTGTACGGCCTGGGAACTGTTGTCTGGCAGAGTGTAATTCAGGGGACCGTCTGGCACCTGGCCCACGCTTGCGCCCTGACGCTCTTGTTGGTGGCTCTGTTAGTCGGTCTGGAAGGGCGACGCCTCTGGCTGGTCGGCCTATTAGTAGGATTGGCAGGGCTGGCTCGCCCGACGGCCTGGCTTGCCCTGTTGTACTGGCTGGTGCTGATTTGCCGCAATTACCGGGTGGCGGCCCCGGCCAAAGTGCGCATCGGGCCGGTGCTGTTGGAATTAGCGGTCAATCGGCGTGCCGCAATACCGCGCTTGCTGGCCGGGCCGCTCTTATGCTTTGGCGCAACGTTGGCCTACAACTGGCTGCGCTTTCGTTCCCTGACTGATTTTGGCTATCAGAATATGCAGGTTGGCCCTAACATCCGGGCCGATCTTAATAATTACGGCCAGTTCCATCCGCATTTCCTGCCCAAGAATTTCTTTTATGCCTTCCTGAACCTGCCCGGCTTCCACGCGCGTCCGCCCTTTCTAACTTTTAATCTGGACGGCAATAGCCTGCTTTTGATCACGCCCGCGTTTCTGCTGGTTCCACTGGCCGGGCGGCATCTGGTGAGAGCGGGCCGGGGCTGGATTTATAGCTGGCCTGCTACGTTTACCCTCGCGGCGGGACTGGCAAGTTTTGGCACGCTTGGAGCCGTCCTGCTTTATTTCAACACAGGCCAGATACAGTTCGGCTACCGCTTTTTGCAAGATTGCCTACCCTTTGCGCTGCTGCTGGTAGCCCTGGCCTGGCCTCAGAGTCGGGGCTGGCGGCTGGTCGGTTTTGGACTGATCGCCCTTTCCGTCCTGCTCAATTTTTACGGCATGATGTGGTATCAGGGCTGGTGGCCCCAGATGTTCGGGCCGGTCAACAAATGATCGCGAATCACTCAACTTAAGTGCAAAGCCAGGAATTATTTCTTGCTGTCCTTTAGTCTCGCCTCACCTGGAAGCAAGCGCAACGGCAATAGCCTTAAACCCTTTCCCTCGTATATAATAAGCCTCTGAGATTATATTTTCCGGCGAATAATCCAAAATAGATAAAGTAGTAGTAAAGCCAATAGAATTGAGGGATGCGAACAATGCCCAAACAGTTACGGGTCGAAAAGTACAGCGAGGCACTCCAGGCCCTGATAGGCCGGGCCGAGGAATTAGGCGTTTACGCGATTGGCCGGGTGCAAGATAGCAAAGGCCGCAGCATGACCGTCAACAACGGACGGCTGGAAGGCATCAGTACCGGCAACGCGGTTGGAATTGGCGTGCAGGTCTTTACCGCCGAAGGCAACACCGGGTTTGTATCGAGCGACCAGGTGACACCCCAGAGTTGCCGCGACCTGGTAGAGACTGCCGCCCGGCTTGCCCGGAGTGCCTCGGATTTTGGCACTGAAACTAACCGGGCCGCCTTCGAGATTGAATCTAACGGTCGGCATACTATCGCTACGGACTTCAAAACCCTGGACGAAACGAGCTACGACGAGCAAGTTAAAACCCTCCTCGAAATCAACGAGCGCAGCCGCGCCCACGGCAGCGACCTCTCGGTACGCAGTTCTCACGGCGTATCCGACCCACACTGGCGGATCGTCCGCAGCGATGGCACGGACATTTCTTTTGATACGCCTCACGCCTCGGTCGGGGTCGGACTGACCGCTGCCGCCCAGAACGGCGGTAAAGCGGCCACCGTCAACGCCAGCGTTAGCGGAGCCGATGCGTCGGTGCTGTTGAGCGAATTGTTTCAGGAACGGCTCGAACTGCGCGTCAAGAAATCGGCAGGTCTGGCCCAGCAATTAGTCAACGCGCCGCAGATCAAAGGCGGCAATTACAAACTGGTCATAGATTACGCCCTGGCTAAAGGACTGGCCCACGAAGCTTTCGGCCACGCCAGCGAAACGGATGGCATGGAAACTTCGATCCTGGGCAAGGGCGGCAAAATGCGGCTGGGCGAGAGTGTGGCCGCCTCGATTGTGACGATCACAGACGGGCCGGTGATGGGCGACTATGCCTATCAGCCGGTCAGCGCGAACGGCATGCCTCGCCAGACTATTGATATTCTCAAGGACGGCGTGTTGCAAGCCGGGCTGGGCGACCTTTTCTCGGCGGGCAAAGCGGGCGTACCGATCAGTGGAGCCGAGCGGATCGAAAGCTACCGCAACCTGCCCCTACCCCGCATGACCAACATTCGGATCACCGTCAAAGAGCCAGTGTCGTTTGAAACCCGCTTCGAGCTAGTCACGCCCGAAGAGTTACGCGAAACTCTGCTCCAAAGTGGCCTCCTCAAAGAGGGAGAACCGGCCCTATACCTGGCCGGTTACAAGGGTGGGCAGGTCAACCCGAAAGAGGGCGATTTTGTCTTTAACTGCGTGGCGATCTACGATCTTTCGCAGCCGGATTTGCCGCTCTATCAACCGGCTATTTTTAGTGGCAAGGTGCTGGCGGCACTCCACTCGATCCTGGGCGGGTTGGGGCCGCTACACCTCGATGCAATGGGGCATTGCGGCAAAGGCGGGCAGAGCGTGCCAAGTAGCGGCGGAGCGCATAGCTTTGTAGTGGTAGACCGCAACGACAACGTATTTATCGGAGGGGCCAGCTAATGAGTGAGATTTTAGACGACAGCAGGCAGTACGTGGAAGCCCTGACCGAACTGCTGGGCCGGGCCGAGCGGGGTGAGATCGCGGCAAGTTTACCGAAGTTGCGCGGCTGGCGGTTCGATGTCTCGCACGGGCGGTCGGTGTCGCTTTCGATAGTAGATAATCAGCTTGGCTCGGTCTACGGCCCGGCGACGGCCCGCGATAGCCTGGGTGGGTCGCTCTATTTGATCTGGGAGGACGAGAAACGCTCTAACGCTTCCCTCGACCGCCTGAGCGTGCCGGAGTTCGCCGAACGACTGGCCGAATGGCGAGCCAGTGCTTTTAGTGACGAACGCGCCCCGGACATTCGCCAGCCCGATCCGGCTTACCCCAAAGTCGAAATGTACGACCCACAGATCGAACCTCTGGTGCGGGGCGAGACAGGTTTGCTCTTCCAGATTCTAAAGACCGGCTACGACCGACTGCTAGGGGCAGGCGGGGTCGAATTTCTGGATGCCGGGGTGAGTGCCAGCACCGGCACGCGCTTCTTGCAAAACTCTCGTGGGCTGAACCTGTCTTATCCAAGCAGCTTTTTTAGCTATTCGTTCTATGCCGATAGCCTCTACGGAAACGGCTACAGCAAGCGGCGACTGGCCCCGGAAAGCGAGCTAGAACGGGTGTTGGACGATGTGCAAAAGCTGACCGCCTCGATGAAACAAGAGGGCTGCTATAAATCCGACCCGGCGGGCAACCGGGTGGTGCTGGATACCGGGATGGCCGGGTCGTTCATCGGGCAGTACATCGGCGGCAACCTGTCAGGCAGTGGCGTGGCAAACCGGCAAGCGGCTTTCTCGCTGGACGACTTCAAAGCACATAAAGAGATTATTCGCCCGGATATTTCGCTGGTGATTGACGGCACGCGGCCTTTCGAGGGCAGTTCCAGTCGAGTCACGAGCGAGGGCATCCCCGGCGGGCGGGGCTTTCTGGTCGAAAAGGGTAAGCTCGTAACGCCTTCACTCGACCTCAAATATGCAGGCATTACCGGCCTGGCTCCTACGCCGGGTGGGGGTCTCTACATCGAGCTTGACGAAGACGAAAGCACCCGCCGCAGCTTCGACGAACTGGTAAAGGGGGTCGAACATGGCTTGCTGGTCTACAACGTGCTGGGAATGCACACCCAGGACAGCACCAGTGGACGCTTTTCGCTATCCGCTCCGCGCTGTCTGGTGATCGAGGATGGCGACCTCAAAGGCAAGGTCAAGGCGACCCTGGCGGGCAACTTCTTCGACAATATCAATGATCCGCGCTCCCGCTTTGGCTGGGACCCCTACGAAGATAATCCGGCAATGGAGATGACCTGCCAGGTGGTGGTGGAAGGTTAGAAAAACCGCCAGGATAGGGTAAATAGGGTAATTAAAATAGATGAGGTGAGGCGTTCTTTCGGAGGCATCGGAAGGACGCTTCACCTCATCACCGGCTGTATACACGATATAAATCTACAGCGTATAGGGCTGCTTTGAGCGAAGTCCTGGTTTGGGATGGCCTGCCAATACCAGTAATGACCGGCCTAAGCAGTTACTTCTTCAATTCGGGGAGTAGGTTTCTCGCGGTTAAAATACTCCCGCCATTCACTAACTTTGCCGGAGGAATCGAAATCAATCATTACTGCTTCGCGGGTAGTAAGCTGTTCACCAGTGGCAATATTGGTGTCGCTCCAATCCCATTCGACCGCCACCCTTTTTAATTCTAAGTCCGGCCAGACATAGCGAATTTCAATTTTAATCTGAGAGTAAAGACTGAAGTATTCTCGCGCAGCAGTTTCAATCTGGCTATTTCCTACCGCCTGGAAACCCGGTGCAAGCAGTACCCCACCAGGAGTGAAAGCCTGGGCGATTGTCGGAGGATCAGCTTCTTGCCAGGCTACAACCTGTTGGGCCAGAAACTCACGCAGTTCTTCGAGGCTCATTTTTATCCCTTTTACTTTTTACTTGGGTTGACTGTTTAAGGCTGGTTACTGACTTTTCGACGCCTGGCCTGACGACCGAGCAGCCAGGCCAGGCCGCCGTGACGGGGCGAAAAAAGTAGAGTGAGCAAGAAAATGACTGTGCCAACGACTACCACCGCCGCCCCGCCGCCTTTGATGTCCTGGTAGTAGCTCAGGTACAACCCACTCAGGCTGGTCAGCAGCGCGATCAGAATCGCCAGGCCCACCATCGGGTAGAAACGGGCGGTCAGCAGTCGTGCCGTCGCTGCCGGAGTGATCAGGAAGGCCAGCACCAGAATGTTGCCAACCGCCGGAAGCGATACAACCACGCTCAGGGCCACTGCCAGATAGATTACAAGGTCAAGCAAAAGCGGGCGATAGCCCACCGCACGCGCCATAGTCGGATCGAACGAGCTAAAGAGCAGTTCTTTCCCCAATAACCCTATAACCAGCACGATAGCTGCGCCTACAAAAAGCGTCTGTACCAGGTCATCATCGGTTACGGCGAAAAGCTGACCGAACAAGATGTCGTTCAAATTTCGCCCTTTGCTAGAAATTTTACTGATGATGATCACGCCGATAGCGAACGCGCCCGTAAAAAAAATACCGATAGCCGAGTCTTCACTGACCGACGCGACCTGATTGGTCAGGGTAATCACAAGGGTGACAGCGACCGCCGCCGCCAGCGCACCTAGAAAAAGGTTGCCTTGAACCAGGAAAGCGACCGCGATGCCCGGCAGAATAGCGTGAGAAAGGCCGTCTACGATAAAGGCAATACCACGCAACACTACAAACGACCCGACTATGCCGCTCAGGATCGAGATTAGCACCATCTCTTTGAGGGCATTTTGCAGGAAATTAGCGTTGAAAGGCCGGGTGAGCCAGGTAAAAATAAAGTCCATTTTAACTGTCTATTGTGTATCGTATTTGGAGGAAATTACTCCAGCACCATCGTCGTAGCCGCCCGGCCTTCCATGTCCATACCGCCAATGGTCAAAACTTTATTACCAAATGTGGCTCCCAGAATCTGGGGCTGAAAGACGGTAGCGGGTGGGCCAAAAGCGATTAATCGCCGGTTAAGCATGACACAGGCGTCGCACATCTCGGCGGCGGCTCGCAAATCGTGGGTTGCCATCAAGATCAGCTTACCCTCGTCGCGCAATTGCAAGAGCAGCCTCATTATGATCTCCTGGCTGGTAGTGTCAATGCCAGTCAGAGGCTCGTCCAGCAGCATAATCTGGCCTTCCTGGGCCAGGGCGCGGGCCACAAAGACGCGCTGCTGTTGCCCGCCGCTAAGCTCACTGATCTGGCGGTTCTTGAACTCGGCCATCCCAACCTGTTCCAGAACCTTCTCGACCACCTGCCGGTCGGCCCGGCCCGGCCAACGAAGCCAGCCAAGCCGACGATAACGGCCCATCATCACGACATCTCCCACCGTCACAGGGAAATCCCAGCGCACCTCTTCCTTTTGCGGCACGTAAGATAGCAACTGCCGATTGCGTGCCACCGATGCACCGCCAACCTGCACCTGTCCCTGAAAGCTTACCATCCCCAAAATAGCTTTGATCAAGGTGCTTTTGCCCGCCCCGTTCGGCCCGATTAACCCGACCAACTGCTGGGAACCGAGGCTCAGGCTTACTTCCTGCAAAACCACCTGCCGCCCGTAAGCTACCGTCAAATCCTCGATCTGCAAAATTGGGCTGTCCGGCGGGTGGGCCAGGTTTTCTTCTACCACCGGGGGCTGAGGCTGTAAGTCCTTCAAAGGCTCTTCCTTCTTGATATTCTATATCAATAAAACCTGAAATTTAGGATAGCAAGTTTTAGAAAGAATGTCAATATCTTATATAGCTGGCCTAATGAGGCTAGAAAGGGGCAAAAGGCACAGGTTAAAAACGAAGGCTGTCTCGACAGGTAATTCTAACGGTTGATAAGCCGGTTTAACTCTTTTCAACCGGGCAAGCGGGGTCGGTTCCCCATTCTTCCCAGGAAGCATCGTACAGACCCAGATTGTTGTAACCAGCCAGATGAAGCCCAAATAAACCTAGCGAGGCTGAAATACCGACACCACAGTAAGTTATGATGCGTTGCTCCGGGTGCAAACCACTTGCTTCGGCTTTAGCGCGGATCAGCGCGGGCGGCAAATAAGTCCACTCTGCCTGGTTGAGAAAGGTGGGCGAGGCGTGCAAATTAACAGCCCCTGGAATGTGGCCCGAACGCATCCGGCCTCGACCGCCTATTTCGACGGTCTGGACCCCGGCGGGAAGAAAGAGACTTCCGGCAGGAGTCCAGACTGCCTGGCCCCTGTACTGTTCCGGCGGGCGAGTATCCACCAGCTTTGTAGCTGCGTCTTTTTGGTCAAGTGCCGCTTTTATCTCGGCCTGGGTAGCCCGCAGGCCGGGTTGAGGCCGGGCGGTAAAAGGCAACCCGGTGGGAGTAAGAGGCCGCCTGAAATCATCGGTGCTAACGGGCCTTCCTTCTGCTCGCCACACATCCCAACCGCCATCCAGCAAAACCACCTTCGGATGTCCGTAGTAGCGCAAGGCCCACCACAGACGGGCCGCCCCGGAATAATCGCTGTCGGCATAAGCTACTACTAAAGTGTCGGCTCCAATACCAACACTCTCCATTACTTGCTCAAACCGCGTCGGTGGCAAAATAAGGTCGCGTACTCCGCGCTCATCCGTCCAGCCCAGATCAAGTTGCCAATCCAGATGTACCGCTCCCGGAATATGCCCGGCGCGATACAACTCCCGACTGGAAGTACCGTCTCCCCGCCACCGCGCATCCACCACGCGCAATTGCGGCAAGACCGCCTCTTGTCCCTGAGCAAGTTTTGCAATCAACCACTCAGTTGTTACCAACCCGGAAGGTACTTCACTCAAATCAAGCATGTCGGTGCATTTTAGCCTTAGTAGAAAATTATTTACTCGACCCAATAACTCAGGATGCTACCCTTGTCGGGCCTGGGAAGGGTTTTGATCAGACCGGATCAAGGGAACGATACGGTGGTGGCGGTAACTTTACAGCAATAGCGTCGCCGGGCCGGACAAGTCCACCAACGAGGACTACCGCCATAACTCCGGCCCGCCGAACTAGCTTGCCCTGCGCGTCGCGGTCTAACACTGCTCCCATCAAACCTGGCCGAAGCTGATCGAGTTGAGTACAGGGATTGCGTAAACCTGTAATTTCTACCACCGCCGCTTCGCCAAGATGCAACCGCGTGCCGGTCGGTAGTCCCAACAGGTCAATTCCTTCCGTAGTGATATTTTCACCCATCTGGCCCGGTTCCAGGTCGAAGCCCCGGCCCTGCAACTCGGTGTGCAACTCGGCTTGAAGCAGGTGAACCTGGCGAAGATTTGGCTGCGACGGATCACGCGCCACCCGCGAGCGGTGCTGCACCGTCACGCCTGCGTGAGTATCTCCCGCGATACCCAACCCCGCCAGTAGTTGAATAGAAGACTGCACCGGCTTACTCATCGAATGTGTAGCACTGAGGCTAACCGCCGCGATTCTCCCGGTCATTCTACTTTCCCCATAAAATTTAAAAGCCGCCGTCCCAATTTGCAACCAAACACGAGAGGCGGGCTTAAACTAGCCTCCCGTTGATTTGAAGCCTCTTACTGCTCAAGCGTCCCGGTATATTTTATCAGACTGGACTAAAGTTTCAGAAAATGCCGCCTTCGTAGACTGCTACGCCCATTGCGCCAGGGCCGAGGTGCGTCGCCAGCACCGGGCTAAACTGGCAAATGTAGACGCGCTCTCGTGGAAAAATCGGCGCAATCCGGGTCAGAATCGTCTCGATGTCGTTGGGGCTGTTAGAGTGGATGATCGCCATTTCTTCGATATGGGGGAAATCCTCGATAAATTCGCACAGGCCCTCGATAGCCTTCGTGCGGGTGCGGGTGCGCTCGAAAGGTACGATAAAACCTTCTTCCAACCTCAAAAGAGGCCGGAAATTAGTCGGTGGGGTCGGGCCGAGAGCTTGCTGCGCCTTTGGGTTGATCCGCCCGCTTTGCTGTAGGTATTGCAGTGTTTCGGTGAAGAAAATAACGTGGGTCTGAAAGACCATTCGGTTAACCGCGCTGACCAGTTCGGCGTGCAAAGCTCCGCGCTTGGCGCGTTTGGCCGCTTCGACCGCAATAACTCCCAGCCCGAAAGAGATCGAAAGCGAGTCAATCACCGTGACCTGTGAACTTGGAGCCAGGATATTATTGCGAGCCTGCACAGCCGCCGCATAAGTCCCGCCCAGGCGGGAGGAATGATGAATTGATATGATCGTATCCCCGGCCTTGAGGATTTTCTTGTACAGTTCCTCGAAAACCTCTACCGGGGGATGGCTGGTAGTAGGAAGGTCGAGTTTGGCAGGCCAGTTTGCCAGGCGGCGATGAAATTCTTCCGCGCTGATGTCTTGCTGGTCGAGGTAATTTTCGCCGTTGATGTTCACAAAAAGCGGTACGACATGAATACCGTACTCGTGGATCAGTTCGGGCGGCAAATCGCAGGTGCTATCGGTAACAACTCTAACTCGCGGCATTGCTTACCTGTCCTTGTGAGTAGCGTTGCAAAGCTTTGGAATATCTCGTAGAGTAACCCAACATCTTTTCTATCAAAATCTCTTTCACTAATATTAACCTGGTCACTCTACCGAAATAATATAATGATAGTGCGGTTGGCCGCCCCAGACCAACTCGACGGTCTGGCGGCTATAGCGGTCTTGCACCTGAACCTGCATCGTCTGGGCTTCCGGTTCACTCACATCCTGACCGTAATAAAAGGTCAGGAGGTCGGCTTTGGCCGCTTCCATGCGGTCGAGTAACTGCCAGACGGTTTCTTCTTTGCTCTCGGCAGCCAGGCTAAGCTGGTCATCAATCAAGCCGATCCATTGCCCGTCCGTCACCGCGATACCGTTAACCGTAGCCGTCCGCACCGCCCGCGTCACCTCGCCGGTTTTGACTTCGGCTAGGGCCTCGGCCATGGCCGCCGCGTTTCCTTCCAGGTCGGCTTCGTAGTTGAACCGGGCCAGAGCCGCAATACCCTGCGGAACGGTCGCGGTTGGCACAACCTGCACCTTCTTGTCGGTCAGAGCGGCAATTTGCTGCGCAACCATGATAATATTTTTGTTGTTGGGCAGGATAATTACATTATCGCCGGGGACTTTCTTGACCGCCTTGAGCAAATCTTCGGTGCTAGGGTTCATCGTCTGACCACCCTGCACGACATAAGCCGCCCCAAAATTCTTGAAAGCCTGGCCCAGACCGTCCCCTGCCGCTACCGCGATCACCGAAACCGCACCCGGTAGGCCAGAGAAAGGCACGTCGGCCTCGGTGCTATCGAGGTCGGCTTGAGCGCGGGCAGGAGCGTCACCCTCTTTCAAGAAAGCTTCTTCGTGCTGAGTTTGCATGTTGTCAAGTTTGATCTGGCCCAGGGAACCGAGGCTGGTCGCGTAGGAAAGAACTTTGCCGGGGTCTTCTGTATGAATATGTACTTTGATCATGGTGCTGTCGCCCACTATTACGGCACTCTGGCCCATCTCTACCAGATGATCGCGCACTTCCTCGAAATTGATCGGTTCGCGGGCGTACATCATAAAGTTCGTGCAATAACCAAAAGCGTCCATCTCGTCTAATTCGGCATCCGATTTGGGGGTAAATTTAGGTCTGGCCTTTTCAACCTCGCTCAATTCAGTCTTGACCAGTTCCTCGCCTCGCACATGTTTTAGAACACCTTCCAGCAGCACAAAACAGCCGTGACCCCCGGCATCTACCACCCCGGCCTCGCGCAAGGCGGTCAGGAGAGTAGGAGTGCGGGCGACCGACTCGCGGGCCGCTTCGACGGTTTTGGTCAAGACATAAAGAATATTGTTGTGCTGTTTGGCGGCTACTTCCGCCGCTTCGCTGGCCTCACGCACTACCGTTAGCATAGTGCCTTCGACCGGCCTGATCACTGCTCGATAAGCCATTTCTTTAGCTTTGACCAATGCACCGGCTACATCCTGGGCCGTTACCTTTTCTTTGCCGTGAAAGCCATCGGCCAGACCGCGAATAATCTGGGAGAGGATCACCCCGCTATTGCCCCGCGCTCCCATCAAAGCTCCATAGGAAAGCCGTTTGCCCACATGCTCGGCACTATCTTCGCTGCGTGTGCTGGTTTCCATCTCTTTGACTGCCGCTTCCATCGTGCGGGTCATGTTAGTGCCGGTATCGCCATCCGGGACAGGAAAGACATTGAGAGCGTTAATCGCTTCGGTATGTTGTTCAAGCCAGCGCGCACTGGCGATCAGACTTTCGCGCAAAGCGGCCCCGCTACAGGCTCGACCCCAAATCGGATCGATACTTTCCGGTCCGGTACCATTCGCTCCGTTAGGATGTACCAGGCTCTCGGCAGCGGCATTGCCAGCGAGGGTCGAAATTTGTGGGTTATCCCGTTCCAAGTTAAAATAGCCCTCCAAGCTAATGAATTCTTATGGGTTTGCTCAGGCTATCCCCATCTCCCAGGGCCATCTCTTAATCAAATAATACCTATATGGCGGCGGGTCTGCATAATTTTGCGCAGCCGGTCGGATGTTAGCCCTGGCCTCGACTTTCGCCCTAACTCTCCTTAGGCTCCCGACGACTCCGGCGCGGCGTGCTTTCGCTCTCCGGGTTGCTCAAACCTTGCACGTTCACATTTACCTCGGCCACCGGACGGCCCAGGTGCCGTTCAACCTCGAATTTTACATTCGACATTATGTTGTGGGCGACTTCGCTAACACGAATACCATATTGGATTATCACATAGAGGTCAAGAATAATCTCGTCCCCATCGAAGCGAATCTGGATGCCTTCGCGGTACTGCTCAGGCCGAAGCATTTCGGCCCGGCCATTGCGAAGTTTACGCGAAGCCAGACCGACTACGCCGTAAGCTTTTTCTATTACAGCCTGCGAAGCAATCGTAGCAATAGCTTCCGGCGAAACTTCGACCCGGCCCAGGTTTTCGCCGTTGTGTGGTGGCGGAATTTCCCCGGTAGTAGCACCGAGGCTTTCCACGCTGGTATCTTTCTTCATAAATGTTAGTTGCCCAAAGCTTTCCGTTGTGCCGGAGGCAACAAGCTACCTACCGGGCTTGTTCGATCTGCACTCAGCCTAAACTAACCTCCGCTATTGAACCGATCCCGGCGTGTTACTATGCGAAAAGGAAGTACACAATTTTGCGGGGTTCCAAGCAGCTTTTCTTAGGACAGGTTAGACTTTCGTTTGGTCGTTTTTGTCTTAGCCAGGGTCAATTTGCTAAACCTGGCTCAGTATGTTAAACTGTTTGTCCTATGACCTCGACCAAATTTTGGGTCGGGGTCAATTCGTGGTCAATGATACAGCAAAAAAAGTAATTCGTAAAGGGGGTAAACGAAAATTGTCTGGCAAATGTGATGTCTGTGGTAAAATACCCGGCTACGGCCACAATGTAAGCCATTCGGCCCGCAAGACTAACCGAATGTGGATGCCTAATATTCAACACAAGATGATCCAGCTTAAAGGCGAGTTAGCTGCGAAAAAACGCTATGTCTGCACCCAATGCCTCCGTACTTTGCAAAAAGACCAGGTTTAATTCCTTTGCACAGTTTCACTCCCTTTGCAAAGTGCCTTTAAACTTGACACAACCAGGATTGGAACAGAATACAATAAAAGCGGTTGGAAGCTTTAGCTAAAGTAATAAAACAGGGAACCGCGCGGTTCCCTGTTTTATTACTTTAGCTATTTTTATGAAATAAAATGGCCGGTAGAGCGAATACCGGCCATTTACAAGTGTCATAGGAGAGTTGCAAAAAAGCAACTTAGTAGAGGTTGTATAGAATAAACAATGGGGTAGAGAAATAGTAAAAGAGATAATTTCTATCTGGCCGTGCGGCTAGAAAAATGGAAACTACTCCAAACAATACTCTTTACAACCTCAGTTAAACGTTAAGTAAGCAATCCTCATTCTACTGTGAATATGTAGCAATCGGCGTGCCAGGATTTGCAAACCGCTTAGAAGTAACAACACTTCTAGCCAGACCTTGCCTTCTCTGGACTACTCTTATTTTCGAGCAAGTGGCGTGCCAGCGCAGACTTAAAATGTCATGTTTTAGGGCGGATAATCAAGTTCACGTTTTAGCTAGTTTGATCACAAAGAAGGCAACTGCCGTGCTGCAACCAATGTGAAACGGTACCGGAAAATTTTCAGCCGTGCCGATAAACTTCTATAAATAGAATAGTGCTTTCCATTGACAATTCACAAAGGTCATGATATTTTAAAGTCAATTCTACTTTAGTCATTCTGACGGTACATATTAAAGCTTCTATAACTAAATAAGCAGGTAACACTTGGGACAAACGATTGAGCCGACCGTGGAGGCCACAAACCCTCCGGCACAGACGGATGGGCTGCAACAAAACCGTGACTTTTGGTTGTTAGTGGTGGGACAGGGGACTTCGGTTCTGGGAGACCAGTGCTGGTTTGTAGCCTTACCCTGGCTCGTTCTGGAACTGACCGGCTCTAGCAGCAGTGCCGGAATCACGCGGGCCTTAGAACAGATGCCTTACCTCTTATTCGCCCTGATCGCCGGTGCGCTGGTGGACAGGTGGAACCGGCGTCGGATGCTACTCGGCCTGGAAGTAGGCCGCACCCTTACCCTTTTATTTCTACCTCTAATGGCCTGGCTGGGTCTATTAAGTGCCTGGCATATTTTCCTGGTCGCTTTTATCCTTAGTAGCCTGGATGTCTTTTTTAATGTCGGTATTGCCGCGGTACTGCCGGGTATCGTCGCCAAAGAACACCTCACTAAAGCCAACTCCATTCTGGACAGTATTTACAGTCTGGCCGCTATACTGGGCTTGCCGATGATAGGAGCTTTGCTAGGGCTGATCGGCGCACCCTGGTTGTTAGCTCTGGACGGCCTGTCTTACCTGGTTTCACTGGTTGCTATTCTTTTTATGCGCGTGCCGACCCCTGCTCCGACCGGGCGACGTCTTTCAGCTTCTCAGCTAGGACGAGACATCGGCGAGGGGCTGCGCTACATGTGGCAGAACCGCCTGATGCGCTGGATTGCCGGCCTTAACTTTCTGGGCAATTTCACCAGTGGTACCATGACGGTGCTGGGCTTTTTCTACCTTAAAGAAACTTTGCGGTTGCCGGGCGAGCTAATCGGAATAGTGCTGGGGTTGGCGGCCTTAGGCACCTTCACGGGCGCAATCTGTAATCCTCGGCTGGTGCGGCGGCTCGGCCACGGCAATACAGTATTACTGGGCCTGGGGTTAGGACTGCTGCCTTTTGTCATTTTTGGGCTGAGTGCAGAGTGGCTCTGGCTGGGGTTGGGGCAATTCGTTTTTGGGTTGGCTCTCATTTTGATCAATACTAATACGACGGTTATTCGCCAGACGACGGTACCGGCCCAGATGCTGGGACGCGTAATCGGCTCGGCGCGGATGCTGGCTTATATCAGCCTGCCGATTGGGGCGTTAGTGTCAGGTTGGTTAGCCGAAATGTGGAGTCCAAGCGGAGTGTTCTGGCTGGCGGCGGGCATCCGGCTAGGACTGGCCGGGTTAACCCTGTTCAGTCCTTTGCGGGGTTATCGCCTCGCTTCTAAAACGCCTTAACTCTGGCTCTGGCCGAAACGCTCCCAGAGCGTCCAGACTACAAAGCTAAATCCGGCAGCGTAAACCGCGACCAGGCTTTCCAGAGCCAGGTGAAACCACAAATGCGGGTTGCTCAACGAAAAATTGTAACCTGCATCCCCGGCTTCGTGGATAAAATGCCAGGCCACAGCTACCGCCAGGCCGAATAGCAGCGAAAGCGGCAGTTTGAGTTTACTTTTCCAACCTTGCGTGCGCCGCCCAGAACGTTCAGGCCGAGGGCTGGAAGTAGTAACCCGGCGCAGAGTGCTGACTTCTACTTCGGGGAGGTTAGAGGCAGTGGGTTTAATCTGCCGGAACATCGTGAAAACCCGGCCCATCGCTCAGCACCCCCGTCTCGACAAAGCGAATTCGTTCGCATACATTCGTCACCCGGTCGCCCAGGCGTTCTAGATTGTGAGCGGCCCACAGCAAAAGCGTGGCCGGGTCAACCTGGGTATTGTCGGCAAACATCAAAGCCAGGAGTTCTTTATAAACCGTGTTATAAAGCTCGTCCAGTCGGTCGTCCTCGTTAGCTACCCGGTCAGCCAGAACAAGGTCGCGGTCAATAAAGGCACTCATCGCATCGTGTAGCATTTTGTTTGACTGTTGGCCCATCTGTTCCAGGTGCAGCATTATGCCCAACGGTAGTTCGCCGCTCAACTTATCGCTAATTCGGGCAATCCCTTTAGCATAGTCTCCCATCCGCTCTAATTCTCCGGCTATGTTCATGACCGCCGCAATATAGCGTAAATCACGCGAGACTAGCGGTTGTTGCAGAGCCAGAAGATAGAGCGCATCGGTTTCAATCTCATAACGCCGGGCGTTAATGGCGGTATCGGCAGCGATAACCTGCCGGGCCAGGCTATGGTTGCGGCGTTTTAGAGCTTCTAACGAGCCATTGACGGCTTTTTCGACCATGCTAGATAAATCAAGCAGGC
Organism: Chloroflexia bacterium; assembly: GCA_038206175.1. Lineage (GTDB taxonomy): Bacteria > Chloroflexota > Chloroflexia > Chloroheliales > Chloroheliaceae > 54-19. The sequence goes on from JBBRBE010000052.1 coordinate 33,080, forward strand.
TATTCTCCAAAATGTTTAACTGAGAGTCTAGTTGGGGACGGTTGCTACGGGTGAACATGGTTAGCTCCTAAAAAGGTTAAATTGGGCTGAAATTAGTGGAAGAAAAACTTAACCTATCTGAGATCAAGAAGTGTACTGGTTAAAATATGATCAGACAAACATGTTAACTGATCAGTGGAGCAGAAGCAATATATGTTTCGCCCAATTTCAGACTCAAACCTGATGCTATCTTCCAAAAGAAGTCTTTTTAGAGCATTTTTCGGGCGGAAGGGTACTTTTGTGGGCTTGACAGAGATATTGTTGGTGGTTTACACTCAGCTCTAGCAAACTCTAACTATTTCCAAAACGGGCCAGGCCAATGTTGCTTGTTCCGCACTAAATATTCTACGAAACTAAAAAACCAGACAGGGGAAGTGAGCTAAAAGCAATGCCGTCTATATCTCACAAGTATTTAGAAAAGATGCATAAGGAAGTCGGCGATTTGGAGAACTGGCTAGGAACTACCCAACCCCAGGAAGGAGATTCGGCCAACCCGGAAGACCTTAAAACACTCTATCAAAAAGCTTATGCCATCTACCAGAAATCGCTGGCACTGCATCAGACCACCGTCGAGCCAGTCGGCGGGGACGAATTGAACGAATTGCGCCAGGATGTCGTCAAATTCGACCACTGGCTACTGAATGAAATAGGTTCCCAACCCGGCCCGGATGAATTGCAACTTATCTTCACGCGGGCGAACGCGATTACCCTTAAAGCTTTGAGCTTGTTCCGTAACGCTTCTCAGAACGACAGTGAGCCGCAGGAAACCGCCGGAGACGAACACACTTCGCTAAGCAGCACCTAGCTTTTAATGGTCTAAGCTGTATTGCGTGTAAAAACTAAATTCTCTCGCTTAACTGACCGGCAGCCCTTCCAGAGTATGCGAAGGAGCTTCAAACGTAAGAGGGGCTTGCCAGTCTACCCGTGCCAGAAAATCCAGCACCCGCTCTTCGTAAGCCCGGCCATAGGAGACAAAGCTTTGGGCGTGGGCGACCCCAGGTTCGATCCATAATTCTTTAGGCTGTCCGGCCAGTTTGAACAGAATATGCGCATTTTCGACACGGGTAAGGGTATCTTCGCCACCGTGGATTAATAGAAGCGGGCGCGGAGCAATGCGGGCGACGTAATCGGCGGGTGAGGACGAGCGGGGCGAGAAGCCGTGATGCACGGCCAGAAACTGCCAGCCGTAATAGCCCACCGGACGAGAAAACCACATCGGCAAATGATAAGCGTTGTTGATTTCGGCGGCAATCGAACGATACAGGTGGGCGTAGGCACTATCGGCGATCACAGCTCGAATGAAAGGATTTTCGGCGGCAGCCATAATCAAGATTGCCGCACCCATCGAGATACCGAAAGCGGCAAAACGGCTCTGGCCGCGTCCCAGCAAGAAATCTACCGCTCCGTGTACGTCGTAACGTTCGGCCCAACCGAGCGAACTACCCAGTGGCCCTTCGCTACGTCCGTGGCCGCGAAAATCAAACATGAAAACGTTATAGCCCGCCTGATAAAAGAAAGCCGCGTATTCAAGGTCTGGTTCTTTATTTCCAGCATGCCCATGACCCATAATAACCGTCACATTTTTGGTCTCGCCGCCTCCAGGTGGGTCGGGAATGTACCAACCATGCAACTTCACGCCGTCACGGGCCGTAAACCAGACCTCCTCGTACTCCATTCCCAGGTCACGCGGATTACGCGGCCCGATTACGCGAGGCATCAGAGCGAGCTTTTGTAAAGTCAACTGGCGCAAACTGGCCCGAACTCGCAGCCAGCCCAACCCTAAA
>JBBRBE010000053.1:0-34564 GCA_038206175.1 Chloroflexia bacterium
GTGAGCAACTGGAAGAAGCCAAAAAGGGAAACACTGGAAACATTGGAAACATCGAAGCAGATTTGAGGGACAAAAGGTTTATGCAAATCGAACAACGGGAGATAATTATCACGGTCGGCGCATTGTCCCTGTACGGACGGCTGGACGGCCAGAGTGCGCCGCAACTTAAAGAGATGTGGCGCAACTATGGAGAACGCGGTATCAACAACGTCTTGCTAGATTTGCAGCAAGTTGAATTTATTGATAGCATCGGCATCTCCACCCTCGTTTCGGGTATGAAACAACTGCGGGCGCGTGGTGGCGACCTGCGACTGGTCGGGCTACAATCTTCGGCCCGCGCTATTTTCGAGCTGATGATGCTGGACAAGGTTTTCGAGATTTTCGATACGGAAGAAGAAGCCCTCAAAGGCTTTTAGACCCCAGGAGGTATAAGACCATGTCAACGGTCGAAAAGGTAAGTCTGGCCCAAAAACTGAGTTTATTTCAAAACCACTGGAGTCCTCGAATTATAGGGGAACTCAACGACTCACAGATCAAAGTGGTAAAGGCGCAGGGCGAATTCGTGTGGCATCACCACACCGAAGTAGACGAACTTTTCCTGGTAATCAAAGGGCGGTTGCTGATCAAGCTGCGCGAGGACGGCCTGGAACGAGCTATCGCGCTAGAGCCAGGTGAATTAGTGGTCATTCCAAAAGGGGTCGAGCATTGTCCTTACGCCGAAGAAGAGGTAGAAATGGTGTTGCTTGAGCAAAAAGGCACGGTTAATACCGGCAATGTGCATGATGCTAAAACGGCGGTCGAACAGTGGATTTAAGACTGTTCGACCGCCGCTTGATTAGAAACTAAGATCTTTACCCCTAAGCTCCAACCCCTGCTTTAGCAGCGTTAACGGCTTTCTCCACGTTGATCAAGCCCGCCCCGTAGTAACTATCCGTCCCTGGCTGGCCCAGGTCGGTGGCCGTGCTGGTGAGAATATTCTCCACCTGCGCGGGCGTCAGATTCGGGTTGACCGAAAGCACCAGGGCCGCCGCGCCTGCCACGTAAGGAGCGGCAAAGCTAGTGCCACTGGCAGTACAGTAAGGCGTGCCATTGTAGGCCCGGCAGATCAAGTTGATAGACGACCGCGCCCCGAAAACGTTAACGCCAGGGGCAGCGACGTCCACCGTGATGTTGTGGCTACTGAACGAAGCAATCTTATCGCTTGGCCCGGTCGCCCCAACCGAAACCACGTTAGGAAGGGCGGCAGGATACTCGACCGGGTTTCCTTTCGTGCCGCTATTACCCGAAGCCGCCACCACTACCACGCCCCGACTTGTGGCATAGTCAATCGCCTGACGAATCGAGCGGGAATTTTGCGGCCCGCCCAGACTTAGATTGATCACGTTGGCTTTGTTGTCCGCCGCGTAGCGGATAGCGCGGGCAATCGTCAGGCTATCGCCCCCCTGTCTATCCAACGCTTTGAGCGGCATAATCTGCACGCCCGGTGCCACGCCCACGATACCCTGGTTGTCGTCGGCGTTGGCAGCGATCAGGCTGGCAACAAACGTACCGTGTCCGACCGTATCTTCGGGCGTATCGTCGTTATTGACAAAATCGTAGCCCTTAACCAACCTACCCTGCAAATCAGGGTGGCTGGCGTCCACGCCAGTATCAATTACCGCCACTATGACGCTAGATTTGCCGGTCGTGACGGCCCAGGCTCCGGTCGCGTTGATGTTCTTGAGGGCGTACTGGTTGTCGAAAAGCGGGTCGTTGGGTTGGACAGTAAAGTTATAACCGCCGCCCTCGGTTTCGCTGCTGGTTCCGCCTGGTGCCGGTAAAGTAATGACCGCGCCATCCCGCTTCGAGAGGAACAACAGCCCGCCACACAGTCCCAGGATCACCAGAAAAGTTAAAAAAGTCGAAACAAACCAGGGCAATCCACGCTTACGGCGTACCGGCACCGGATAATAGCTCGGCCAGGCTTGCCAGTAGGGATTATTGTTGGTCGGCCCGTTCGACGTAGGGTTGGGCCAGGGAGAGTTATTAGAATAAGGATTAGAAAAAGCCTGATTTGAGTAAGGCGTCGTCGGCTGCTCCTGATAAGGAGCGTTCGGCTGAGAGTTCGGCCCTTCACTCGACCCTGAATAGGGGTCGGGCCAGCGTGAACCTCCATAAGGCTCGTTTGGCCCATTATTATAAGGATTAGAATTGTTTTGCCACATTTAATTGCTCCGCGTCCAAAAAGAAAGAAAATTTGGTTTAATATTTTTTTAGAAGAGCCAGTCTTGAATTTTGCTTAGTTTTAGGAAAAATAAAACTAGACTGCTCAATATAAATATACGCCCAAGTAGTTAAAAATACTCGCTTGAAACGTTAATTTTCTTCGTGGTTTTAGCCCTAAATAGCGGGCAATTATTAAAGGTATTAAAGATATTGAAGATTTATTAAATAGGGTAGGACTACAGCGGGCCGCTATCGGCGGCATAATGCGGATGTGCAAAGAGGCGGGCCGGGACGCCCTCCGGCACAATCACGGTTAGCGAGCCTGGCACGCATTCGATGTTGAGAGGGACAAGCCCGGTGCGGCCTTGCGGGTCGCCGTCAACCTGCACTCCCACCGAATGATCCACCTCGATCTGCGCACTGTGCATCCGGTAGCGTTTGATTTTAGGGTCGTACTCGCTGCTACTGGTCACGAGCGAGAAAGCTCGGCGCAAGCGCGACCACAGGTTTTTCTCTTGAAAGACCAACAATTCCAGGCATCCGTCGTCTAGCTGGGCTTCACGGGCCAACTTCATTACGGCATAGCGTTCGGTGTTGGTGACAATAATGAGGCTGGTATGCAGATTCAAGAGGCGGGCGGTTTCGAGGTTTGCATCCAGCATAATGCTGGCATTACCGGCCTGGAAATGCAGTCCAAGTCGCAAGGCGGCCACACCGTAGGCCAGTTTGCCCCATTTGCGCTTGAAATCCAGGTCAACCGCCTGAGTAATTTCACCGTCTAACCCGATGCCAGTCATTAGCAGGAAATAGCGGTCCTGGGTGCGGCCCAGGTCAATCAGGCGACGTGGCCCGCTTCCGACTATCCGGGCCGCCCGGCGCGGATTATACGGCATGCGCACCTGCTTGCACCACACATTAGTGGTCCCCGCCGGGTACACTCCTAACGGTACGGTCGAACCGACCATGCCTTGCAGCACCTCGTTGACCGTGCCATCCCCGCCCACAGCCACAATTACCTCGGCTCCCTGTTCCAATGCTTGCCGGGTCAGCGTGGTGGCGTGGCCTGGCTCAGTGGTAGTGTAGACTTGCACCTCGTGTCCGCCTAATCGAAGCTGTCGAATAAAACGGGCCGGACGGTTGAGCCGTCGCACTCCGCCTGCTGCTGGATTGTAAACTAAAGCTATGCGCATTCTGACTTCCTCGTTACGGAACTAAGGGCTACTGCGCCGCAGTTACACACAATGAGGCGAAGCCTTAAAACTAGCGGCGCACTGGCTCCGCCTGACTTAATTTTACGGCCAGCTTGCGGTCGGAAGGCAACCCTTTAGAGGGCCATCGGCTATTATCGCCACTGATCTGGGCCACCTTCTGACCCAAAAGAAAGCTCGCCCGCCCACCTTCCAGAGCCACCGTCTGCAAAAAGACTCCTTCGGGCGTAAAGTCTACTACTCGAAAGTCGCTGGTGCGATGCGGAGCGGCAGTCTGGATAAAGTGCCAGTTCGCCCGCCGGTCAATCGAGTTAGCGTGATTGTGACCGCAAAAGTAAAAGGCCGGGCCTTGCCGTTTGCGGCCCAGCGTGCGCCAGACCTGGGCCGAATTGTCAATCGAGAGCATTGGCAGGCTAGACCAGCGGGTAGCCCATGCCAACGGGTGATGCCCAAATACAAAGAGCGGATGGTCGCCGCTTTCGGCCAGTTGATTTTCCAGCCAGGTCAGTTGCTCCGGCCCGACGTAGCCGCCGTGGTCTTTGTGGTTGAGTTCTTTCGGGGTATCCAGGATCAAAAAGCGGGCCGCCTCCCGGTCAGTTACATCGCTTACGCCGCTCTCTGGATTATAGTATAGCGCATAAAAGGGAAACCGGTTGCCAGTATAGCGAGAAATTTCGTATTTGGTCAACTCCAGCACATCGTGGTTGCCGTTTACCGTGATGAAGGGCAAATTGTTTCGCCGGGCGCACGCGTGCAAGCCCTCGAACTCTGCCGCGTAGCCGTGATCTACAGTATCACCGATAGCAAAAACAACCTCCGGCCTTTGCGCTTGCACGCTTTTAAACAGCCGGTCGAAATATTCCTCTTGCAAAGCTCTGCTGGTGGCATCGTCAAAAGCCGCATAGTGTAAATCGCCAAGCACCACGAAACGCACTCGTCAGCCCTCACTTTCTGATTGTAGTTTGTCACACCTACATGAAGCCTAACACAACATATCATACAATCTAAAGTTATGTCTACAATATATAGGCTTTGAAAGCTCTGTTAATCAGAGTTTAACAAGAGTTTAACAACTACAGCGCGGGTCTAACTCTGCGGTGCTATCAAAAAGTCGTTAAAATTACCGGGTATGGGTGACTATGATATAATCATTCTACAATTTTTTCAGGCGAAAAAGTAATCCAACCCGGCAAACCTGAATTTCCTGGCCCCAATTATGTAATTAGCGATGATATTAAGTCGTCCGGGCGAGAGGACGGCGGAATTTAGGGTAAACGAAAAGGGGAGATAGGATGAGCCAGACAGAGCAAGCCCACGGCCAGAACTGGGCCGACACCGAGCTACTCGAAGAAGCAATTGACTATTATCACGCGCTCCTGGCTGGTAGCACCCGGCTTTCCAGTGAAAGCACCGCTGCCCTCAAGAGTGGCCTGACCGAGCGCAAGCTGACCTTCGGCGGGCGACCTCTGTGCAACGTTTTGCGACCCCACTTTTTCACCCGCACCCAGCTTGATTATGTCCGCGAGGTTTGCCTGGCTCTGGTTGGAGCGATGGACGCTCTCGGCGCGGTTATTCTCAGCCCCGATCCGGCCCAGGCCACCGAACGCGACCGGCTAATCAACGACCTGGCTTTGATCCCCGAAGAAATTCGGCTGTTGCAAATTGATACCGGCTATAAAGCGATTTCAGCCCACAGCCGCCTGGATAGTTTTCTTTCGACCAGCCACGGCACGCTTCATTTTGTGGAGTACAATGCCGAGTCACCGGCAGGTTCGGCCTACGAGGACGGCCTGGGCGATCTGTTTGAAACCCTGCCCGTAATGCAGGAATTTTCCAAACGCTTTCGGGTCAGCCGGGAACACCTCAAACCTAAACTGCTTTCGATGCTCTTGAACAATTTTCGAGAGTATCAGGAAACCCACGGTCAGCCCTACAAAACCCCCAACATTGCTATTGTAGACTGGCTCGATCTGGTGCCGACCCTGACGGAGTTCGAGCTTTTACAGACTCATTTCTTGAGCGAAGGCGTCCCGACGATCATTGTAGACCCGCGCAACCTGGAATACCGGGATGGACGATTGTGGCATGGTGATTTTGAGATTGACCTGTTATTCAAGCGGGTTCTGGGCAGCGAGCTTTTGGAACGGGCCGACGAATCAAGACCAATCTTGCAGGCTTACGAGGACGGGGCGGTCTGCATGATCAATTCGTTTCGCTGCAAAATTTATCATAAAAAGATGATCTTTGGCCTGTTGAGCGACGAACGAAACGCGGGCTATTTCGACGCCGAACAACAGGCTTACATCATCCGGCATATTCCCTGGACGCGGCGGGTACGGGCCGGTCTGACGACTTACAAAGGCCAGCAAGTTGACCTCGAACAGTTCGTAATGGAAAACCGCGACCGCCTCGTTCTCAAGCCCAACGACGAATACGGCGGCAAGGGTATCTCAATCGGCTGGGAGAGCGACCCGGCCTCCTGGCGGGCGGCCTGGGAAACGGCCCTGCGCGACCCTTACGTGGTACAAGAAAAAGTCGTGGTGGCTAAAGAACCCTATCCGACGATCCAGGATGATATGATCATTTTTGCCGAACGCTCGGTAGATTGTGATCCTTATATTTTCGAGGGCCAGATCGCCGGTACGCTCACGCGGCTATCGGCGGCGGCTCTGCTCAATGTGACGGCTGGCACCGGCACAACTGTCCCAACCTTTATTATCGAAGGCCGCGGCGAAGGGGGTGTTCGCCCCGCCGACCCGGAAGGCTGTGCGTAGCGGGAACTGATGAAAGAGGTCTGCTTGCCTCTCTCGTCCTAGCCCTTCATCTGGCTTTCGCGTTACCCGGCATTGAGTTGTACCCAAACAAACGGTTATTAGGGAATAGTAAAAAGAGGAGAAAAAGATGGCACCTGTAAAAAGTCGTGAAAAAGAAACTTTTACCCTGGGGATTGAGGAAGAATTTCAAATTGTAGACCCGACTACCCGCGACCTCAGCCCGCGTAACGCCGAGATAATCGAGTCTTTAACACCTATACTTGGTGATTATGTAAAGCCAGAAATGCTTATGAGTTGCGTTGAGACCGTTACCCCGGTCTGCAAAAATATTACTGAAGCCCGCGAGCATCTCCGGCGCAACCGAAACGCGCTGGCCGAGGTCTCTTTCAAGCACGGCGTGGCGATTGGGGCGGCAGGCACGCATCCTTTCTCGAACTGGGCCAGCCAGCCGATTACCGACGACAAACGTTATCATATTCTTGAAGAAGAATTGCAGGATGTCATCCGCGAGATTTTGATTTTCGGCATGCACGTGCATGTCGGTATTCAGGACCGCGATACCGCTGTGGCGATTATGAACGAGTTACGCTATTTCCTGCCGCATATTCTGGCTCTTTCGGTCAGTTCGCCTTTCTGGATGGGCCGCAACACCGGGTTGCAATCCTTCCGCTCGGTCGTGTTTAGCCGTTTCCCACGTACCGGCATCCCCGAAGATTTCGATAGCGCGGCAGCTTTCGACCACTACATTGATACGCTGGTCAACACGCACTGCATTGACGACGGCAAGAAAATCTGGTGGGATGTCCGCCCGCATCCGATCTACAGCACAATCGAGATTCGCATTTGCGATATGCCGACCCGCCTGGAGGAAACACTGGCCCTGGCCGCGCTTATCCAGGCGATTGTGGTAAAATTATATAAGCTCAAACAGCAAAATATCGGCTGGCGTAAATACAGCCGGGCCTTGATTATGGAGAACAAGTGGCGGGCTATCCGCTACGGCCTGGGTGGTAAAATGCTTGACCTGGGCAAAGAGGAAGAAGTCCCGGCACAACTCTTGATTAACGAGCTATTGGAGTTTGTGGACGACGTAGTGGACGAGCTTGGAAGCCGCCGCGAAATCGAATACATCCAGACGATCATGAACAAAGGAACGAGTGCCGAGCGTCAGCTAAACCTTTACGCCGAGACGGGCGACTTCAAGCCGGTAGTAGACCGGGTGTTGCAAGAGACAATGGAAGGTATTTAGGGACGCCGGGCCTGGAACGATTGCAAAGCTCAAGCTCAATTGTTCCGGGCTTTTGCTATTTTGAAAGGATGCGGGAAGAGTATATGTTGCGAACCACCGACCGGCGACTGAGCGATAGTCTCCGAACTTTGCCATTTGACCTTGAATTTCTGCCCGGCGCCCGTAACGCTATTAACAATTGCCTCAAGGTTCAGGAAGGCGAGATCATGACAGTTGTCACCGACCTCGAAACTATCGAGATCGGGGCCGCTCTTTTCGCCGCCGCCCGCATCGCCGGAGCCATCACGACCGCTTATGTGATAGAGGATTACGCCGAGCGGCCTCTGACCGATATGCCACAACCGATCCTGGAAGCGATTTCTCGCAGCCAGGTGGCCCTTTATGCCGTGCAGTCCCAGCATGGCGAACTACCGGCCCGCAAGCAGTTCGTCGGCGTTATCGAGCGGCAAGGAGTGCGCTATGCCCACATGGTGACGATTTCGCCCGAAATTATGCTGCAAGGAATGCGGGCCGATTACACGGTGGTGGATGCGATTGGTCAGAAAATTCAAGATATGGCTTCGGCCAGCCGTTCGATCTACTGTCGCACCGAAGCCGGTACGGACATCGAAGGCATTTTCGACCAGAACATAAAATGGATCAAGACCTGCGGGGTGATCACGCCGCAAATCTGGTCGAACCTTCCGGCGGGCGAAGTTTTCACTGCTCCTGCTAATGTCAACGGTATTTACGTGGTGGATGGCACGATAGGCGACTATTTTTCGCAGAAATACGGCAATCTCTCCAATAATCCCCTCTTTCTGGAAATCGAAAATAACCGCTTGCGCTCGGTAAAGTGTGACAATAAGTATTTGCAGAGCGAGTTCTGGCGGTATACACATTTGAGCGAAAACAGCGACCGGGTGGGCGAATGGGCGATTGGGGCGAACATCGGCGTGAGCAAAATGATCTATAATCTGTTGCAGGATGAGAAACTACCCGGCATGCACATTGCCCTGGGCGACCCTTACGGCAGTCAGACCGGCGCAGATTGGAGTGCGCCCACCCATGTTGATGCTATCGCCAAAGATTGCGACATCTGGATTGATAGCAAGCAAATAATGGAAAAGGGCAAATTTCTTTTCCTCGATCAGGTGCATTAGGGCGGAGTGCTAAATCTGCGGGTCTGCGCCAGGACGGATGGCCTTTGAGGTTTTCCAAAGAAACTGAGCTTTCTAGTAGTTGCTCAAGGAAGCCCGCCCTTAGAATTTAGAACTCAAACAGGAGATTTATGGCTTATTATGAGATAGAAGGCGGCAAGCCGCTGCGCGGAAGAGTGCGAGTTAGTGGGGCCAAGAACGCGGCGACCAAAGAGATTGTCGCCAGTATGCTGACGGACGAGCCGTTGGTGCTGCACAACGTGCCGCGTATCGGCGATACCGACGTAACGCTTAACGTCTGCAAAAGCGTTGGTCTGAACTTCGAGTGGGACAGCATGGCGGGCAACTCTTTACGTCTGCATACCCCGGTCGTAAATACCGCCGAAGTGCCACTGGGCTTTAGCGGCCTGAACCGCATCCCGATCCTGTTGCTTGGCCCTTTGCTGCATCGCTTTGGTAAAGCGGTTATTCCGATGCTGGGCGGTTGCAATATAGGGTCGCGCCCGGTAGATTTCCACGTACAGGCTCTGGAACAGCTAGGGGCAAAAATTGTCTTTCAGGAAGACCGCTACTACGCTGTAGCCGACCGCTTGCAGGGAGCCGTAATCGAACTGCCTTATCCTAGCGTAGGAGCAACCGAAAACACACTTTTTGCCGCCGTCCTTGCCAAAGGCACGACCTTGATCAAAAACGCGGCGGTCGAGCCGGAGATTATTGATCAGGTGATGCTGTTGCAAAAGATGGGCGCGATTATCTTTGTGGATACCGACCGCACAATCGTGATCGAGGGGGTGGACAAACTGCACGGGGTCGAACATACCGTCATCAACGACCGCATCGAGGCGGCCTCTTTTGGGGTGGCAGCAATCATTACGGGCGGGGATGTGCTGGTAGACGGAGCCGAGCAAGCCCACATGCTCACTTTCCTGAACAAGTTGCGGCAGGTCGGGGCCGAATTCGAGGTCAAGCCGGGCGGCATCCGCTTCTACCGCCAGGAAGGTGCGCTAAAGCCAATCGTACTTGAAACCGATGTACATCCGGGCTTTATGACCGACTGGCAACAGCCTTTCGTGATGTTGATGACCCAGGTTGAGGGTCTTTCGGTGATCCACGAAACGGTTTACGAGAAGCGGTTCGGCTATACCGAAGAACTGGTGCGGATGGGGGCTGAAATTCAGCTTTTCCGGCAATGCCTGGGCGAAAAACCCTGCCGCTTCAAGAGCCGCGACCACGAGCATAGCTGCGTCGTGCGCGGCGCGACGCCCTTAAAAGCGGCGGACATCACGATTCCAGACCTGCGGGCCGGATTCAGCTATTTGATCGCGGCGGCGGTAGCACAGGGTACTTCCCGCGTCCACGGCATCCAGTACGTCGAGCGCGGCTATTCCAACATCCTCCAAAAATTCCAGGAACTCGACGCTAACATCCGACTCCGCGACTAACCTCGAACCTGTAGCAAGAGCTTCTAGCTTGCGATAATCAATCCAAACTATCGCAAGCCAGAAGCTCCAGATAATTCTAACCACTCTCCGGCGAGCTAAATTTCCCTTATATCGAGTATAATACTTCTATCTTTAATCGTTACAAATAGATTATCAGCAGGGCAGGTGAGTTATGGTTGCTGAGGTTATGTTTGGCCGCGCTCAATACGAAGAGTTGATCAACAAATATTTCATTCCTTCCCAGGCACACAAAATTATGATGGCCTACCGTTTCTCGAAATACGGCCATCGAGGGCAGGAACGCGACGGGGGCGGACGTTACTTCGACCATCCCCGCGAGGTCAGCCTGACGCTATTACAGCAAGGTTTGTACGACCACGAAACGATAATTGCGGCCCTCTTACACGATGTAATGGAAGATACTTTTATTTTGACCTGGGAAGACCTCGAATACATTTTTGGCCGTCAGGTCTGTATTCTGGTTAAATCTTTGAGCAAAGAACCGGGTCTGCCTAAGGAGGATTATCTGCCGCGCCTCTCGAACGGGCTACCGCAAGCCTGGGCGATTAAGCTAGCCGACCGCTTGCACAACCTCAGTACCCTCGACGGCTGCACACGGGAGAAGCAACTCAAGCAAGTCAAGGAAACCCGCGAGAAGATTATGCCACTGGCCCACAAGCTGGCCGCCCAGCCTCAATTTGCCGCCCTCGGCCAGTGGTTCGCCACACAGCTTGAAAAGTGTTGCCAGGAGTATGAATAGAGAATAGCCTTTAACTTTAAGGTTGGAAAATGCTCTAATTAAACACGAAGCCACCATTGATCGGCAGTAATTGGCCGGTAATAAAATCAGCGTCGTCCGAAAGCAAGAAAATAACGGCTCCGGTGACATCTTCCGGCAATTGCTGTCGCTGGATGGCCCGGCCTTCGATGTAAAGCTGGTGGCGGGCCGGAGCGACCCCTTCGGTAGCTTCGGTCAGGGTCAGGCCGGGCGCAATAGCGTTTATCGCAATATTATATTCGCCTAGTTCACGCGCCAGCGAACGAGTCATGGCAATGATCGCGCCTTTGCTGGCGACGTAGTGCAGCAGTACGGGCGCACCCCACAGAGCGGTATCCGAGGCCAGGTTGACGATTTTACCCCGGCCTTGCGGCTGCATCAGAGGCACGATAGCCCGGATCGCCTGCCACGTACCGCGCACGTTCACTCGCAACACCCGGTCGAAAGCTTCTTCCGAAATCTCGTCGAAGCGTTTGCCGCCCACCCCGGAGGCAATCGCCGCATTATTCACCAGCCCATCCACTCCGCCCCAGCGTTCGCGGAGAAGCTCGACAAGATTTGTCAGGCTTGCGGTATCAGTGATGTCGGTCTGAACCGCCAAAACGTCCGCCCCGGTCTGGCGCAAAGCTACGGCGGTTGCTTCGCCCATCGCGCCGTCCAGTTCGGCGATAGCTACCCGCCCGCCTTCCTGGGCGATTCTCTCGGCAAAAGCCCGGCCCAGGCCGCGTCCCCCTCCCGTCACCACGATTCTTTTACCCTCTAAACGGCTCATCGAGCTTTGACCTTTCCCTAGTCCCTGCAAGAATTGCAGCATCAAAAGCATTTCCTTCCAGGACGTTCGCTTCGGGCCTGTTAGCGGCCCGGCCTGGGCCTGGGGTGAAAAGCAATGTAACAGTCTGAAAGTGAGAGTGTCAATCAAACCGCTTTTTGAACCGGGAACCCGAAACAAAAGGCTGCGAAGCTACGTAGAATAAGCAGCCAAAAGGGAAGGCAACTTTAGGTAAGTAGGTTTGTGAAGAGAAGTAAACAGAAAAAGGACTTGGACAAAGATGCAGAAATACGGTAGTAATGGGATGGGGTCGCTAATTGTTAAAGGAGTTTTGCTGCTGGTTGGCATTGTGATACTTATAGCAGTCGCCAAGACGATTATCTCAATTGTCGTTACGATCCTGGTGTTGGCCGCCCTCGCTTTTGGTCTGGTTGCCCTCTTGCGCTACCTGGGCAAACGCAACCGGAACTACTAACGGCTACCAGGAACAGAAACTTTGAGCCTCTATTTTCAGTAGCGTTAGTAATTCCGGTTTGTAGAAATTCTACCTGTCCGGGCCAAGTTTGAGCAACCCTTTACCGCTATCCAGCACTTTAATCACAGGCGCACCCCCATTCAGGGATACTCCCACCAGTTGATCCGAATTATTAGTAGAAGCTAATAACACCACCACCCCGTTACCGAACCATTTTAAGGTACCGCCGTTGCTTAAATCATCCAGCGAAGCGACCAGGCTGCCGTCAGCGCGATAAACTGCCAGCAAAGGGCCAGGGTTAGCTCCGCTATCCGATAGGTAGCCGTGGGCAACCGCAATATATTTGCCATCCGGCGAGAAAACTCCTTGCAGAGATACGCTAGGCTTGACTGCCCCAGCCACTTTGACCTTTGCTCCTTCTGCCGAACCACTCTCATTCAGGCGTTGGGCGTAGGTCTGGCCCGACCCGTCTCGGTACAAAATCGTATTATCCGAGCAACCCAACAGAGCTTTTGCTCCTCCATCTACCGCCGTCAGTACCGAAGGCGCGGCATCGCCCGGTTTATCTATCCCTACAGAAAACACTCCGTTGGCCTCGCCGGTTTTCAGGTCTTGCTTCACAAAAACAAAACGTCGAAGCTGAGGGCAGAAATAGGTCTGACCGCTTTCGAGGGTCAAGAGGCGCGGTAGGTCGCTGTTCTGGCTCAGGTCGTGCAACCACAGAGGCGGAGCCGCCGTGGTCTGGCTAAAACTCTGGAAACTCAGGGCCATTGGCCCAACCCACTTCAGGTTGATCGCGGGGGAAGCCTCGAAAGTGCTGCCGTTGTACTGGCCCAGTTTTGGGCCGGTCAGGTAAGCCAGGCGCGTACCGTCTTTGTAGACCGACCAGATTGCGGTCGGGTAGCCTGCCCCGGTTCCAAAATTAGTCGTGCGAATAAAAGCGATCCGGTTGCCGTCACTGCTCCACAGAGGCCGAGCGATGTAATCTTTATCGTTGGGAACGAGCTTCCTGGCCGGGGCCGAGCCGTCGAGAACCGCAAACCAAAGTTCAGTAGGGTGTTCTTTCTCGGAACCCAGGCCGCCAAAAGTTGGGCCGGACAGATTAGCCCGCGTATAAGCCACCTGGGAATTATCGGGCGAAAGGGCCAGTTCGCCTACCGCCCGCCGGTCACTTCCGTACTCCTCCACCGGGCCTTTGGTTCTTTGCGCTACAGGCAACAAAACAAAAGCTCGCTCGTCCAGCACTTTCGGTGTAGCGACGTTAACCCCGGCTTCCTTGAGTAACCTTAACTGCACAACAATCTCGGCCCCGCTCGTGACTTGCTGCATATACACAACATCCGTACCGCCCACCTGGACGAAATTTAGCACCTTTTGGGCTACCAGGACTGGTTTATTGCCAGTTGGTTGCACCCGGTAGAGGGCGTCATCACGCAGGTAAAAGACTGACGGATTGAGTTGAGCCGGAGCAACCGTAAGTGGGGCAACAACGGTTCCGACCGGTACCGTCGGCGTCGGGGCCAGCGTGGAAGTATCCGCCGGAACTGTCGTGAGAGCCGCCGCAGTTGGGGCCGCCGCCGTCGTAACGCCGGAACCGTCAAAGAGCGGTGGAGCCGAAGTCTGCGCGGCAACCGTGGTAATAGGCGCAGCCGTAGTGAGAGAGGCAGTCGAGCTTGCCGGGGCAGGAGTGGTTGCTCCGGCGAAAGGGATAACAGCCTGGGAGGTGCTGTTTAAGCCACCCGACTCAGCGCAGGCCGATAGTAGCAGGCTCAGCCCTACCGTTATAACCAGCCAAATTCCGGCCCGCCCTTTTATGGCACGCAGCATTTTAAGCTCCCTCTGAATTTATGACTGCCTTCTTTTCCGACTGACTTCGGCTCGCCTTCTGTTCTGTTTGGATCGGGCGGAACCTTCATCCGACAATATAACGTGCTGGAAACAGCCTGGTTATGCCGGGCGATTGCAAAGTCGAGGTGTCACGCCCTGTCATTCTGAGCGAAGCGAAGAACCTTCGTGAAAGAGCAAAATTGTGCCTTGCCAAGAAGATTCTTCGTTTCGCTCAGAATGACAGGTCGAGACCAAAGGTGGAAGGGCCAGTCAGAAGCCGGTCTTTGCAATCGCCCAGCCAAGTTATGCCGGTTGCTCTCGGCTTATGGGTTTGGCTGGTTGAACTTACGCCTCTACTTTTGGCCTGGCTCGCTCGACAATTGCTTTGAAATCGAGCCGGGCCGGAAGCGTTCCGAAAGCGTGGCCCCAATCACCCGCCAGGCGCGAGGCGCAAAATGCGTCCGCAACAGCCGCGGGAGAATGCTGCACCAGTAAAGCCGCCTGCAACACCACAGCCATTTCTTCGACTGTTCGGCGGGCGCGGAACTCCAAACCTTCCCGCTCATTCAGGACGGCTTTGAGCCGGACGACTGCCGCACCCAGGCGGGCTTCGACCTGGGCCGCCGGAGCGACCTCGGCAAAGAAAGCTTCCAGGCTCTCCGGCTCTTTGCGAATGGCCCGCAGCACGTCCAGGCAATTCACATTCCCGCTACCCTCCCAGACCGAATTAAGGGGAGCCTCGCGGTACAGGCGCGGCATAATGCTCTCCTCGACATAGCCGTTCCCTCCCAGACATTCCAGAGCTTCGGCACTAAAAGCCGGAGTCCGTTTCGTGACCCAGTATTTGCCGATTGCCGTCCCTAGCCGCTTAAAGTTGGCTTCGTGGAGCGAGGCGGTTTTATCGCAAGCTGCCGCCAGCCGCAAACCCAGCACCAGGGCCGCTTCCGCCTCGATTGCCAGGTCAGCCAGCACATTTTGCATCAGAGGTTGATCGAGCAGTAAACGACCAAAGGTTTGCCGGTGGGCCGCATGGTGGCTGGCCTGAGCCAGTCCCTGCCGCATGAGGGCTGCGCTTCCCAGGATGCAGTCGAGCCGGGTAAAGTTAACCATTTCGATAATGGTAGCGATACCCCGGCCTTCTTCGCCGATCAGCATCGCCCAGGCTCCGTCAAATTCTACTTCGCTTGAAGCGTTAGAGCGGTTGCCTAGCTTGTCCTTGAGGCGTTGAATGAAAAAGCGGTTGCGGCTTCCGTCTGGTAAGAGGCGGGGCAAGGCGAAACAAGAAAGACCGGCGGGAGCCTGAGCCAGCACCAGAAACAAATCGCACATCGGAGCCGAGCAAAACCATTTATGCCCGGTGATCTCGTACTCGCGGCCTGGCCCACCTGCTTCGGTCGAGAGTAGCCTGGCCCGTGTCGTGTTGGCCCGCACATCCGAACCACCCTGCTTCTCGGTCAGGGCCATGCCGCACAAAGCACTGCCTTTGCCTCCGGCAGGCTGCAAAGCCGGATTGTAATCCAGGCTGGTCAGGCGGGCTTCCCACAGGGCGGCTACTTCCGGCTGGCGGCGAATAACCGGAATTCCGGCGTATGTCATAGAAATAGGGCAACCGTGGCCGCTCTCCACCTGCGAAACGAGATACATCGCGGCGGCACGGGCGACATGTGCGCCGGGGCGAGGGTCGCGCCAGGGGCCAGCGTGGATGCCATACTTGACGGCGGTTTCCATCAGGCGATGCCAGGCCGGATGAAATGTCACCTCGTCCAGGCGATGACCCAAGCGGTCGTGGGTATGCAAAACCGGCGGATTGTTGTTAGCTTCAAAGCCTAACTCAATGGCCGCAGATGTCCCGGCCCAGGCTCCTAGTTCCGTCAGCGAGGGTTGCGCCCAACCTGCCCCTTCGCGGCTAACTCCTTCTCTCAAAGGGGCGTCTTGCCCGAAAAGGTTGTATTCGGCCAGGGGGGGCGGTTGGTTGAATACTTCGTGAGTAGCCATTGGTTGGGCCTGTGACTGTTTTTCATAAGCGATTGTCATCGTTGACCTCCTTGTTTTGCGAATCAGGCAGAACTGAATAGTGTCCCAACCGGGCACCGGCGACACTCTAAAGGTTTAGTAACACTTTAGCATAAAATCATCAAAACTATTCGGTAAAGTCCCTCACAAAAGCGGTGAGGACAACCTGGGCAGTCGGGCTTAGGCCGCGCCAGGATTGACCGGCTCTAGCGGGCAGGGTATATTTTACTGGCAAGGTAGAGAAAATTATCATTAGCCGTCTCTAATACTAACCCTGGATATTAATAACCATGACAATCCAAACTAAGATGCAAATATTAGCCATTTCTGGAAGTTTGCGGGCCAGTTCGACCAATACCACCCTTCTTCGAGCGATGGCGCGGCTGGCTCCCCCTTCGATACAGGTTAGCCTCTACGAGGGGCTGGGCGACCTTCCTCATTTCAGCCCAGACCTGGAAGACCCCACCCCGCCTGCTCCGGTCGAGCATCTGCGCAAGTTGTTGCAAGAGGCCCAGGGCGTGCTGATCTGCACTCCTGAATATGCTTTCGGTATGCCTGGTTCGCTCAAAAATCTTCTGGACTGGACTGTTTCAAGCGGCGAGTTTGTAGATAAGCCGGTCGCGGCCCTCAGTGCCTCGCCCGGTGCGACCGGCGGCCAAAAAGCTCTGGCCTCGCTTCTACTGACATTAGGAGTTTTATCGGCGCGGGTCGTGGAAGGCGCAACCCTGAGCGTGCCACTCGTCCGCACGAAACTAGATGCTCAGGGCGAGGTATCCGACCCGGCCCTGGTGCAATCTCTGCAAGCAGTCCTGGAAGCCCTGGCCGAAACGGTCGAAAAGTGAGAATAACCGGTATCACCTGGCAACCTTATCGCCTGCCCTTTGCGGGTGCCTTTCGTACCGCCAGAGGTTCGCTGGCCGTGCGAGAGGGGCTGATTCTACGGCTGGAAACAGAGGCAGGTCTTTTAGGGTTAGGCGAGGCGGCTCCTTTGCCGGAGTTTGGCGGCGGCACGGTCGCCGAGGCCGAAAGAGTTTTGCAAGAATGGGTACCGACCCTGCTTGGACTTGAGCCTGAACAGCTTGACCCTGTGTTGCAACCGCTTATGGCGCAGGGCGGGCCAGGGGTGGCGGCGGCAGTTTGCGGCCTGGTGACGGCGGCGGTAGATGCAAGTTGCCAGGAGGCAGGCGTGCCGATGGCTTTGTATTTAGAACCAGGATTGCACAATGAAGCAGCACAAACCCTTGAGCCGGGAAGCCTGACCGTGCCGGTTAATGCCACGGTCGGCCTACCAGGGTTAGAAGAAGCAGTTCTGGCCGCCCGTCGAGCGGTTGCAGAGGGCTTTAGCTGCCTGAAGCTTAAAGTGGGAGTCGCGCCAACTTTTGCCCAGGAGATCGAACGCGTAGCGGCGGTACGGGCGGCACTTGGCCCTGGCCCACGCCTGCGATTGGACGCGAATGGCGGCTGGACGGTAGAAACTGCCATCAAGATGCTGCAAAGTCTGGAGCAGTTCGAGATCGAGCTAATCGAGCAGCCGGTGGCTCCTTCCGACCTGGCGGGAATGGCTCAGGTGCGCCGGGCTTCATCTATCCCGGTTGCCGCCGATGAAGCCGTGACGGGCGAAGAAGCGGCCCGTCGCGTGATCGAAATGGGCGCGGCGGACTGGCTGGTAGTGAAACCGATGGTGGTCGGCGGGCCGTGGGCCGGTCGGCGGATTATCCAACTGGCCGAAAGTTTTGGATTGCGCTCGTTTGTAACCACTACGATTGATTCAGGGGTTGGTATCGCCGCCGCCCTGCACCTGGCCGCCACCCTGCCGCCACCGCATCCTTACTGCGGTCTGGCAACCGCCACCCTTCTCTCCGGCACACTCGTCGAAGGTTTGCCACCTGTCAGCCACGGCACGCTGACGCCTCTTTGGGATAAACCAGGCTTGGGCCTAAGGCTGGGATAAACTTTAGCGGCCAGAATAGCAACTGGCTTAGTATACTCATTTCCCGATAGTTTTATTCCATAAAATTATATTTTGTGGCCCTTTTTTTGCTAGGTTTGTAATAGCCAGTATAATCACACGAAGCAGGGAATTTTTGAGATAACATGAAATACGTCAGCACCAGCAGCGATCCCGAACTGATCGAAGGTTGCCTGGATGGTCAAGAAACCGCCTGGGAATGTCTCGTTGCACGATATGAGCGGCTAATTTACAGCACTTGCCGCCGTTATAATTTACAGGGAGCCGAGGCCGACGACGTAGCGGGCCGGGTTTGGCTGGCTCTTTTGCAACACCTGGAAGGGCTTAAAGACCGGGGGCGGTTGGCTTCCTGGCTGATTACCACCACCAGCCGAGAGTGCTGGCACTACCGCAAGCGTACTCCGGCTCTTTCCCTGAGCCTGACGATAGGCAGTGCCGCTCCCGAAGATAGAACTGGTTTGCCTGAGCCAGCCGACGACTCCCCTTTGCCGGAAGAAAGCTTACTGAGGCTCGAACGCCAGCAGGCCGTGCGGGAAGGCTTGCAGACGCTGGCACCACGCTGTCAAAAGCTTTTGTGGCACCTTTTCTACAACAATGCGCAACCCTCCTATACCGAAATTGCCGCCACGCTGGGTCTTCCAACGGCCAGCATCGGGCCAAACCGGGCGCGATGCCTGGAAAAACTAAGGGTCTTGTTAGAAAAAGTAGGAGCTGTTTAGGTATTTTTGGGCTTCAAATCACCTCTATATAATTAGAAAATCTCTCCAGCCGGGTTAAAAGGCTTGACGGTAGGCAGCTAAGTGTGGAGAGCAGATATTAGTTAAGTTTGATAACACCGGGTTCAACCTGGCAAGGATGTTGTATGAGCAGATCCGCGCACTTGAAATTTGAAATTATCCTCGATTATGTGCAAGAGCTTTTACCGACTCAGGAGCGGGCTGAAATTGCCGCTCATCTGGTTGAATGTAGCCAGTGCCGACAGCAATTTACCCAGGCCCAGGAATTGATTAGCTTTCTGCAAGATGATGCGGTTCTTGAAATTGGACGCAAGGCGCATCAAAAGGCGGTTGACCTTTTTCGGCCCTGGCTACAAACCCGGCAAGCGGTGCGCCCTGGCGCGGAAACCGGCCTGGGGATGATAATCCGCCGGGTGCGGGCAAACCTCCTCCTGGACAGCCGCCAGGAACTAAATCTGCTGGGTTGCGGGTTGCGGGCGGCGGGCCTGGGCCAACCTTTCCAGCTACTTTACAGCGTGGACGAAGGCCGAGTAGAAGTGGATTTGCAGTTGCGCCCGGCCACCGACGACTCTGGTCGGCTTGAAGTGATCGGCCAGGTATTGGGTTGTGCCGGGACGGAACGCAATGTCGAACTGGTGCCACTCGGCGGCGGTTCGTCCCTTCAGGTTCAGGCTGACGCCACTTTCACCTTCCGCTTCCCGATTGTCCAGTCCGGCGAGTATCGTCTGAACGTCAACGATGGGCTGGAAACAGTCGAGATTAGCTCGGTCAAGCTGTAGCTCAATATTATAGCCGCCAACGGGACACAAACTTATGTCAACTGTACAGGAAACCGACCACATCTTAGAGGAACTTCTGGCTCTACCCGACGAAACGGCTCGTCGGGCATTCCTGACTCAGCCTGATATAATTTCTCAGGCTCAGAGTTTAATGGAAACAATTACCGCCCGTGTAGATTATCTGTGCCGTAGCGAACCAGTCCAAAGCTTGCCGGTAGCCGACCTCGGTTTGCTCGTGGCTGGCACCACCGGAAAGGCCGCCGCGCAGGGTCTGGCCCACCGCGCCAAAGGTCATTCGCTACGGGCAGTCGGTCGCTTTCAGGAAGCCTTACCTCTCTATACCGAGGCTGTAAGCTTCTTTAAACAGGCCGGTTTGCCCAACGAAGAAGCCCGGACTTACCTGGGTGAAATTGCCGCCCTCTTGTACCTGGGTAATTATGCGGAGTGCTTCAAACGGGCCACTTCTATTCGACGGCGGTTGACCCGGCTCAACGACAACCTGAGCCTGGCGAAACTCGAAGCTAACCTGGCCGTAACTAACGATAGGATAGGCCGTTACAGTGCCGGTCTACGGCTGCACAACCGGGCCATAAATCTTTTCGAGGCGTTACAAATGCCGGAACTGGTTTTATCGAGCCGGGTAAATCGGGCCAATAATTTAGTCCAGCTTAACCGTTTTCGGCAGGCCTCGGAAGATTACGAAGCGGGCCGGGCTTTTTTTGGTTCAAAAGGCATGAAATCGTCCCTGGCGGTAGTGGAGCAGAACCTGGGATTTTTGCTTTTCCGGCAAGGGCGTTATAACGATGCGCTGGCTCTGCAACTCTCGGCGCGAGAAGGTTTTGAGTCCGCCGGTCAGCCTAATTACCGGGCCTTAGTTGACCTCGATTTAGCCGAATGTTATGTAGCTCTGGGCATGAGTGATGATGCAATTGCTTCTTACCAGCAAGCCAGCCAGACTTTTCGTAGCCTCAATCTAAAAAGCGAGATAGTGTGGGCCGAGATAGGCCGCGCTCAGATTTTACTCCACAAAGGCCAGCCTCTCGAAGCCGAACAACATCTGCAAACAGTGGTGGAGACTTACGAGGCTGCCGAGTCTAACGAGCGAAATCAACACGCGCTGGCGGTGGCCTGGTTATATCGCGCCCAGGCGCGGAGCCTGGATGGGACAGAACTTGAAGAAGCCCTTGCTTTGAGCCGCCAGGCCAGGACCTCTTTCGATGCCCTCAAGTTGCCGATCTGGTCGGCCCAGAGTCTTTTGCTGCAAGCCAATCTTTTACGCCAGACCCACCGCTGGGCAGAAAGCCGGGCGACTTATGAAGCCGCGCTTGGGCCGGTCGGACGGCTCAAATTACCGCACCTTCTCTACCAATTACTCTACGGCTACGGGCGACTGGAGCAAGCGCAGGCCGAGGCGTTGCCGTCAAACTCGACCGCGCAAGCTGATTTACTCGAAGCCGCCCGCCAGCGGTACCGGCAGGCAGCCGAGCAAGTGGAAACCATTCGGGGTATCTTGCGCCCGGAGGAATGGCGGTCGGCTTTTATGCAAAATAGCCTGGGGGCTTACGAAGCTTTGATTGCTTTGTGTTTGCGCGAAAACAGCAATCCGCAACGCCTGGCCGAAGCTTTGGGCTATATCGAGCGTTCCAAATCGCGTAGTCTGCTGGATTTGCTGGCCCAGGATTTAAGCGGGACGAGCGACGAGCCTGAGAGCGTAAAACCGTCTTCGCTTAGCCCCGAAGAACGCGCAACCCTGGCAGCGCGGATCGAGGAATTAAGGCAAGAGCTAAACTGGTATTACTCACAACTGCACAATCCCGTGTTGCCCGTAAGCGGGGAAAACCAGCGTCTGATTGTGATTGACCCGGAAAAAATTGTGCAACAGCTTGAAACTCGTGAATGGGAACTGGCAAAACTCTTACGCCGCTTCCGGCCTGGTTTGCTTTCCGAAGGAGCAGGGCGAACTTTGCCTGCCACTGCCCACCCGGACGAATTAGCCCGCGAACTCAGTCTGTGTCTAACGCCGCAGCAGAATTTTATCGAATATTACGTTCTGGAAGAACAGGTTGTTGCGTTTGTGGTGACGGCAGAAGGAGTGCAGGGCTATCACGAACTTTGCGCGTTAGAACAGGTCGCCGATTTGCAAGAGCGGCTGAATTTTCAGGCCAACAAATTTAACCTGGGCCACGCCTATATCGAGCGGCATCTTCCGGCCCTCCACGCGGCTTTTGACCTCTACCTTCAGCAACTTTACAAACTATTGCTGGCTCCTCTGGTCGGTCAATTAAAGGGGCCAGAACTGATTATCGCGCCGCACGGTCGTTTACACACTTTGCCTTTTCACGCTCTCCACCAGGGCGAACGCTACCTGACCGAAGATTATACTATTTCTTACGTGCCAAGTGCAGCCGTTCTCCTGCATTGCCTGAAGCAGTCTTCCCGTTCACCCGAAAAACTTTTGGCCCTGGCCGTGCCGGACGAGCATTTACGCGGCGTCGAGGTCGAGGTGAGAGGTCTGGGTCAGTTCTTCAAGCAGTCTCGTCTTTTGATTGGCCCGGACGCAACCCTGGACGGGTTGCTCAGCAATTTAGGCTGGTGCGATGTGCTGCACCTGGCAACGCACGGGGTCTTTCGAGAGGATAATCCCTTCTTTTCGCTGCTAAAACTGTCCGATGGCTGGCTATCCGTTCACGATGTGATGGGGTGGCGGTTCCGGCCTGCTCTGGTTACACTCAGTGCCTGCCAGACCGGGCTAACTCGGCCTCTGCGAGGAGACGAACTGTTGGGCCTGGCGCGGGGTTTTCTGGCCGCCGGAGCTTACGCCCTGATTGTGAGCCTGTGGTCGGTAGATGACGAGGTGACAACCCGCCTGATGCACCTGTTTTACGCGGCACTTTCTTCCGGCCAGGGCCGGGCGGAAGCTTTACGTCAGGCCATGCTAGGTCTGCGCAGCGACCCTCGTTACGCGCATCCGCATTATTGGGCCGCCTTTGTCTTGTTGGGCCAGCCCTAAAGCCTCTTGCTCGGCTGAGAGTCGAGCGAAAGAAGTCGCCTAATCATTTTTTAGAGTTGGGCCTGGGCCAGGTGTTGCGTTTGTAGCGACTTAGCCCAACCGCCAGATGCGCCGGTAGGCCCGACGGCGGGAAGCGGCTTCGGCTCGCGTAAGCCTCCCGCTCAACTGTCCCAACCACAGCCCCGACATTTTGACGGCCAGACTCCCCCGTATGATTAGCCGGGCGGCGGTCTGGAAGCGGTGGGAATAGTGTTTGTGAAAGAAGTGGTAACGGCTTTTGTACAGCTCGACGGTCATTTCTTCGCGGAACTGGCGGGTACTGGCCCCGGCGTGGTGAATAATTTTGGCGGCGGGAAAGCAGTAGACCCGCCAGCGTGAAGGCCGCCGCCTACCGGCCCGAAACCGCAACCCAACAGGCCGGTAAGACGAAGGTATTTCCAGTTCTTTGATCCGGTAGCACCAATCAATTTCTTCCATGTACATAAAAAACGCTTCATCTAAGAGGCCGATACGCTCGACAACCGACCTCCGCACCATGAGACAGGCTCCCAGGGGAAAATCTACCTCAAACGCTTGCGGATAAACTCCCTCGAACAGACGGCGGGGATACCGCCCGTTGAGCCGCGAACGGGTTAGCCGCCAGTTGAGCGGGAAAAAATCGAAGAAAAGCTGCCACAAACCGGGAAAACCAAAAGCTCCCTCTTGAAAAGAATGATCGGGATAAAGTAAGGCCGGGCCGACTACTGCCGCCTGGGGTTCCTGCTCCAAAAAATCTACCATCTTCCACAGCGCGTCGTCCATCACCTCGGTATCCGGGTTAAGTAAAAGCAAATAAGTACCTCGCGCCTGGGCCAACGCCTGGTTGCTGGCCGCAGCAAAGCCGAGGTTTTGAGGGTTGGCGATCAACCGAGCCTGGGGAAATTCTCTTTCCACCAGGGCTGCGCTGCCGTCCCCGGAAGCATTATCTACCACCAGCACCTCGAAGCGATAATGGGGGTGGGGGTTAGCATAGACCGAAGCCAGGCACCGGCGTAAAAGAGCGGCAGTATTGTAGCTTACCACTACCACCGACAGGTCTACCACATTCAAGTCGGCGGCAGACGCGGGTTGCACGATTATGCGTGGTATTTGTAAATTTTCTTTCAAACGCCCGTTGCTGGACATGGCGGTGTTCTCCGTGGGTAGGCCGAGGGCCTTTGACTTTATATTACCCGTGGCTTGTAGTATAATCCCCCCTACACGGGCTGTCAAAGCTTCTATAGAAGCGGAGAAGAAGCGGAGATTACGGGGCCAGATCACTTCGTTTATGCTCAGCCACAGCCCCCTAAAGGAGAAGTGTCTATACCCCTAAATATTAAGGATTAAACGACCAATTTTAATTTTTATTAAATATGGGGGTTGCGGGATACGGGAAGCCGAGGGCCATTCACGGGCCGCCACACAGGAGTAAGAAGTTTTAAGCAATGGATCAACAGAAGCCAGATTTTAGCGGGTTCAGCAAAAACGAACTGAACGAGATCAAGAACCGCTTGGCCCGGTTGGGCCTGAAGATTGCCGAGGCCGAAAACCGTCTACCCGGCGAGGGCGGCGGTTCGCCCGCCTCGTTAGACGAGCAATTGGATGACCTTTTGGCCGATATTATGGGCAAACCCAAACCCTCCGGTCGGATTGCAACTGAAGTTGCCTCGGTGCTTTTAGACCAGGAGCAACCCAAACCCCGCCGGGTAGTCGTAACGGGGATGGGTACAGTCAATCCGCTCGGTCACAACCTGGAAGAATACTGGCAAGCTCTCAAGAAAGGTCAGAGCGGCATTACCTACTTGAGCCGGGTCGATCCAAGTGCTTACCCGACTAAAATCGGCGGTGAGGTCAAAGATTGGGATCCCAAGAAATACATTGACGCAAAAGAAGTCCGCCGCATGTCGCGCAACAGCCATTTTGCGGTTGCTGCCGCTCGCCAGGCCATCGAGGATGCCCGGCTAGAAGTCGAAGGCGATATGGCCGACGAGTACGGCGTGATCTGGGGAACCGGCAACTGCGCCTATCCTGAAACCGAACAGGGGGCGCGTACTATGATCGAAAAAGGCGGAATGCGCCTCAGTCCGTTCTTCTTGCCCACGATTTTACCCAATATGCCCACGGCTCAAATTGCGATGCACCTGGGTTTCAAAGGCTACAATTCGACTATAATTACCGCCTGCGCTTCCAGCACCCAATCTATCGGCGAAGCGGCGGAAGTGATCAAACGCGGCGATGCCGAGGTGATGTTGACCGGCGGCGGCGAGGCTCCTATCGGCGAACTTGGTCTGGCAGGTTTCTGCGTGATGCGGGCCATGAGTACCTCCCGCAACGACGCTCCGACTACAGCCAGTCGCCCTTTCGATAAAGACCGGGACGGTTTCGTGCCGTCGGAAGGGGCTTCCGCGCTGGTGCTAGAAAACCTCGATCACGCTCTGGCCCGCGGCGCACGGATTTACGGCGAGGTAGTCGGTTTCGGAGCCACCTGCGACGCTTACCACCTGGTTGCGCCGGAACCTTCCGGCCTGGGAGCAGTGCGGGCGATGCGCCGGGCCTTGCATAGTGCCAAACTTTTGCCGCGTGATATTGATTATATCAACGCCCACGGAACCAGCACCGACCTCAACGATAAGATGGAAACCGTGGCAGTCAAAAAAGTCTTTGGCGAACACGCTTATCAGGTGCCGATGAGTAGCACCAAATCTATGCTCGGCCACATGCTTGGCGGGGCCGGCGGGGTGGAGGCGGTCGCAACCCTCTTGATGATGCAAAATGACCTGATCCACCCGACGATCAACTATGAAACGCCGGACGAGGAGCTAGACCTCGATTATGTACCGAACCGGGCGCGACCGGCCAAAATCAAGGTGGCTATGAGCAACTCTTTCGGGTTTGGCGGTCAAAACGCTTCGATTATTCTCAAAGAGTACAAACCGGATAGTAGCCAGGAGTAGCCCTGTCTTACACGAGGTAAATTATGGTAATCGTCCGTAAGCCAACCCAGGCTGAAATTATAGCTATACGTGCCTCGATAGAAGAAGCTAGTCGACCTGGCGCAACCTGGTACACCCACGAACAAGTCAAGACTGACATCACAAAGTTGTTACGAGGCGAAGAAATTGAGGAATTCGACGAGGACAGCGTTGAGGCTCACGATTGGACAGTGGGACAATAGAATAAGATTATTTGAGGCAGGGACGAAAGATAAATAGGGTTTCGTTATTCGCAGCGTAGATAAACATTATTGGGTGAAGATAGCGTAGTCAGGCGAGAGTGGAGGGAAAAGCAGGATGGCAACTGGCGAGTTCTATACCTACAACGTCTGGGAGTTACGGCCAGGACATCAGGGCCGGGAACTTGAAGATTTATCCCGAATCGGCATTATACCGGCTTATGCCAAAATCAAGGGCGTCAGAGAAATCAAGCTTTTTCGGATCGAAGAAGGCGATGGAGCCGGGCGTTACCTGGCCGTAACCGTCTACGAAAGCCGCGAAGCCTACAACAAGTGGTTTACCAGCAATTCTTTTGAATTTCAACAGTGGCAAAGTGCGTTGCGGGCGCCGCTCGAACGCTGGGTGGAAGTCGCCGGGCAAACTGGTTCGTACCGGGCCACCCTGGTTTTGGATCATCAGTACGAGTCGAACGAACCGCCGCCGCCGCCTTCAACGGGGCCGACAATAGTATTCTAGCTAGAGGGAGTAAGTAAGTGTTCTTGTCAGTTAGTAACACTGCCGAAGTAAAGCGGCAAACCACGCTCAACCGCCGCCTTTTCTGGGTTGGCGTGGCCGCTCTCCTGGGAGCGATGGTCGTGTTGGTCGTCAGCGCGGGCAACGCAAGCCTGGCCGTTCTGGTCTTTTTGCTGGGTTATCCTTTCCTGATCCTCGGCCTGGTGCTTTCCAAACGCGGTTCTTTTAATAATCGGCGGCACGGGCTGGGCGGCTACAAAATCAAGAGCGAGTCCGAAATGATTTCGGAAGCACTGCAAGGAGTGCCGCCACGCTACCACCTCTATAACTGGATCAATCTAAACGAGGGAGGCCAGAGCGATCCGGCTTCCACTTCCACTTCCAAAAAGACCAAAAAAGCTGATTTGCCGGTCGAACATCTGCTGGTAACGCCTCAGGGTTTGATGGTAATAATGTGCAAGCCGCAAATGGGCGACATCAAAGCCGGACACGACAATTACCGCCGCAAGACTGGCCTCAGCGTGCGTTTCGCTACCCTGGGCGAGCCCGGCGTGGGTCAGCCTTCGCGGGAACTGGCCGCACTGGTTAAAAAGGTGCGAGCCTGGTTCGAGGCGAAGGGCTACGAAATTCCGACTGACGGCGTAGTGGTCTTTACTAATCCGCGTACCAAAATTATTGGAGCCGAAGAGATGAGCTTCCCGGTCTGCCACATCCACGATCTCAAAGCGGCTGTGCGCGGCTGGGAAACCGAACTTAATATGAGCGTCGGCGAGCAGCAGGAAGTCGAAGACCTGATCATGCAAACTCTCCCGGCAGAGGTAGCCGATGAAGCGCGTACTTTGGCGCATTTACCGGGCTACAAGCGGGCCGCTTTCGTAGACAAGCAAAAAGCCGTCGCAACGAAAGCCAAAGAAGTCAAGGAAAAAGTCAAACCCGTCGAAGAAGTTCTTCCCAAGCCGCGCCTGACACCGGAAGAGCGCGAACGACTGCGCTTAGAGCGTATCCGGGCTGCCGAGGAAAAAGGCCGTCAGCCGGTCAACCCCTATCAGCCGCCGGAACCGGGCAAAACTTTCGGGCTGAACGGCAAAGTGCGGGAAGTTAAGCCCGCCACGGTCGAGAGAAAAGTGCCGCGCCGCCGGGCCGAACCGCTCCGCAAGCCGCCGCCAGGTGCTTTCGGCGACGTGACCGTTACGACGAGCGCGAAAAAGAAGTAGAAGCACAGGCAGAAGTAGAAGCAAGGAATGGATAGCTTGACTGCGCCACCCGATACCTTTCGCCCGCCGTCTTTCATCGGCAATGAATGGGCGGCAGGTTCGTTGCAGAGTGCGATAGATAGCGGCAAACTGCCTCACGCTTATATTTTCAGTGGCCCGGCAGGAGTCGGCAAAAGCTATCTGGCCCATCAGTTCGTGATGGCTTTGTGCTGCCTCGAACCGCCCCCTGCAACGCCCGGCCAGATCGAAAGGGGTTTGCGCTTTTGCGGCCAGTGCCGGACCTGCCGAATGATTGGCGAGGACAAACACCCGGATGTAACTGTGGTTGGGTTGGCCTGGCAAGCTCGTAACATCGAGAGTAGCGGCAGTGCCAGCGCGAACGCAAACCTCAAGATTGATACGGTGCGGGCGATCCAGCACGAAGTCAGTCGCGCTCCGACCGAAGCACCCTGGCGAGTCTTCATCGTGGAAGATGTAGCGACGATGCAACTGGCAGCGGCAAACGCTTTCCTTAAAACGCTGGAAGAACCGCCTGCCCGCGCTCTGTTGATTCTGGTTTCGGATAGCGACCGAACTCTGTTACCCACAATTGTCTCGCGTTGTCAGGTCTTTGAATTGCGCTCGGTGCCGCAAACGACCCTGGCGACGGCTCTGGAAGAACGCGGAGCAACCCCGGAGCGGGCCAGGCTACTGGCGGCGTTGGCGGCAGGACGGCCCGGTTGGGCGTTACGCGCTCTGCGTGATAAAACCCAGCAAGACCTGAACGACCGGGACGAAGCTTTGATGCACCATCACGAACTCCTTCCGGCAGACCGCGCACGCCGTCTGGGGTTTGCCGACGAACTGACGACGCGCTGGCAAGCCCAGGGCGAACGCCGGGCCAGCGTAGGCGCGATGTTAAACGTCTGGTTAGGCTGGTGGCGCGACCTGGCTCTGGTCAAGAACGGGCAGGAAAGTTACGTAACAAATCTCGACCTACTCGACCAGTTACGGAGCCAGGCCGAGAAAGTCAGCCTGACGCAGATCAAAGATATGTTGCGCGGCCTGACCCGCACCCAGGCCGAATTGGATGGCAATGTTAGCCCCCGATTGGCTCTAGGCAACCTGTTTATCAACTGGTTGCCGATTGTAAAATGAAAATGAAATAGCGTAATAGAATAATTAGTTGAGATAGTGGAAAAAGAGTGGACGATGAAGACCATTGCGGTGCGGTTTGAGAGTGCCGGGCCGCTTTTCTATTATAAAGTAGGCGAGTTTGACCTGACGACTGGCGATTGGGTGCTGGTAGAACGAGATACCGGGACTGAGGTAGGCCAGGTGGTAGTGGGGTCAGGCTTGATCGAGGCCAACGCGGTAGCGGGCGAAGATTTAAGGCCGGTGCTGGGCAAAGTAAGTGGCCCGCCCCTTATCACAGCCGAACCATCGGCCTTGCCGCGCCTCGACGAAACGCTACAACAATTTGCGGCCCTGGCCGAGGCCCATAACTTGCCAGTTAAAGTTCTGGGAGCCGAGCAAAGGTTGGATCAGAACGGCCTGGTGTTCTATCTGGTGGCCGAAAATATCGAACCGGCGGGACTGGCCGAGCTTGGCCGCGAGGCTGCTCGTCAGTTAGGGGTAAAGGTCGAGTTGCGGCAGGTGGGCATCGAGGCCGGAAAATCTGTGCTAAGCGACATCGGGGCGTGTGAGCGGGTGCTTTGTTGCGGGCTATGGCAACCCCGCATAGAACTCTTACCGGCCTCAGGTTGGTGTCAGGAATTAGGGACGGCGGGGCCAATGGTAGGCCAACGGCTGCCAGGTGTAGCTGAACTAGACCTGTCTCGCTCCCGCGATATTTTGCGAAGTGCTGCTCAGGCTCTCACTGACGACCTGCCAGTGACAAGCTTTCGGCAGCTTTCGAGTGAGATCAGGGCGACGGCCCACTCTATCGGAACTTTTGAAGCCTAGAAGGAAAACTCACTCGATGTTTGAAGCGGTAATTTTTGATCTGGATGGGCTGCTGGTGGATAGCGAACGGTGGCAACTGGAAGCCTGGAACCAGTATCTAAAATCTTTCCAGGTTGAGTTGGAAGAACACGAAGCGGCAGCCCTGGTGGACCGGCGCGATTTCGACAATGCCGAACTGATCCGCCGCCGCTTCGACTTGCCGGTTGACCCCCTGACTATGACCGAAGCACGGCAAGAAATTTTGCTGCGGCTGACCGAAGAACATATCGAGGCGCAACCGGGAGCCTTAGAAGCTATCGAGATGTTGCGGGTGAACGGCTTGCGGTTGGCCGTCGTCAGTGCCGGGGTGCGCGATTATATCTACGCCGTGACGGACAAGCTTGGTCTGGAAGAAGCTTTTGACGTAATCGTGGCGGGCGATATGATTGACCTCAGCAAGCCTAACCCGATGCCTTTTCTGGCCTGTGCCGAAACTTTCGCCCTGCATCCTTCGGCCTGTCTGGTGCTGGACGATGCGCGGGTAGGGGTCGAAGCGGCCATGAACGCTGGAATGAAAGTTATTTGCGTACCAGGCCAGCAGACCGAACGCTGGCGGATCACCGGTGCAAACGTGGTGCTAAATTCGCTCGAATACCTCAACATGCCAACCTTGCGCTCCCTGTGGGGTTCGGAAGATATGAACCGTCCTCAGCCGCAACGCCAACTTCAGCCCGAACCGCGCTACCGGCCTTACCCTCGTTTTTAAGGGTCTAGCACAGGGAACTACTTTAGGGTTTGGAGAAGGGAACCGCAAACATAGACTTGCAGTTCCCTTCCTGGCTTCTGCTCCAGAATTCAGGGCGGTTAGTTTAATGAGGAAATCGCCTGGCAAGAGCGAATAAGCAATACTTACTCCGGTGACTGTAGTTCCAGGAAGTCAGGCCTGGATGAATGGGCTAATTTCTCTAATTTTTCTACTTTCTCGTGGTATTCCGGCAAATGAGCCTGGGCTAACGCATCGAGAGCAGTGGAAGTGAGCTTGCCCAGACGGGTAAGGTTGGCTTCGTCCTCTGCGGTAAAATCCCCCTCATAACGGTCGGTCACTTGAACAAACCCATAATTTAACCCGTCTACCCCAATTAAAGGCATAACCAACCACCCGCGCATGGGTGGATGTTTAGCTTTTTCCACGCCAAAATCGCGCCATTCAGGATGAGCTTCAAGCTCGCTTTGGGTCAAGCGAAGCGGATAATTAATTTTAGTAACGTAGCCATGAATACCAAAACCGGTGGCGGGAGTGTTATAATCGGCCCACTGCGCATATTTCTCCGAAAGCGAAAAATATTTGCGTCCTTGCGACCAATCGCCATCCACCAGTAAAGTTGCGGCTCCTTGATGAGACCGAGTTACAGCCCGCGCCAGTTCGGTTGCAAGTTTTAACACCTCGATAGCCGAGTTGTTAAAAGCTGTCATTTCAGGGCGTTCATTCGGACTAATAGTAGTGCTACCGTTATGGTAAGTATTTTCTAATTTGAAGAGATCGCTCATCTCGGCTGCTCCTTTTGTCTTTTTTGATTTTTGCGAGTATACTTTCAAAACTTGCCGGGATTATGAGACCCAATAGTTATTGGAATTCTGGCTAAAGAACTTTACCAATTATAATACCAAACTTCGCATTTTTAATCTCTATATCTGGGTTTATTATTGAATAACATGGGTAAGAACGAACATTAAAAGGAGCCAAAAAATGAAAGAACTAACATTTGATGTGCCGGGTGTATCGTGTGAGCATTGCGTCAACGCGATTACCAAAGAGACGCAGGCGGTGGGAGTAAACGAGGTAGAAGTTGATCTGGCAAACAAACGTGTTTTCGTGGCGTTTGATCCGGCCAAAGTATCCGAAGGACAGGTCAAGGAAGCCATCGAGGAAGCCGGTTACGACATTAGCGGCCAGCAAGAAGGCCGAGCGACCGGCAGATTGCCTCTGGGTAAGCAATCGCTGCGTTTAGTCTAAACAAATTCGGGCATCGGCCTTGTTTGAGGAAGACGAAAATAAAAACCCGGCCTGAGTTGCACAGGCCGGTAAACCGGAAAGCCGGGCCGAACGTTCGGCCCGGCTTTTGCTTTTATTTATCGCGGCTAATCTCGCCCAGAGCGGCCTGTGCCGCCGCCAGGCGGGCGACTGGCACTCGGAAGGGACTGCACGAAACGTAGTTCAAACCAACTTCGTGGCAGAACATGACCGACGAGGGTTCGCCGCCATGTTCACCGCAGATTCCGACTTTGAGGTTAGGATTGGTGCTGCGCCCGCGCTCGGTGCCGATCCGCACCAGTTGGCCTACACCATCCCGGTCTAGCACCTGGAAGGGGTCATCCTTGAGGATTTTGCGCTCGACATACATCGGCAAGAATCTACCGCTATCGTCCCGGCTCAGGCCGAAAGTGGTCTGGGTCAGGTCGTTGGTGCCAAAGGAGAAGAACTCGGCTTGCTCGGCGATTTTATCGGCCAGCAGCGCAGCACGCGGTAGCTCGATCATTGTGCCGACGAGGTATTTGACGCCCGCCTCGCTCACGCCTTCTTCTTTCGCCACCCGGTCAACTATTTCGCGTTGCATCCGAAGCTCGTTCAGGTCGGAGACGAGGGGGATCATGATCTCTGGCTCAACTTTGACGCCCGCCTTATGCACCTGGATGGCCGCCTGGAAAATCGCCCGCGCCTGCATCTCGGTGATTTCAGGGTATTCAATACCGAGGCGGCAACCCCGGAAACCGAGCATAGGATTGGCCTCGTGCAAGGAGTCAATCTGGCCTTTCAGCCTGTCGTAACTAACTCCTAACTTGTCGGCCAGTTCGTGAATTTCGGCGTCCTCGTGCGGCAAGAACTCGTGCAGAGGCGGATCGAGGGTGCGAATTGTAACCGGGTAGCCATCCATTGCCGTGAAAATACCGACAAAATCTTCCTTCTGGTACGGCAAGATCGTCGCCAGGGCTTTCTTGCGGTCTTCCAGGTTATCGGCCACAATCATCTGCCGAATGGCTGTAATGCGTTCGCCCTCGAAGAACATATGCTCGGTGCGGCACAGACCAATTCCCTGTGCGCCAAATTCGCGGGCTTTAATAGCGTCCTGAGGCGTATCGGCATTGGTGCGTACACCCAGTTTGCGATACTTATCGGCCCACTCCATCAAGGTTGCAAAGTCACCGCTCATTTCGGGCGGGATTGTCTCGACCTGACCGGCCAGCACCCGGCCCTCGAAGGAGTCTACGTCCAGGGTGATCCAATCACCCTTTTTGATGAACGTATCGCTACCCTCGATGCTAAAGCCGCTCTCGTCTTTGGCAATCCGAATATTACCCGCGCCAACAATGCAGCATTTACCCATACCACGGGCAACCACGGCGGCGTGGCTAGTCTTGCCGCCAAAAGCAGTCAGGATACCCTGAGCCGCGACCATGCCACGCAAATCTTCCGGCGAAGTTTCTTTGCGCACCAGGATCACTTTTTGCCCGGCCTGGCCCAGTGCTTCGGCTTCGTGAGCCGTGAAGACGACCTGACCGACTGCCGCACCAGGGCTACCGGCCAACCCTTTCACCAGCACATTTCGGGAGGCATCAGGCTTGACCCGCGGCAAGAGAAGCTGATTCAAGTCGTCGGCGGGTACACGCTGGAGAGCCGTGCCTTCGTCAATCACGCCCTCACGCACCATTTCGACCGCGATTTTGACTGCCGCCGGGCCGGTTCGCTTGCCGTTGCGGGTCTGGAGCATGAAAAGGCGACCCTTCTCGATGGTAAACTCCATATCCTGCACGTCCTGGTAATGCGCTTCCAGCCGTTTGGCAATCTCGAAAAACTGGTTGTAGACGCCCGGAAAAGCCGGGTCGTGTTCCATCTCGGCTATCGGCTTGGGCGTTCTGATCCCGGCCACCACATCTTCGCCCTGAGCATTGGGCAAGTATTCGCCGTACAGCACGTTCTCGCCATTGGAAGGGTCGCGGCTGAAAGCTACGCCGGTGCCGCTATCGTCGCCCATATTACCAAAAACCATTGACTGCACATTTACTGCTGTACCAAGCGCATCACTGATCTTGTTCATGCGGCGGTAGACCTTCGCCCGGTCGTTGTTCCAGGAGGCAAACACCGCCTCGATAGCTCCACGCAATTGATCGAGGGGTTCTTCCGGGAAAGGCTGGCCGGTCTTCTCTTGCACGATCTTCTTAAAAGTCGTTACGAGGCTTTTAAGCTGGGCGGCGGAGAGGTCGGTATCTTTGGCCTGTGGGCCGATCTCGTGCTTGAATGCTTCCAGTTCATGCTCGAAAGCGTCTTTGTTGATGTTCAGCACCACGTTGCCATACATCTGCACGAAACGCCGGTAGGCATCGTAAGCAAAGCGTTCGTTGCCGGTTGCAGCGATCAAACCTTGCACCGTCTGGTCGTTCAGGCCAAGATTTAGGATTGTATCCATCATGCCAGGCATCGAAAATTTCGCGCCGCTGCGTACCGAGACCAGGAGCGGGTTTTTGGCGTCGCCAAATTTCTTATCCATCGCCCGTTCGACATCTTTGAGCGCACTTATCGCCTGTTCCCAGGTTCCTTCGGGGAACTGCTTGCCCTGGTCGTAGTAACTGTTGCAGGTTTCGGTCGTAATCGTAAAACCAGGTGGAACCGGCATTCCGGCCCGTGTCATTTCGGCCAGGCCCGCCCCTTTGCCGCCAAGCAGGTCTTTCTGCGTGCCGTTACCTTCTTGAAATAGGTAAACCCATTTATGTGCCATCCGGCATCCTCCTTGCAGGCTGAGAAAACGCTACACCGAGGGTTATTCATTTTCTCAGCTAAGTTGAGTGCGTCTTAATTAGTAGCTCGTGCTTTTGCTGGTGTCCAGTAAGTTGTTCGTACTGTTGTGAGCGTTCGTCCGCTAGTCAGTTTGATTTTACTCTTTTGCACCTGGACTTGCAAGAAAGCCCAGGTCAGGGCTAATGCGCTATAAGATTAGAAACCCAATAAATGTAAAACAGCCTCTACCTTGCAAGTATTGCAAAGTAGAGGCTGTAATCTTAGTATAACCGGCGTTACCCAGCAGCCCCAAGCATTATTAGAGCCTTGCTTCGGTTTCAATCGCTCAGTCGCGATTAGGGTTAGTGCAACATGATTTGCCTTTCGCTGGCTCCCTACCTCAAGAGCGTTTCAATCGCTCAGTCGCGATTAGGGTTAGTGCAACCCCCGCCGTTCTTATGCCAGTAAGGAGGCAATATGGTTTCAATCGCTCAGTCGCGTTTAGGGTTAGTGCAACTCCGGGCAAGCTTCTCTTTTATGGGTGAGGATAGCGAGTGTTTCAATCGCTCATTCGCGAG
>JBBRBE010000054.1:0-33898 GCA_038206175.1 Chloroflexia bacterium
CATCGGCCTTGAGAACTTCCACCAGGGTCGTCACGGCGTCGTTAAGCAATTTGTCCAGTTCGAGCGACTGCCCGGCACTGGAAATTACGGTGTTGAGGGCGGTCAGGTCGCGGTTGCTGCGTTCCACCTGCTGGCGCATGCGGATTCGTTCGGTGACATCACGGGCCACGCCCACCCAACCGGAATGGCGGCCCTGAGCATCGGTGATGGCGGCGGCAGTCACTTCGGCCATAACGCTGCTGCCGTCGGGCCGGGCGATTTCCAGAGCCAGAAAAGTCTGGTTAGCCGGGGCCATTTTTTCGCGTTCGGCTTTGGATAATTTAGTCGGATCGCGGAAGACTGCCCGGATAGCTTGCTGGTTTTCTGGCGTTAGAATGTAGCTGAAGTGCTGGCCGATCAGTTCTTCCTCGCGGTAGCCGGTCAGTTCGACGGTTTTGGGATTGATAAAACTGAGGTGACCTGCCGCGTCCAGGATATAGATTGCGTCGTTGGCCCGGTCTGTCACCTGGCGATAACGTTCTTCTGAAATCCGCAGGCTTTCCAACGCACCGACCAGATAGGCCCGTTGCCGCCCTTCGCGTACCACGAACCGCACTACCAGCGTGACTATCAGAAACGGCAACGTCAGCATGAGCAACACCACCCAGAAGCCGGAGCGGATCAGGGGGTCGGGGTTGACTAACAGCAAGGTCAGCAAGCTGAGCCAGAGTGCGAAGGTGACAGCCAGGGCAGGCCGGGTAGTAAAAGAACCCTGGATATGCCCGGCTACGATGTAGAACGGAATTATGGTGAAGTAGAACGGGTTGCTAAAACCCATAATCAAAAGGCCCGCGACGGTAGCGACTGCTTCCAGCAAAATCGCGCCAAGCGAGATTACCAGGGACACCTGCCGGGTTTCGTTGGTGGTGTAGACGAAGCAACTGGCAATGACCGCCGTAGCCAACGTATAGAAAAAAGTATCCCACAGACCGAGACGACTCTGAGCCAGAGCCAGACTGCCCAGATAGCTGAACAGCAGGGCAGTCAGGGCGATCCCGCGCAACACCAGGGTGGGCGACATAAAGCGTAAAGGCTGCGGCAGCAAAGGAGAGCGGGTCAGGTTTTGCAGGTCGGCCTCGCGGCGGTCTGGCGGGTCGGAGGTGGCATAAGAGTTCAAGCTCCGAGCGGCCCAGCCCGGCAAAAATGAGCGGCTGGTGGCAGTGTGAGCGGGAACTTGACCGGCATCAGCCCCTGCCAGTGGTTCTACCGGCCCAGAAGTGCGGCTACCAGGAGAGGAGGCCGGACGTCCTGGGCGGGAGGGCCTTCGTTCGCGGGGCGGTTTGGGCATTACCTATCCTATCCTTGCTGGTTAAATAGGCTGAAAAAATTGAGGCGCGACTTCACCTCAGGTCGGCTGCCCTCATTTTACCATTTTTTGAGCCTTGCGCAAGGAGGCGACCCACACCCGCAGGGCGTGACATGGCGAGACCGGGCGAGGAAGAAACGGGCAGAACCCGACTGTGCCTTCGCCCTGCCCACTCCCGGCCTTCCTCAGCTTATCTTTCTATTGATCGCTGCCGATCTTTCGTTGCGCGGCCATGCGGTTAGCGGTCAGGGCGGCGGTGGCTCCCGCACCTACGCCATTGTCAATATTTACGACTGTCAGGCCCAGTGAACAGGTCTGAAGCATCGTAAGCAGCGCGGCCACTCCTTTACCACCCAGCCCATAGCCAATCGAAGTGGGTAGGCCGATCACCGGCACATTCACCAGGCCCGTCACGACCGAAGGTAAGGCTCCATCCATCCCGGCAGCTACTATAATCACGTCGGCTCCCCAATCGAGCAACTTGCGAAGCGGCCCGAAAAGGCGGTGCAACCCGGCCACGCCCACGTCGTAAACGGTCGAGACCTGGCAGCCCATTTCCAGCGCGACGGTAGCGGCTTCCTCGGCGATAGGTACATCGCTGGTTCCAGCACTGATTACGCCGACCCGCCCGCCGGTCTGGGGCCGTTCGACCCCTTCACGGCGCAGTACCAGCATTCCACTGGCGGGATGCTCCTCAAGTATAACCTTCCGGGCCGACCCGTTATAGTCCACCGTCGTTAGTTCGTTCCGCACCCGCGCCTGCAATTCGGTTCCGGCCCGGCTTAGCATCACCCGGCCCGGCCCGTCGCTGGCACTCAGAAAACGCCGGGCGATAGCCAGGCTATCCTCGGTCGTTTTGCGCTCGGCATACACAATTTCGGGGATACCTTTGCGGCGTTCCCGCCCTAAATCCAGCCTGGCCCGGCCTTCTCCCGTCAGGCTGCCCAGGTCGTCCCCTAAAAGCAAAGCCTCACTCAAATCTTCAAACCCGTTCAAACCGTATAACTCACTTTCTCATAAACTTCTTAGCCGCAAACATTCCCACCTGCTGGCTTTTGAATTATACTACAGCTAAAGGGTAGAATTTTGGTCGGGCCGGTAACTTTCGGGCCAGCCAGGGCGTTATGCCCCGGTGTAGGCTTAGGACAGACCAGAGTTGGTAAAAAGCCCGGTAGCATAAGTTGGAAAGTTGGAAAGTTAGAAGCTCAAAGCTTGAAAGTGGCCGCCGCCACTGCGGGCCACTTCTAATTTCCAGAGTGATTGTACTCGATTATGGCAATAAAAAAGATAGATGCATATGTATTGGAACGGGCGCGGCAGGGCGACCACGCGGCGTTTCAGGCTATATTCGAGGAATACGGCAAGCCGGTGGCAGGTTATTTGTACCGCCTGTTGAGCGACCGGGAGGCCGCCGGAGACCTGTCGCAAGAGACTTTTCTCAAGGCTTACCGGGGCTTGATGCGGTTGCCCGCCGCCGAAGTTGGGCCGGATTTTAACCTGTCCGCCTGGCTCTTTACTATCGCTCATCATAACGCAATGGATTATCTCCGCCGCAACAAACGGCGGGGTTCGCCTCTGGCGGCACTTAGCTGGCTAGAGTCGGGCCATTTCCGGTCGGAAGGTAACGGGTTGGCCGTGGAGGAACGCTCGACCGACCTTTCGGTGGGCGGTTGGGCCGAGCCTGGAAGCGAGAGCGTGGCCGAGCAGATTGCTCTCGGTGATGCCGTTGGGCGGGTGTTAGGGCAGTTGCCCAAAGAACACGCCGCCTGTCTGGTTCTGCACTATCATCAAGGTTTTTCTTATAGCGAAGCCGCCCAGATTTTAGGCGTACCGCTTACTACTTTCAAGATGCGGCTCTACCGGGCGCGGCAAGCTTTCCAGCTTGCCTACCAGCAAGACGAAGCGGAAGAAGAATTTTCGGAACGGCAGTCTGCCCTGCCAGTTCACCACGGCGCGGGTGAGGCTAAACCTAAACAATTGCACAATTTTGAGGACTATGAAGAGAATGCAAGCTAGAAATTGGGGGCCGGGCAATGTCGCCCTGCTGCCAATGCCTGATTGCGGCGATGAACAGGCTCAAATCGCCCTTTCGAGTTACCTGGATGGAGAGGCTGACGCTGAGGAACGCGCGCTGGTCGAGTGGCATTTAGCGTCCTGCCGGGCCTGTCACCTGGTCTTAGCCGCCTGGAGCCAGGATTCAAGCCGGTTGCG
This sequence comes from Chloroflexia bacterium, assembly GCA_038206175.1. Taxonomy (GTDB): domain Bacteria; phylum Chloroflexota; class Chloroflexia; order Chloroheliales; family Chloroheliaceae; genus 54-19. The sequence goes on from JBBRBE010000054.1 coordinate 3,557, forward strand.
CCAGGCTCTGCACGACCCACAGGCGGCATATAAGGCCCAGGCTATTGCTGACCAGACGCGGGATTGGCTGGCCGCTCAGTTCAGCCGCGAAAACACGCGGGCGATTACGGCGATAGGGCCGTCGCGCCCGCGCACCCGACCTGTCCCGGCCCGTTCGTCCTGGCGGCTGGTTTTTAGTGGGCTGGCGGCGACTCTGGTGATCATTGCCGGGGTGCTGGGAGCCAGTTTTTCGGCCCTGCCTCCTTCGGATTATCCCTCGGCGGCCCCGACTTCGAGCGGCGAGGTAGCCGGGACGCAAGCGGTTACGATTTTGCGGTTGCAACCTCAAATCGCCGCCACGCCCTCGATTGCCCGCCGCGCAGTCGCTCCCGCCGCGTTTATGGGGCCGAGCCTGCCGCCGCAACCAGTCCTGATCGCTCCCACGCCCGCTCTGGGCAACTATCCTCGTGCAATCGGCTCTTCCGCCGGTACGCTTGTGGCTACGCCCTCCCAACGTGATTAGCTTCCAGTAAATAGGTAAAATATAGAGAAGTTTATATAAACAATTCTCTATATTTTACCTATTTCTATTTTTAGTTTGTGAATAAAAGTCTTTCTTTTTCTGAGAATATGTTGTATGATGAAACAAATTACCTGATGGGATTAGCTTTTACAGCTTTAGGATCGTTTTGATGATAGGGGTGTTTCATCTGGGCTGCTTGAGCAACTCAGGCTGAAGTGGCTACTCAGGTAGGCCGCTTTGCACACCAGTTCGCTTTTGGGTCATGGGTCGTTGTACTATTATTAGTAAAGGTAAGGGGCGGGAGGAGATTGCCGGGCCGAATTTCCTGTACGGCTTTTAAGCCGGATCGGGCCGAACTTCCTGCTATTGGTTTTAGCATATGTTTTCAACTTCTGATCAGGGCCAGGCCGATAGTTCAAAACCTGGCGATGCGAGCGTTGTCTCGCCCGCTCGTCCAATTGCTTTTGAACTTTCCGTCGGTTCGCAAACGCAAGCCCTTCTTCTGGCTGAAACAGCCCGGCTACATCGTCAATTCCAGGCTTTGCGCCAACTTCAAACTGCCCTCAGTGCGTATTCCAGCCGCCACGAGACAATTTATGAAGCTTTAAAAATCGCCGCCGATAGTATGGGTTTCGAGTATGCGGTTCTGTTGGAGTACGAGCGAAAGCTGGAAACGCTGGTAGCTCTGCGCCCCATTTATGCTCGTGCAGGCGGCAATTTAGCCCAGGTCGAAGCCGAAGCCGAGCTAGAAACGATGCGTATCCGCCTGGACGAACCCAGTACCACGGCCCGCGCTTTCCTGACCGGCCAGACATCCTATCTCAACCACCCTTCGCAATCCCCTGACCCCTCTAAAAGCCGCCTTCGGATCGTTAATGTTCAAAACGCTCTGGTCATGCCTCTAAGAATAGAGGGCCAGTTTCAAGGCGTAATCTCCTTGATCAACCGTACCAGCGGCTCCATTGGTCAGGCCGAGGTGGAAGACCTGGAAGTGCTGGAACCGGCTCTGGCCGGGTTGCTCAAGACTGTCCAGCTTGGCAACGTGCTGGAATATCAGCAGCGTCGCCAGCAGGCGGTGATGGATGCGGCGGTAGATGGCTTTGTGGAAGTCAGCCGAGACATGCGCATAACCCTGTTCAGCAAGGGGGCCGAAAATATGACCGGCTGGAAAGCCGAAGAAGCTCTCGGCCATACCTGCCAGGAAGTATTGCAGCCACATTCGCCGGAAGGCGAGTCGCTGTGCGACAGTTGTCCCCTGCGCCGCTCGTTTCGCTACGGCATTTCGGTTTCAAATGTCGAAACGCTTATCCCCACGCGGGAAGGCGAAGATAACTGGGTTTCGTGCAGCTACAACTCCTTCAGCGACGAACGCGGGCAGGTAGTTTCGGGCATTATCGCCCTCAAAGATATTTACCGCCTTAAAGCTCTGAGCGACGAATTGCGCCAGCAAACCCAGCAGCAAGAAAGCCTGATTAACGTCAATAACGCGATTAATGGGCTGAGCAACATTGAAGAAATCTACCGGGTTTCGTTGGACGCGATGGCAAAAGGAATTAATTTCGACCTGGCGACGATCCATTCGCTTAACGAAGAAACCGGCCAGCTAAATCTGGTGACTTTTCTGGAACGTAAGTCTAAAGAAGCAGCTTCGCCTTTTTCAATTGTCCCCGTGCCAGCCCAGCAGACTAGCCTGGGCCTGACCCTGGAAGAAGAAGAATTGCAACGGTTGAACCGCCAGCGTTTGCGCCGGGTCGAACTTCCGGCGGCGCAACTGGCCCGTGAAAATCCGGCTTACCAGCTTCAACTCCACCATTCGAGCGAGTGCGAGGCTTTGCGCCAGAACGAGCCTTACATGTCGGTAAACTTGCCGGGTAAACCAGCCTGTGAAGTGTTGCACGAATTTGCCGGGTTGCAATCGCACCTGTGCGTTCCAATCAAGACTGGCGATCATACTTACGCGGTGCTGCACCTGGGTAGCCGCAAGCCCTATGCTTTCTGGGGTAGCGATTTTGTGCTGGCTTTGAGTATTTGTAAACAAATCGCGGTTGGGGCGGAACGGGCGCATTTGTTCGAGCAGGTAGACCGCCTGGCCCGCACCGATTCGCTAACCGGACTGTATAACAAGCGGGAGATGAAAGAGCGTTTGGAGCGTGAAATCCGGCGGGCCGAACGACATCAGAGTCCGCTTAGTTTGCTCCTGATTGATCTGGATTGCCTCAAGTGGGTCAACGATTGCTTCGGCCACGCGCAGGGCGATGTTTTGCTGGTGCAACTGGGACAACTGATCCGCGACCAGTGCCGGGCCAGCGATGTAGCTTTTCGCTTTGGGGGAGATGAGTTGTGTATTTTAATGCCGGATACAGGCCACGAGGAAGCTAAAGTTGCCGCCGACCGTTTGCGGGCCGAAGCGCGCAAAATCCGCTTTACTTCCGAAAGCGACCCGATTATTATCGGCCAGCTAAACGAAGTGACCATGAGCGTGGGAATTTCGTGCTATCCGCAGGATGCCCTGACTTCTGCCGAACTGTTTGAGAGTGCCGACGCCGCGATGTACCGGGCTAAAGAAACCGGCAAAGACCGCACGGTTGTTTTCGACCGCCAGATCGATCTCAACCGGCAGAATTACCGCCGTAATCGCGTCGTCACCGACTTCAGCGACTCACGGCTTCGCCCGCCGCTCAAGTCGGGGAACGCAACCCACTAATTCTTTCGGCCCCGACCCCGACCCATGCTCCGACCTGGGTTGCCCCGGCCTTAGACAGGCTTGCGCAGCCGCACGGTATAGGCGGGTAGCTCGGCGACGGCGGCATAGCGGGCAGTGCGCTGGACCACCGGCAGGTCGCGCTCGTCCTGGTACATCAGGCAATCGTTGCCGGTGCCGTCAGCCTCTTGCGTGCGCTGCACTTCTTGCCAGAAGCACAACTTATTAAACAGACAATTTTCACACTTCTGATAGAGTTTGCGCTCGGCATTTGCCTCGTAGCCCATTTTTTTATCTACCCCTTTTTGATAAACAGACGCCGCCAGGCTGGAAAAAAGGTACATATAAAAGCCAGACCCAGCACCGCCAGCAGCATTACCCGCCCGCGTTTCAGACTGAACGCGGCCCAGGCTAACACAATCCAGAACATCATATTGGCCGACGCTACCGCATAAACCCAGCTTGAGAATTTATGCTGGTCGTGCAAAAAGCTCATTTCCTCGATCACAGGATACGCCGTCTGTTCGTCCATTCCCTGCCGCAGGGCGATTACCGGCAATACGTTCGCCGGAATAATGGTCAAAACCCAGGTTAGCAGCGCGGGCGTATTTTTAAAGCGGCCCTGCAAATAGTAAGTGAGCAAAACCGTTTGTAAGATATTAGCAGTAGCTCCCAGGTAGATTTTGACCGGGAAACGACCCATATCGAAAAGATCGTCCATCTGGTTCAAGCGTTTGGGTGTTTTAGACATGCGTCTCTTTCTAATTGACATAAACAAAGCAAGCGGGCAATGCTCCGGCTTCACGAAGGCCAGAGCAGGGTTATCCTTAAAGCAAGTTTTGCAGGGCTTTAAGTAAGATTTGCTCTTGACCGGGTAAGATGGTACGCGGGTCGAAAAGGAGTGTTTCGCGTTCGACCCGACCAATAATCGGCGGTTGACCGTGCCGGAGCCTGGCGGTCAGGCTGTGAGCCGAGCCACCGGGCGGTACAGGCAGGGCCAGTAGCCAGGTCGGGAGAGTTTCGCCGGGTAAAGAACCGCCGCCGACGGTCGAAAGTCCTTCGGTCAGAGTCGCGCCCGGCCAGGCCGGAGCCAGTCTTTGCCGCCAGCCTTCGGCCTGGGCCTGCAAGCTTTCGGTTGAGCGGGCCATCATCTGCCAGACCGGGATTTTGCGCTCGGCCTCGCCCCGCAGGTAATGTTGCAGGGTTACTTGCAGGGCGGCCAGGCTCATCTTATCAATGCGGAGAGCGCGGGCCAGCGGATGCTTTTTCAGCCGCTCTATCAGGTGCTTCTGGCCCGCGATCAGCCCGACCTGCGGCCCGCCCAGCAGTTTGTCCCCGCTAAAGGTGACAAGGTGCGCTCCGGCTTCGATGCTTTCCTGGACGGTTGGCTCGTGGCTCAGGCCGTAACGGGCCGTATCCAGAAAGGTGCCACTCCCCACGTCGTCCACCAGAATAATATTGTGGCGATTGGCGATCTCGGCCATCTCCGCGATACCGGGCGTTTCGGTAAAGCCAATAATCTTGAAATTGCTGCTATGCACGCGCATCAAGAGGGCCGTTTCGGGCCGGATTGCACCTTCGTAGTCCCGCCCGTAAGTTTTGTTGGTGGTGCCGACTTCGACCAATCGCGCCCCGCTCTGGGCCATCACGTCCGGGATGCGAAAGGAACCACCAATTTCGACCGCCTGGCCCCGGCTCAAAATCACCTCGCGCCCCTGGGCAAAAGCACTTAGCACCATAAAAACGGCGGCGGCGTTGTTGTTAATCGCTATTCCGGCTTCGGCTCCGCTCAAGCGGGCGATCAAAGCCTCGACGTGGCTCAGGCGGCTACCGCGTTCGCCGCTTTCCAGGTCGTATTCGAGGTTGTTATAACCGCTACTGATCCGGGCAACCGCTTCGCTGGCTGGCTGGCTCAGGGGGGCGCGGCCCAGATTAGTATGCACGATCACGCCTGTCGCGTTTATCACCTCGCGCAAAGAACCTTCCAGCGTTTCGGTCAGACTTTCGACCATGCGGGCGGCCAGACCTTCCAGGTCCAGGGCAGCCTGTTCTCCGCGCCGGATGTCCTGGCGGGCCTGGTCGAGGGTCTGGCGGGCCGCTTCTACCAGCAGGTCGTGCGGCAGGGCTTCGTCCTCGGCCAGCGATTGTACCTGCGGTGTGTTAAGAAGTTTTTCCACGCTGGGTAGATGCCGGAATAGGCGGGCGGTGCCATCAGTGGTGCTAGTGCTAATTGACATGTTGTGCTTTCCAGGCCAGCTTAGGCGGACACAAAAACCTACTACAGAGCCAGAGTGCTTTTACTTTAACTAAACTTATCTTGCCGTTGCCGTTAGATTGTAACACCAAAGCGATAGCAGGGAAAGGCTCTCTAGCGGTTGCGCGTGACATTGATCGAAGCCTGCACCGCCCGGTTAGCGTCGCTCAGGGTTGGCTTGACTTCGCTCCCGGTAAAAATTGTAGCGATAGAGTTTTCCCAGGTAACGTCGCCCAGCGAATAAGCTTCCAGTTTGTAGGGCCGGGCTGTTTTAAGTTGTTCCAGAAAAGGTTGCAAAAGAGTATTATTTGTAAAGAAAGCGTCGCTGTAAAGTTCGTTCAGCACCGGGAAGCGGCCCATTTCGCGGGCCAGCCGAATCTGGTAGCGCGGACTGGCAGCCCACTTCATAAACTCGAACGCCGCCTCGCGGTGTTGCGCTCCTTTTGGCACGAACAGGCTACCTCCGCCCTGCACGCTACCGTTAGTTTTGCCGTCCAAGCCTTTGGGCATGGTAGCCGTGCCGACTTCGTTATAAACTTCCGGGGCGTTTTTTTCGAGTTCTTTCAAGTCCCACGGCCCGCTAAAAAACATCGCGGTTTTGCGCTGCTTAAAGAGGTCTACCGGGTCCTGGCGTTTCCCGGCGTTGGCCGGTTGCGGGCTAACCCGGTCTTTATTGACCATATCGGTCAAAAGCTGAAGCATCTGAACGTTAGCCGGATCGTCCAGGCGCGAGGTCGCCGTCCCGCCGGTTTCGTCCAGCAGTTCGCCGCCGTTGGAGCGCACGAGTCCAAAGACATCCCAGGCTCCCGGCTTAATTGCCAGCCCGAACCGCGACCCGTCGGCTTTGGTCAGCTTGCGGGCGTCGGAAAGGAGTTGGGCGTAAGTATAATTAGAGCCGGGTTCGGCTAGGCCCGCTTCTTTAAACATGCTCTTATTGTAGAAAAGGAAAATTGTATTGATGTCGAGTGGCACGCCATATTTCACGCCGTTCCAGGTGACGTCTTCCAGCGCGTTGGGCAAAAAGCGGTTCCGGGCCTCCTGGCCCCAGGCTTGCCACAGGTCGTCCAGTGGTTCGGCGAAACCCTGCGCCCCGAAGACGAAAGCGTGCTGGTGGGCCACGTCTGGTGGGTTGCCCGCGCCCACGGCATCGCGCAAGCGGTTGCGCATCCGGCCCCACTCGCTGTGATTGACCGCGACGGTAATGTTCGGGTAAGCCTGCTTGAATTCTTTCATGAGGTCGGTAATGGGAGCTTCATTGTAGTAATCGTCGGCAAACCAGACGTTCAGGACAAAAGGCGGGGAGGCTGCCAGGTGGGAATTGAGCGGTACCGGGAAAGAAGCATTTGAGGAGTCAACTGGTTTTGGCGTGGTAGTGGGAGCTTCGGCACAGGCCGAAACCACAACAGCTAACATTACCGTCAGCAGGGCAAACCTTGCGCGACGTCGCCACACCTGATCTACACTAATTATCAAACGAGACTCCGACTAGACAAAGGCTGCTTAATTTCTCTTGCTTGTATCCACAACCTCGCCTCGAACCGCATAGTTGTGTCTTCTGGTCTTATTATAGTTGTTCGAGGTCAGGCTTGGCAAGCCTGGCTAAAAGCTTTAGAGGGTAATTACGGTAAAGCTTTAGAATTATTTTATTTCATTTCTCTAAAATATCGGGCCGTTCGATTGAGCCGGAACCTTCGATGGTGACGGTTGCCATCGGCCAGGAACTCCCGGCAGGCCGGGTCAGCACTTCCAGTTCGTGGCCTGGTTCGCTGGATACCAGCACGGTATCTTCGCTTTTAGTGCCGGTTATCGAAGGGTTCCAGGCAAAAGCCTGCCACTCCTGCACTACTTCCGGGCTGTCCGGCCCGGCCCGGTAGTCCCGGCCCGCATAGCCAGTTGCGCCTCCCTGGTGGTGCAATTGCCACTCGTCGGGAAAGCCCGCATAGGCATAAGCCTGTTGCGCTTTTGCAAAAATGTCCCCGGCCTTTGCACCGGGCCGCGTGTAGAGGTTAAAAGTCGCGTCTACCGTCTGTAATTCGCGGTGTTTTTGAATAATTTCCGAACTGACCGGCCCGAAATGCACCAACCGGGTGCAATTGGCGATCAGACCGCCCGCCTTAGCACACAGCACGACCATTACATAATTCTCGATTTTGCGCTCGGTCGGGATAGGATGGCGGTAACGGAAAATCCGCTCGTCAGCCGCCACCAGCGTTACAAAAGGGATCAGCCCTCGCTCGTAACTGGCCTGAGCCAGGTAGCCAGCCACTTCCCATTCGCTCTGGCCGGGAATAATTTCCTGGCAGGTGCTTTCGAGAGCTTCCCCGGCAGCCTGGCAAACCTGCCGATAACGGGCGCGTTCCTCTGGCCCCAGGCTCCAGCGCAACTGCGCCAGCGCAGCGGCCACCGGGCGAGTACCTTCCATCGGGGTATCGCTACCCAGGCGGGAGGTTCCGGCCAGTTCGCATAGCACTTTAGCACGGGAAGGAGCTTCCCACCAGGGCGCAGTCTGGAGGGTAAAGCCAAGTTCGGCCAGCCGTTCTTCGTCGGCAAAGCGTGGCTCCTCCAGATTATCCAGCACGGCCATTGCCTGACCGTCGGCCCGCACTATCAGACTGGCAACGCCTTCCTCCCCGGCTATACTGACCCAGTTGTTGGCCCCGCCGGTAGCCCAGGCGAAATTGGCCTGGCTGTTGATAATCAATGCGTCTAGCCCCTCCTGAGCCAGGAACTGGCCGATCCGGGCGCGTTTATCTGCTACTTCGCGCTTTTGGGCCGGGTTGCCCGCCTCGAAAGTGTAAGTCAACATATTTATTCCTCCCCTACTCGTACCGAAAGTTTGCTTTCATCGCGGGCGCGGGCCGCCGCCCAATCTCCCAAAATTCGCCGGTCGAAGCTAAAAGCCAGTTGAGGCAAAGCGTCCAGGTCGAAAAAGCCCAGTTCCTGCACTTCTTCGGCTTGCGGCTTGAGTTCGGCACTGGCTGCGCCGATGCTGGCCCGGTAGACGATCAAGACGTTAGGTGTATCGCTCTCGCTATAGACTCCCAGCAGGCCCAGCACCTTTACGTCCAGGTTTGTTTCTTCCTTTACTTCGCGCCGGGCGGCTTCTTCGACTACTTCGCCCCGGTTGACGTAACCGCTCGGAAAGCTCCATAAACCTTTGCCGGGGTCGTGGTTGCGCCGACCCAGCAAAATCTGCCCGGCTTGCTCGACCAGCACGACTGCTACTACTTTGGGATCGAGGAAAAAAATATAGCCACACTCCGACCGGGGGCAACATTGGCGGACTTCTCCAAACCGCTCCTGCGCCACCAGTTCTGTCCCGCATACCGGACAATACGTGAATTGCACCTTTGCCTACCGCTTCTTTGCTTCTAAAAGTTCAAATTAAACAGGCCGCAATTATAGCACAAGGGCCACCTTCGGCTAAAACCAAAAGTCCAAAACCTGGCGAGGCTAGATGAAAAAGCGCAAGAAAGCCCGCAGCCGAGGGAATAAGACCCGCAAGAGTTCGAGGTCTTCCGCGCTGGCCGAAAAATCGGGATAGACCTCTTTGAAGGTATCCACCGAGCGGAAGCCGAACAAAAGCCGAGGCAAGAGATCGGGCGGAAGGCCGATTTTAGGGGACTGCTCGCCCGGTAGAGAGTTAACCGCCGTCAGTCGCCCTTGCTGGAAAACCAGTTGCACCCCGAAACGGTAAAAGCCCAGGTCTAGCTCACGACTGAGACGGGCAAAAGCCGAAGTCGCCAGCCGTCGCTCGAATTCGGTTCGGAACAATTCAAAAGCCTGGCGTGGGTCGTTCACGCGCACATACTGAGCGTAGCCCGCCCGTGGTAGCGGTTCTAACCCGGCTACCCAGCGTCCTAAATCGCTTTCGGCCTGACCATCAATGTTTAGACGTAACAGGCCAGGTTGGGCCAACATTACGCCGATCAGGGCCTGGCCCGCCGCCAGCGATCCGGTCAGCCCAAACATCGTGCCAACGCTATCTTTGTACCAGATGCGAGCCGAGCCAACCGCTTCGTCCTCAAAAAGAGCGATCCAATCCTCAATATCGTTATTCTCGAAAGTCCGCACTCCGACCGACCACTCCAGGTCTTCGAGCCGGAGCGGATTAGAAACATCCACCTGGGCAGCCTGCTCGGTCAGCAGGCGGGCCAGGGCCGGACTATCGCCGGGCATCGCTCGGCGTACCCGGATACCGGGCGGTGGTACGATCAGGTCGGCGTGCAGTTCGGGCGTCAAGGCTCCCAGGCGGGGCAGATCAATGCCGTACTCGTAGCCGAACTGACGGTAGTAATAAGAAATGCCGCCGATCATCGCCAGAGCCAGGCCGCGCCGGGCCATCCACTCGTGCAGAACGGCGAACTGAGCGCGTACCAGGCCACGCCCGCGAAACTGGGGCCGGGTGGCTACAAATTCGGGCTGGGCTATCTTGAAGGAGGTCAGGCCGACCCGTAGTGCTAGTTCACCCAGGCACAACGACGAGGCGATTTGCCCCTCTGCCGTTACTACCAGCAGAAAATCGTCCAGCCCGACCGCGGGATGCGGTTGGCGCAATATATAACCTACTTCCAGACCGGAATCTTCCCCTAAAAATTCTCGGTTGAATTCGATTACGGCCTCTCGTTCGTCCTCACGCGGTTGGCGCAACACCAGTCCGTCGCCAAGCTCACGGGGAAGGAGTGCGCCGAAGTGGGAAGCATCTGTTTGATTTGGTTCCATCGGTCAGTGTCTCCTCGTCTTTGTTTTACTCGGCTCAAAACAAAATCAATTAGCCAGACATTCATATTTTTCTACTTTTTATCAATTTAGCTAGACTTAATATGTTACAATGCATTAATAACGCTATAACGTTGAAACTTACGACTCTTCAGGGTTTCTATCTCTATCTCTACCACTACCGAATTGCCTGTAAACTACAAATATATTATCAGCTATCAGCAAGGAGAATTGCAATGTTGCAGCCTTCCTTCAAGTACAACGCCCGACGGTGGAGTTGGCTTGTTGTACTGCTTCTCGTATTGGGTCAATTTGGTCTGGCCGTCAGCCCGGCAGAGGCACTTGTTGCGCCCACCAGCACCGTTACGGGCACTTATACTAACCCACTCCCGGTAAATATTCCGGGCGATGGGCAAGTAGAAAGCTGTGCCGACCCTTCGCTCATCCACAGCCAGCAACCCGGCGATTCGGCCTGGTACATGTACTGTACCAGCGACCCGCTTAATGGGGCTGACCGGAATGCAAATGGTGATTTTAATTTTCATTCGACCCCGATCCTCAAATCTTTTGACCTGGTGCACTGGACTTATCTCGGAGATGCTTTTAAAAGCAGACCGGTTTGGGCGGCGGACAATTCCGGGATATGGGCGCCCGACATTCATTACTTTAACGGTTTGTACTATCTTTACGTCACTATTCCCGACACCAAAGCTCCCCTCTCAGGAGCCAGTGCCATCGGGGTTGCCACCAGTAACAGCCCCACCGGCCCCTGGACTTTTACCGACTCGCCGGTAGTAGAGCCGAACGGCCAATGGACTTTTGACCCGGCTATACTTGAAGCTAACGGCAAGCGATACATTTATTACGGCAGCTACTTCGGTGGTATCCGCGCCCGTGAGCTTACCGCCGATGGTCTGCATTCTTTACCGGCCACTACTACTCAGATTACGATCCCTAACCGTTACGAAGGAGCTTATGTTGTTAAGCACGAGGGTTATTATTACCTGTTTGGGTCGGCCACGAACTGTTGCAACGGGCCGTTAACCGGCTACAGCATCTTTGCGGGCCGGTCGGCCAATCCACTTGGCCCTTTTGTGGATCGGGAAGGCGTTTCGCTTTTGGATAGTCGGGTCGGTGGAACGCCGGTAATTTCGATGAACGGCAACCGTTGGGTTGGCCCCGGTCATAACGCGGTCTTTCAAGACTTCGGCGGGCAGGATTGGGTGGTTTACCACGCGGTTGACCGCTACGACCCTTACTTCACCGGGGCAACCGGCTTTACCAAACGCCCCGTCCTGCTCGATCCGCTGGATTGGGTGAATGGCTGGCCGACAGTACGCGGCGGTTTATGGGCTTCCGATACTCCTCAACCGGCCCCGGCAGCCCAGCCCGGCCAGAAATCAGCCTATATACCTAAAAGTCCTCCCCAGGATGGCCCCGCCAGTCCGGTGACATCACTTTCCGACGAATTTAACGGAACCTCGCTCAGTTCGCAGTGGAGTTGGGTGCGCCAACCGGCCCCCGGCACTTATGGGCTGGAAGATGGCACCTTCCGTTTTGATACGCAACAGGCCGAGTTGTACGTAAACGATAACACCGCTTCGGTGCTGACCGAGCCAACTCCCCAGGGCAATTATGTGGTAGAGACCCGTTTTAAGTTTAACGTGCCAGTTGGGGATTGTTGCCATAATTTTGCTCAGGCCGGTCTGATTATCTATGGCGACGACGACAATTACATCAAGTTAACCTACACCTCAATATTTGAAACCCGCCAGACCGAGTTCGCCAAAGAAGCCAGTTCAGTGCCACCAGGTTATCCGCGCTACGGTAATACTGTCGTCGGGCCGCCGGGTGAGTGGACTTATCTGCGAATCGTCAAACGCAATCAGGCGGGTGAAGAGTATTATACGGCCTACACCAGCCAGGATGGGCAAAGCTGGGTACGCGGTGGAACCTGGACGCACAAACTTGGCTCCAAAGCTCGGATTGGTTTAATCTCGATGAACCTGGCCGGGTTTAAGGCTAACTTCGACTACGTGAGGGTTTCGCGCCTGAAGGAAACGCCTTCCGAAGCGGTTTGTAGTCGGCCAGCCCTCGGCCAGCTTTCGCAATATTCGCTTCTGGGTGGAAGCCAGGCCGGGGGAGAAGGACTGGCTAATCTAGTAGACAATTACAACTGGACTTTCTGGCGGTGGACTGGAACACCAAAGGAGGTGGCGGTGCAGGTTGACCTGGGTGAGGCTCGGACAGTCTCGGCGATCAAGCTTTTCACTCAGTCGCCCAGCAAAGCTCCCAACACCGATTTCCAGTATTCTCAGGACGGAAAGCAGTGGTACGCTCTGCCAGGTTTGAATGATGTCAACGCCGGAGCCAGTTATGGTTCTCAGACTTACCCGGTGGAGGATGTTACGGCCCGTTATTTCCGTATCGTGCTGGATAACAACACCTATCAGTACGATCTGGGCTACTTCTCCGACCTTCAGCTTTGCACACGGGCCGCTATCGGGCAACCAACCGGCCCTCTGGGGCAACCTGTCTCGGAGCGATTACCGATTGTTGGGGCGACTGCTTCGGCAGGGCAGGCTGAGACAGTTCTGGATAACCTACCCTGGACAAGTTGGGTTGTCAGTGGAAAGCCGAGCCAGGCCAGCCTCAAACTAGACCTGGGCCAGACCCAGATGGTTACGAGTGTGGTTTACTTTGCGACTTACTCGGCTACCGCCCGCCACACGACCATTGAGTATTCGACCGATGGGACAACCTGGCAGGTTTTGCCGGGGGCCAGTAACATCAATACCGGAGGCTATGGGCCGACGCCAGCTTACGGTAACAATACTATTGGGCCGTTTGGAGCCGTAGCCGCTCGGTATATCCGCTTGCGCCTGGATAATCCCGAAGGTGATTGGGCTTTAGGTGGCTACGGTGATATTCAAATACTAGGTTATTCTCCTACTTCCGTCTAGAAGTAGGACGAGATTTTAGCAGTCGCTTCGACTACTAGAAGGCTTCTTACAGCTAAACGACGCGAAGTGGTGAATTTAGTTCAATTCGGCAAAAATAGGACTATTAAGAGATAAAAGCTGTTATGTTTTATTCTTAATAGTCTCATTTTTATTGTGTTATTTCGAGCTAAGCTCAGGCCGGATTTTAGCAAATGACGCGGCTAAAATATGCTATAATATAAAAACCGGGTGCAAACGTGGTGGGCCAGGGTTAACTCGGCGCGAAAAGTTAAAATTTTAAGTGGACTCTTCAGTGGTGAAGAGGGAGTTACTGACAATGGCGGTTAGAGTAGCAACCATTGGGCGCAGGCGGGGAGCAACCGGCCCGGTCAAGGGTGCAGATATTCGATATGTCGTGGACGGACGAGTGCAGACGGCGGTGAAGTTGCCGCCCTCGTCCTGGGACGAAAGCCATCGGCGAGTTTTGTTGACGGCCACTCTTTCGCCTCAACGAGAGCTTGTGTTCGGTGTTCCGGGCTGGCGCAGTTGCTGGATCGGCGCGGGCGAAGAAAAAGCCGTTTTCCTGGTGATTGACCCGCAAGACCGGGCTTTTGCGGTCGAGGTGCTGGCGCGAGGTTCTTACCTGCAAGGCCACCTGGCCGAAGGTCATTACCTGGACGAGCTTTATCTGCCCGGTCTCTCGAATGTGCGCTGGGACGAGCGATCTCTGTGTGGACACGTCTTTAGTGGTCAGGTGAAGGTACGCGAATTTATTTTCGGTACAACCCTGGCCGGGCCGGGTCTGCGCCAGGCTCCCGCCGTCCGACCGTCCTGGTTGGCCCGGTTGATCGGGGGAATAAGCCACGCCTGGGCCGCCTGGGTAGTCTATCCGCGCTATCACCGCATGCGCCGCCGCTACCGCGATGCCCACGAAGCAAATGTAATGATCGAAGTAATGCCGATCTCGAACCCCGAAAAGAAAAGCCATTACCTGCTGCCGATCCCCTGGCTGGAAGAAGACGGACGCCTCCACCTGCGCCATTATCGCCTGACGCCAATTGACGTTCGAGCGCGGTAATTCAAAACCCTTTTTAACTTGAGAAGCTCACTGGAGAACCTCGAAGGAACTGGAAAAAGTTAGCTTTTTCCAGTTTTTTGTTTATTTAACAATTGCATAAATAATCCACAAACAAGCAGTAACCAGGCCGGACTAGGAGCCTAGCCGAAAAATAGCTAATAGCAGAGCGGAACAGTCAATAGGCAGAGCCATATCCTACAAAAATTAGGTTTGTGTAGGACATTGCTCCGTCAATGGATTTTTCGGATACTCTAAGCTACCCCGGCGTAGACCGGCCCAGGCGCAGGCAACTTAGACGGTTGCTGCCGCCCGTGGGTGTGAGAGCTTGTAAGGCAGTGCCGGTGGCCTGGAGCGCAAAGCCTGAAAGGTTGTTACCGCCTTTAAGCACCAGCCCGCCCGAACCAGTGGTTTTGAGAATGATGCCCGGTACTCCGTCGGGACAACCGCCCGCTAAAACCTGGCCGGGCCGCATCGTGAGCGTTCTCGGCACGCTGATGACGTTGCCGCCAGTCAGCTTAAAGATTATCGGTTCGTCCGGGCCAACGCTGCTCAAGGCATACGAGAGCGAACCAATATCGCCGTCGTCGGCATTTTTGGTGACAAACGAACGTAAGAGGCCGTAGACCACAAGCTTGTTCGAGAACTGGTCAGGGTTGGCGGTCGAGGCATAGGTAGGCAGGTAGACTTTGCCGTTGGCAACCAGGGGCGGGTTGAACTTCACGAAGTAGTCCAGACCGTCCCGACCGGGAACCTGGGTGCTGCTCCAAAGCTCCTGGCTCAGGTTTTCAGCATTGAATGCTTGCAAAACCCCCGGTTGCGGCGTCTGGTTGGCGTTGCCGGTGATGACGTGGGAAGCCCAGACGATGCCCGATCCAGCGTTACCGCCGTTAGCTGAAACCGTCAGGATGCCGCCCGGCATACCATTAGGCAGCACCAGGCTACCACTGGAAACCGGCGTAGTATTGAATTTACCGGTGTTCAGATCGAAGCGGAAAGCCTTTATTTTGTCGTTTTCGCCCCACATGTAAAGGTTTGGCCCGGCGGGACTGTTCCAGTAAACCGGCGTGCCGTGGATGTGCCGCCCGGTGGTAGCCTGGAACCATTGGTCAACGTTGGTATCGCCGTTGGGGCTGGTGCAACTGCTGCACAGCCCGCCCAGAGCGTCCCGGTTTGCCACGTAGAGTTTGCCCTGCTTGCTACCGCTTAAAACCAGGCGATGCCCATTCGGGCCAGGGAGCGGCCATAGCACCACGCCGCCGACGCCCAGGTCGTTATCCTGGCTATTCAAAGAGCTATAGTTGTAAGGCTCAAACCAGCTAATGACCTGAAAAGCGTTGCCGACCAGCCTCAGGCGCAAGATAGCGTTGCCATAACCCTGTTTGCCGCCGGACGGATCGTAGAAAGTGCCGTTACCCACTACCACATATAAATCGCCGTCCGTATCAACCGTAATACCCTGACCCGACATCCAGATACCGCCCTCGCCCTGGTTAGTATCGGAGGGATTGGCGTCCGGGGTAGTGTTGAAAGCGGCCCGTTGTTGCAGGGTCGTCGCGTCGTAGGCCAGCACCCAGCCGTGATAAGGATTGGTATCGGCGTATCCGGCGAAAGCCAGGTAAATTACTCCGTTGGAGAGGGTGAGGGCCGGGCGTTGCAGTTGTTGCTTGCTATCGAAAGTAACCAGATTCGGGTCGTTATCAATGTTGCCGTCCACGCCGGTACCCGGCACGGAAGCGGCTAGCGTCACCGGGCTACCCGTTTTGTCCTGGCCGGTCGCCAGGTCGAGCGCGTGGAGGCGGTGGAGGTAGCCGCCGTTCTTCTTGATAAAAGGCAGCACGTAGAGCGTGCCACTGGCGACATCTATTACCGGGGTGCTGGTGATACCGACTTCCGGGTAGATGTCCTTATAGGCTCCGTTGTAGCGATTGCCAAAATCCGGGTTGGGCGTTGGGGCGGACGGCCCTAGATTGGTCGTCCAGAGCGGCGCGGTCTGGGTCGGGTCGTCGGCATCGAAAGCGTAAACGCTATTGTGCTGGGTTGCCACATAAACCACGTTGTGAACGCCTTTACCCGGCACCGTGATGGCGGGCAGGTAGAGCGGTTCGGCGTAAACCTGGCCGTCCACATCGAGGCTAAAAAGCTTGCCAAAGCTGGCCGAATTGACGTTGGAAGTATCCAGGGTTGTTTCGGTGGTAATTACGCCCAGCCGGGCGTTGGAATAGCTGCGGGTTGCCACGGTCGGACGTTCGGTAGCGGACTGTGGGATGGGTGCGGCAGGCTCGGCCCAGGCCAGGGGCCACGGAAGTAGCAGGGCAATCACAAACAGACTCAAGACTAAAGCTAAGACTCGCGCCGGTGTAAAACTTCGCATTCAAAACTCCTAACCATCCTTGAACTGACCTGGCATATCGGCTGAAAAACAGGCAATATTAATTACGCCTGCCGCTAAAGATGCCAGACCCGGTAAAACATTAAATATTTGCAATGCTTTTAATCACAACAATAACTAATTCTAGCAGTTTCGGGCCAGAGAAGCTATAGAGAAAAAATACTGTTTCAAAAACGCTAAATGTACCTTACAAAGATTTACAATGGGGCCTTAAAGAGCTATCGGGTATGTGCTATATTAGAACTATCCTATCTACCGTGTACTTTCGTCCTTTTAGGAGCTCTAATGTTCAGCTTATTTTCTTTTCGCCCGTCGCTAGTGCGGCTTAGCCCTGGCAAGGTTGGCTCCACACTTAGAATGTTTGGGTTGCTGGTTATAGGCGGTCTGCTGCTGCTGGTGGGAGTGGCAGCGAGTGGTGGGCCGGGCCAGCGATGGGCCGAGGCCGCTCCACCCGACCCGGCCTCCTGGGAATGGCAACACCCTTTGCCGCAGGGCAACACCCTCTACGACCTGGCCTGTTCTCCCACGCCAGCCTCGTGCTGGGCCGTCGGCGCAAGCGGCACAATTTTGCGCTATAGCGGTGGAACCTGGCAGCTTTACAGCCCCGCCTCGACCGGGCGCACCCTTAGCAGTCTGGCCTGTCCTGCTCCGGACTCGTGCTGGGCGGTGGGCGAACACGGCACAATTTTGCACTGGGACGGCCTGACCTGGATGAGCCAGGCGGTCGGGCTGATTGATCGCTGGCTGTACGCGGTCAGTTGCCCGCGCTCCGATAGCTGCTGGGCGGTCGGGGAAGCCAGTACAATCCTGGTTTATGACGGCCTGAATTGGGTTAAATATGTCGAGCCACCACCTGCCCCGAACCGCCCGCGTCCGCAGCATCACACCGGCACTCCCGACCTGCTGGGTCTGACTTGCCAGAGTGCCACGAACTGCGTAGCGGTCGGCTTCGAGGTTATTCTGGCCTTCGACGGGAATAGCTGGGATACGGTCGCTCAATTCGAGGAAACCAGCCTGTTCGATGTAGCTTGCCCGGCGGCGGATGCGTGCTGGGCGGTCGGGGGTGACGGCGTTTTGTGGCAACTCGATGGCTCGCTGTGGCAACAATACCCTGCGTCGCCCACCTCGGCCCGCCTGAGCGGGATCAGTTGCCCCCAGGCCGATAAATGCCTGGCGGTCGGTGCGGGTGGCCTGGTGCTGGTCTACGAAAGCGGCCAATGGGCTATTGATGCCGCGCCGCCCACCACCAACGACCTGCAAAGCCTGGTTTGCCTGACCCCCACCCGTTGCCGCGCTGTGGGGCAACGCGGAACGCTTTTAAGCCTGGATGCAGGAACCTGGACGCCTGAATGGGAGGCCCTGAGTGCCAAAAACCTCTCGGCGATTAGCTGTCCCGACCCGATTACCTGCGTGGCCGTTGGCTTGGGCGGGCTGATCCTGGCTTATGATGGGTCGGTCTGGTCGCCAGTGCCGGGCTTGCCGGGCCTGTCGAACCTGTACGGCCTGAGTTGTCCCACCCCTCGGCACTGCCGGGCGGTCGGCGCGGATGGTTCGATTGTAGTGTATGATGGCGCGGCCTGGAAAGTAGCTCTTTCGCCGACCCTCAACACCTTGAACGCAATCAGTTGCCCTCAGGCCGACCGTTGCGTGGCGGTGGGTGAACGCGGTACAATCGTAACTTACGATGGCCTGGCCTGGACGAACGTTGCACCCCCGGTCGCGGGCAAGGCTTTGCAAGCGGTCAGTTGTCCCCGGCCTTCTAGCTGTTGGGCAGTCGGGCAGGGCGGTCTGGTGCTGGCCGGGTCGGGCGCAGTCTGGGAGAGCGTCGCGGGGGTTCCTCCGGCGGGTTGGCTTTATGGGCTGAGTTGCCCGACTCCGACTTATTGCCTGGCGGTGGGCGATAACAACCGGGCTTTGACCTTTAACGGCCAGACCTGGACCGCCTCGGCCTTGCCCACCGACGCTTACCCGGTTTCTGCCGCTTGCCCCGCGCCGGGAGTTTGTCAGGTGGTAGGGCAAGGCCAGGCCCAGACGTTGTTTGGGTTGCGCGGAGAGGTTTGGACGGCCCAGAGTGCCGGGACAGCCTACCAGTTAAGCGCGGTCAGTTGCCCGAACGCCTCGAATTGCTGGACGGTGGGCCAGAACAGCCTGATCCTGGCGCGTCTCAATCGGGTGGTCGTGACGGAGCCAACCGATAGCGGCAATCCGGCCTTGCCCGGTACGCTCTCCCAGGCTTTGAAGGAAGCCCAGAACAGACCCGGCCTGGTGATCACCTTCAAGCTGACGGGCGGGCTGAAGGTTTTGAGCCTGGGTAGCCCGGCTTTGAGCGTTCTGCCCGGCACAACCCTGGATGGCGGTTGCGCCGCCGGGCCGGGCCTGGAACTGAAAGGGCCGGGCGCGGGTGGCCTGGTGTTGGAGGGTGATAATTTGCTCCACGGCTTGCGGCTCTCTGGCCTGGCCGACCACGGGATCAAGGCTAACGGCGGCGGCAACCGCCTGTCCTGTCTCGTTGTTACACAGGCCTGAATTAAGAAAGCCTGACAAACTGGCCTTTAAGGGTCGAATAGCGGGTATACGGTTTTAGACGAGGAGAATCTTGCAACTATGGCTCAGCCCCACACAGGTCACGAACCTGTTCTAATAAACGATGATTTAATCGTTGGGCAGGCTGCTACTGCCCTCAAGTTGTCGCTCGAAGGAGCTAAACGAGCCATTGAACTACTGGATGGCGGCGCGACCGTGCCGTTTATCGCCCGCTACCGCAAAGAAGTGACCGGCGGGCTGGACGAGGAGCAGTTGCGCCAGCTAGAAAAGCGCGTCGCTTATGGGCGGCAACTGGCCCAGCGCAAAATCGAGGTGCTGGCTTCTATCGAAGAGCAAGGCCAACTCAACCCTGGTTTAGCGGCTTCGATTCAAAAAGCGGCTACTTTGCAGGAGGTCGAAGATTTTTACCTACCCTTCCGGCCCAAACGCCGCACCCGCGCCACGATTGCCCGTGAGAAAGGGCTGGCACCCCTGGCCGACCTGATTGGATTGCAAAGAACTTTCAAGGGTCAGCCGAGCGAGTATGCCCGGCAATTTGTGGACGCCGGGCGGGGAGTGGAGAATGTCGAGCAAGCCCTGGCCGGAGCGCGGGACATCGTGGCGGAGCGAATAGCCGAAGATGCCGAGTTGCGCCGCCGCTTGCGCCGGGTGATGAGCCAGCAGGCCGTTCTTAAAAGCAGCCTGGCTAAAGGCGCAAAGGACGAGAGCCGAAAGTACGAGCAGTATTATGACTACAGCGAACCCCTGTCGCGCATCCCGCCGCATCGCCGACTGGCTCTCAACCGGGCCGAGAAAGAAGGCGTGCTATCGGTCAAAGTGGAACTGGCTCCGGCCCTGGCCGAGCAAACAGCCCTGCAACTTTATCCGCTTGAGCCGCGCTCGATATTCAAGGACGAACTACGTACTGC
Organism: Chloroflexia bacterium; assembly: GCA_038206175.1. Taxonomy (GTDB): domain Bacteria; phylum Chloroflexota; class Chloroflexia; order Chloroheliales; family Chloroheliaceae; genus 54-19. The sequence goes on from JBBRBE010000054.1 coordinate 23,594, forward strand.
CCTGACTGATGGCCTCAAACGGCTGGCTTTACCTTCGATTGAAAACGAGGTGCGGGCCGCTCTGAGCGAAGAAGCCGAGTCGCACGCAATCCGAATCTTTGCCGCGAATTTGCGGCAGTTGTTGTTGCAACCGCCGATCCGGGGTCAGGTGGTGCTGGGAATTGACCCTGGCTTTCGCACCGGGTGTAAACTGGCGGTGGTAGACCCCACCGGCAAGTTGCTGGCGAACGGCACGATTTATCCTCACGAACCGCAAAACGACCGGGCTGGCTCCACCAGAACTTTGCTAGAGTTGATCGGACGCTACAAAGTAGGGCTTCTGGCGATTGGTAACGGTACGGCCAGCCGAGAGACCGAAACCCTGGCCGCCAGCGTGATTGCCGCCTGTCCCGAACCGCGTCCGGCTTACATCATGGTAAGCGAAGCGGGCGCATCGGTTTACAGTGCCAGCGACCTCGCCCGGCAGGAATTTCCCAACCTGGACGCGACCCAGCGCGGCAATATTTCCATTGCCCGCCGTTTGCAAGACCCCCTGGCCGAACTGGTCAAGATCGACCCCAAAAGCATCGGCGTCGGCCTGTACCAGCACGACGTTGACCAGAAGCAGTTGAGCCAGAGCCTGGATGCCGTAGTCGAGTCGTGCGTAAACTATGTCGGGGTAGACCTCAACACCGCTTCGGCGGCTTTGCTGCGCTATGTATCGGGCGTCAACAAAAAAGTAGCCGACGCGATAGTAGTTTACCGCGAGAAGAACGGCCCTTTTAAAACCCGGCGGGAATTGCAAAAAGTGCCGGGCCTGGGTGACAAAACTTTTGAACAGGCCGCCGGATTTCTTAAGATAGCAGGCGGTAGCGAGCCATTGGACAACACTTTCATCCACCCGGAAAGTTATGTTCCTGCCGGGAAATTGCTCAAGCTTTTGGCCGGGAACGCTAAAAGTTTGCCCGGTGCGCCCGCCGTGAAAGAGTTCCGTAGCCAGACCCTTAGCGACGAGCAAAAGCTGGCGGAAGTGGCCGCAAAGGTGGGCCTGGGTACGCCCACCTTGCGCGATATTCTGGATAACCTGGAAAAGCCCGGTCGTGACCCGCGAGAGGAACTACCCAAACCGATCTTGCGCCAGGATATTCTGAAGCTGGAAGATTTAGTGCCGGGGATGGTTTTGCAGGGAACCGTTCGGAACGTGATAGATTTCGGCGCGTTTGTGGACATTGGTCTGAAACACGACGGTCTGGTGCATATTACCGAAATGAGCGAACGCTACGTCAAGCATCCCCTGGAAGTGGTCAGCGTGGGCGATATTGTGAATGTGCGGGTGCTGCAAATTGACCGCCAGCGCGGGCGGGTCAGCCTGAGCCTCAAGCTAGAGGGCGGTAGTTCCGCCCCTATCCCTGCCTAGTCCTGGCCCTGGCGTGGCTCTATTTATCCGGCGGCGGCTTGGTAAAGCTCTTTCCCGGTCTGGCCGGTACGCCAGCTTACCGCTCCGGCCAGGTCGTGCAAGAAAGCTCCTTCGAGGTCCAGGCCGGTCGCTTCGCGCACATAACCGATGGCCCGCGCCGCATACGCCAGATTGTTTTTTGGCTCGATCCGGCTTAAATCCTCGAAGAACCAGCCGCAACTGGTATACATCCACTGGCGCATAAACTGGGCTTCCAGCAGTCGCTCTAATTTCAAAGCCTCACCTGCCCCGGTTGCCTGGGAGCCAAGTTCGCGCCGGACAAACTCGGCAGGGCTGATCTGGCGTAAGATAACTTCGCTGTAGCGATTGCGGGTGGCCCAGGGGTCGGCCAGCAGTGGCCCGGCCTGAGCCTCGTAAATTTCATCAATGCGGGCCGCCAGTCGGTCGAGGGCCGACCGCAGCGCGGGTTTCCAGGGCGGGGTAGTCGCTGCAAAATCGAGCGGTTCGCACTCGCAACGCCCGTTCCAGCGGGCCAGGCCGTGAAAGCAACTCCAGGCGGTATTCTCGGCAATTTTTATTTCAGCCTGGGCCGGATGGTCGCGCAGGTACAGGCCAGGGTAGCTTATTTGCCAGCCCTGCTCCGGGGCGTGCTGCGTTAATAGATCGTAAAGCCAGTGGGCGCGACCTTTGTAATGGTGGCCGTAGTATTCGCCGTCGCTGGCCGCCAGCACAAATTGGTCTTCCTGGCGAAAGTTGCGAGGCCGATCAATCGTCAGGGGCAGGCTGTAGCGGGCGAAAGTCTCGGCGTCGCTCAGGCGCGGGTTGTGGATATTCCAGGATAGCGCACCGTTGAAGAAAAAGACCGTAATTGTCCGGCCACTCGGTAGCCGCACAAGATAAGGACGGGTCACGTCTACTCGCCGCTCCTCGGCCTGCCACTCGGCCAGGATTGCGAACTGAAGGCCGCACTCGGCCAGCGCGTCCAGTGTTTCGAGGTCTACGGTACATTCGGCCAGAAACATCCCCTGCGGGTCGCGCCCGAAACGATGCCGGAAATCGGCCTGCCCCCACCGAATCTGAGTAATCTTGTCGCGCCGGTTTGCCAGGGGCAGGATCGTATGGTTGTAGACCTGGGCCAGGGCGTTACCGACCCCATGCTGCGCGACGTTTTGGCGGTCGGCTTCCAGAATACGCTCGTAAGTGGCAGGGTAGGCTCCTTCCAGCCAGGCGGCCAGGGTTGGCCCCAGGTTAAAACTCATACGGGCGAAGTTGCCAAGCTGGGCCATTGGTTCGTAGCACTCGAAGGTAATTCGCTCGTTCCAGTTGCGAAACGGCTCGGCTCCGACCTCTTGCGGGATCAGGCCGGTATAGGGGTTTTCGCGGGGAGGCTGGTAGAAATGGCCGTGTACGCTCAGATATAACACCTTTCATACTCCTATCCCCTCTTCTGGGACGAACGCTGGTCGAGGCGGGCCGTGCCGGTGGCGCACCACTGGCGAACCGGACAGCGCGGGCATTGCGGTACGCTCGGCAGGCAGGTGGCCCGGCCATGCTGTACCATCAGGCGGTTGATCGTGAACCAGTAAGGGTTGGGCAAGATTTTCTCCAGGGCTTTCTCGGTTTGTTCGGGGTTTTTGGTGTAGAACCAGCCTAGCCGGTTGGTGATGCGGTGAACGTGAACATCCACGCAGATGGCGGGCAAGCCAAAAGCGTAAACCAGCACACAATTAGCCGTTTTGCGCCCTACGCCGGGTAACGCCAGGAGTTCGTCTATGGTGCGGGGAACCTGCCCGCCAAAATTGTCGCGCAAGAGGCGGCCAATCTCTTTTAGCCGGGGAGCTTTCACTTCGGGGTAGAGCGAACCGTGCAGAAGCGTGACGAGGTGTTCGACCGGCGCATCGGCCAGGGCTGCCGCATCCGGGTAGGCGGCAAATAGCCGGTTCGAGACGGCGGTAGTCTGCTCCTCTCGCGTGCGCTGCGATATTACCGTGGCAATCAGCACCTGGAACGGTTCGGACAACTCGACCGAACCTTTGCCCAGATACGTTTCGGCCAGTTTATCCAGTACCGGTGCGATGTAAGCTTTCCAATCTTGCTCTTGCACTTGCTCTTGCTCCCCTTCCGATTCTAATTCTAATTCAGCCTTTCCCTCGAAATCAAGCAGACCCTTTAGATTTACAGGTTTATTCCGCGATCTCGAATTCCCCGGTGGGGCCAAGCCGTACTGTAAATAGCTCGTCAAACCCTTCGGCCCGCGTCGGTGGTTGCAGGCGGCGGTAAGTCGCCACGACGCCTTTAGCCGGAATGCGGGCTTTGCCCTCGCGCCCTTCGTTGCGGCGCAGGCAATCTTGCAGGCTAACCTCGAAGTAATAGCCGATGACCTTAAATCCGGCTTGCCGGGCGGCCTCGATGTACTGAGCGCGTTCTTCGATGGTTGGATTGGTGTTGTCTACCACAAAAGGTTGGCCGGTAGCGAGGCAGGCTTGCAGCAAGACCCCCTGGCGATAACGGCTCTTGAGCATATCGAGGTTTAGCCGCAGATGCGTCTGAAAAAACCGTTCTATATAAAAAGTAGACTTACCCGCTCCCTGCACTCCTACCAGTATTACCGCTTGCATCTCATCTCTTCCGGGCAACCCTGGCCCGTTTTAATGCCGCCCTCCTGAACTTCCTCCGCCTGAAAGCAAGGTTATTATACCCTAAAACAAAGGGCTATTGATGCCCTCCCCGGCCCGGTCGTACCACTGGCTGACACACGGCGCAGTCGCTTTTGGTCTAGGCTGCTCGTGCTATAATCAGAATTTATCAGGGCTTTTCATGTAATCCTAAAAATAAAATATAATAGACAGGCAAATAGCTAAATAGCTAGAGAGTTAGAGCTAAAGAGTTAGAAAGAAGGCGACCGTGAGTTTCGATGTTGATCTTTACCGTCGCAGCGTCAAGCTAAGTGACGAACCCGGCAAAAAGTCTTTTAATCTGAGTGCGATTGATGTGGGGCCGCGTGAGGCTCTGCGGACAATCGTGTTGATCCACGGTTTTGGCGGGCGGGCGGCCTACTGGAAGTATCAGCTAGAATATTTCGGGGCCGAGTGCCGGGTGGTGGCCCTCGATCTGCGCGGCCACGGCCTGAGCGATGCCCCGAACAGCCGTTATACCGTCGAAGAACTGACCGAAGATGTACACCGCGCTCTGGACGCCCTGGAAGTGCCGCGCCGGTTCGTGCTGGTGGCCCACTCTTTTGGCGGGGCGGTTTCGGCTTACTTCATGAAGAAGTATCCAGGCCGGGTCGAGAAGTTGGTACTGATTGCCTCGGCAGTGCGTTTCAAGCTCCGCTGGGTAGGCCGGACTGTGCTGGCTTTGCCGACTCCGCTCCTGCGAGGAGTGCGGCGGGTCGTGCCGATTGCTCGGCTCTACCCACCCGCTCACGTCATCAGCACCTGGAACCGTAACGCCCTGAGCATCTGGGATGGTACGCCTTATCTCAAAGCGATAGACGTACCGACCCTGGTAATTCTAGGTCAGCGCGATTTGCTGTTCCGGCAAGAGGCTTACCGCGAAGTATCCACCCTTATCGAAGGGGCTAAAGAAGTCATTATCCCGGTTTCGGCTCATCAGGTGATGGTCGAGCGGCCCGATGCGGTAAACCGCGCCATCGAACGCTTTCTTGGCCCCGCTCCGCAGGGTGAAGAACGCGACCGCCGCCGCCGCGACCGCCGCGAACTGGAACGCACCCGGCCCTGGCTCAAATTCTACGATAGCCGAACACCCTACAACATCGAACCACTGGTCTTTCCCCTGCAACGTTCGCTCGAACTGGCTTCGCGGCTTTACCCGGCGCGTCCGGCCCTGATATTTTACGACCGGCCAATCACTTATCGCTCCCTCGAACGCCAGGCTAACCGTTTCGCTCACGGCTTGCAACGGCTTGGCCTGAAGCCGGGAGACCGGGTGCTGCTGCTCTTGCCCAACACTCCCCAGGCTGTAATCGCCTATTACGGTACGCTTAAAGCGGGTGGGGTGGCCGTCTTTTCTAATCCGCTTTTCAAGCGTGAAGAACTGCTGGCCCAGGTCAAAGATAGCGGCGCAAAAATCGCGGTGGGCCTCAGCCTTTTCTATCCCCTGCTGAGTTCGGTGGCTGCCGAGGCCGAGGCAGGGTTGGCTCATCTGATTGTCACCTCTTTCAAAGAATACCTGGGCCTTAAAGACCGGGCACTCTTCCGGCTCTTGCGTGAGAAGCAGGAAGGCCACAGCATGCCTTCTCTCCGCCCGGTAGCAGGTTCGCCCACGGCTTTGCATAGCTTCAAAAGTCTTTTGTGGCGCAGCAGTCCCGCTACTCTCGATATTCCAACCGACATTAACGACCTGGCGGTGATCCAGTACAGCAGTGGCACGACCGGCACTCCTTCCGGCATAATGCTGAGCCACGCGAATCTGGCGGCCAACGCGCTACAGGTGCGCTACTGGCTGGCCGAAGCCCGGCCCGGCGACGAAACGATCCTGGCGGTACTGCCGTTTTCGCACTCTTACGGTTTGACCGGGTGCTTAAATCTGGCTCCGCTGCTGGGCGCGACGCTGGTGTTGCTCTCCAATTTTGTCACCCAGGAAGTGCTGGAAGCTATCGCTACCTACCGGCCTACGATTTTCCCCGGCGTGCCGCAGATGTACCAGAACCTGGCGAATTTTCCGGGCGTGCGAAAGTATGGTATAGCCAGCGTGCGAGCTTGCGTGAGCGGGGGCGCACCGTTGCCGGTCGAAGTGCAGGAAGAATTCGAGAAACTGACCAAAGGGCGGCTAGTCGAAGGTTACGGCCTGACCGAAGCGGGGCCAGTTACCCATTCCAATCCGTTAAGCGGGCGGCGGCGGTCAGGCTCGATTGGCCTGCCTCTTTCCGGCACCGAAGCTCGCATTGTAGACTTTCAGACCGGCCAGGAGTTAGAACCGGGTGGTATCGGTGAACTCCTGGTGCGTGGGCCGCAGGTGATGCAAGGTTACTGGAACCGTCCCGACGAAACGGCTCAGGCTCTGGCCGGTGGCTGGCTCCATACCGGCGATGTGGCTCGAATGGACGAAGACGGCTATTTTTATATTATAGACCGAAAGAAAGATATGATCCTGGCCGGAGAGTACAACGTCTATCCCCGCGACATCGAGGAAGTGTTGTTCGAGCATCCCAAAGTGCTGGATGTGGCCGTAGTCGGCGTGCCGCAGGGCGCACCGCAGAACAAAGTCAAAGCTTTTGTGGTGTTGCGCCCCGGCGAAAGAGCCACCGCCGAGGAACTGCTAGAACTCTGCCGACAACGCTTGGAAACTTACGCTGTGCCAGCCGCAATCGAATTTTTGCCCGAACTGCCGCGCAATTTTATTGGCAAAGTGCTACGCCGCCTGTTGGCCGAGCGCGAAAAGCCCGGCAGCCCAACCGACTCTACCAACACCTTGAAAAGGTAGAGTACATTGAGATGTAGAAAACAAGGAGATGATATAATAGGCTCTGAATGCGAGGGGCAAGCAGTTCCATAAAAGCGGAGAGTAACACAAATCTATGAGCATCAAAGATAGTACGCGGGCGGGCGGGGGTGTAATCCTCTACGCGGACGAATATTTAGTCGAAGAGCGCGACGAGCCTGTTTGAACTGTTTGCCTCACTACATTTGTGTAAGTTAAAAGGCTTTTTGGCTAACATTATTAGTCAAAATAGCCTTTCTTACCTAATAATGATATAATATTAAAAATGATCAGGCCCAACAAGTTTAGAAAGAAGTGAGGTTTGACCCTGCTTGAACCTCTGGAAGCACTTTTAGGAGAAGAGAGTATGACTATAGTGGAAACTGAAACATCGGCGGCAGCCCAGGCTCCGACATCCGCCCGGCCCGCTTATCGAAACGAGCCTTTCACCGATTGGAGTCAGCCTGAAAATAGAGCCGCCATGCAAGAGGCTCTGGCTCAGGTTGGAGCCGAGTTAGGCCGCACCCACGGCCCCCTGGTCAACGGAAAGTCTCTCGAAAGCACTTCGCTTTTGACTTCGCTCAACCCGGCCCGGCCTCAGCAAGTAGTTGCTCACTTCCACAGCGCGACGCCCGAACAAGCCGAAGCCGCAGTTCAGGCCGCCGCGACTGCTTTCCAGACCTGGCAGTACCGCCCTGCCGCCGAACGCGCCGAGTTCCTTTTCCGCGCCGCCGACTTGATGCGCCAGCGCAAGCACCTCTTTAGTGCCTGGATGATCTACGAGGTGGGTAAGAACTGGGTCGAAGCAGACGTAGATACCGCCGAAGCGATTGATTTTCTTGAATTTTACGGACGCGAGATGTTGCGGTTGGGCGGGCCACAACCGACTGTGCAAGTAGATGGCGAATACAATCATCTGCGCTATATTCCCCTCGGTGTCGGCGTGGTCGTGCCACCCTGGAACTTCCCTCTCGCAATTACGGTTGGCATGACGTCGGCGGCGATTGTCACCGGCAATACGGTTATTCTCAAGCCGTCCAGCGTATCGCCCACGATTGCCTACCGCTTTGTCGAGCTAATGCACGAAGTTGGGCTTCCGGCAGGTGTCTTGAATTTTCTGCCCGGTAGCGGTGGCGCGATTGGCGACCTGCTGGTAGATCATGCCCAAACCCGCTTTGTTTCTTTTACCGGCTCGAAAGAGGTTGGTCTGCGGATTTTCGAGCGAGCTTCCCGCGTCGCGCCCGGCCAGATTTGGCTCAAGCGCACGGTTTTGGAAATGGGCGGTAAAGACTGCGTGGTGGTAGACGAAACCGCCGACCTGGAAGCCGCCGCCGCCGCGATTGTCGCCAGTGCCTTTGGCTTCCAGGGTCAAAAGTGCAGTGCCGGAAGCCGGGCGATCCTGGTGGACTCGATCCACGACCAGGTTTTGGCCCGTGTAATCGAGCGCACTAATGCCCTGCGCTTAGGTCCTACCAGCCAGGAAAACTTCGACCTCGGCCCGGTTTCGGACGAGAAAGCCTATAACAAAATTCGGAGCTACATCGAGATTGGCAAGAGCGAAGGTCAACTTGTGGCGGGCGACCAGCACCAACTTCCCACCGAAGGTTACTTTATCCCGCCGACCGTCTTCAGCCAGGTGTCCGAAACGGCCCGGATTGCTCAGGAAGAAATTTTTGGCCCGGTGCTGGCCGTCATTCGCGCCCGCGATTTCGACCACGCCCTTGAAATTGCCAACGGCACCGAATATGGCCTGACGGGTGCGCTCTTTAGCCGCGACGAAGCCCGTATAGAGCGAGCCGAACGCGAGTTTCACGTCGGCAACCTCTACTTCAACCGCAAATGTACCGGCGCACTGGTCGGCGTACAGCCTTTTGGCGGCTTCAATATGAGCGGCACCGACTCGAAAGCCGGTGGTCAGGATTACCTGTTGCTTTTCTTGCAAGGTAAGAGTATTGCCCGCCGGGAAATTTAAGGGGTAAAGCAGCCAGGCGAAAGGGGTAAGAGCGGCAGATTTTGTAAAATCTGCCGCTCTTACCCCTTTCGCCTGGAAGGACTAATTCTTACTTGCCCAATTCGTAACGGGTGAACCGTCGTAGCACGATATTCTCGCCCAGCGAAGCCCGCGCTTTAACCAGCATCTCATTGATAGTGGTCTTATTGTCGCGGACGAAAGGCTGATGTAACAGCACATTCTCTTCATAGAAACGCTTGATATTATCTCCGTGTTCGGTCTTGGCTTCCTCGTGAACCGCCTCCGGGATGTCTTCCACGCTCACATAGGTCGGGCTGACCCCGGCCACGTGCAAGGCGATGTCTTTCGCCAGCTTCTGAAAATCTTCGGTGCGGGCTACAAAATCGGTCTCGCAACTAAGCTCGATCATCGCACCCACGCGCCCCTGGTGGACATAAGTCTCGATCAACCCCTGCTTGGCCTCGCGCCCGGTAACTTTCTCGGCCTTCTTCAAGCCCCGCTCTTCCAACCAGGCTTTAGCCTTCTTAACATCGCCCTGGCTCTCCGCCAGCGCATCGCGGCACTCCTTGAAGCCCGCGCCGGTCTCCTCGCGCAGAGACTTCACCGCCTGAGCCGTAACTTCCACTGTCATTCTCCTGTGTCTACTTAATAGTTTATGACACAGCACGGGCCGACTAATCAAAGAGGTCGGCCCATCGTGCTGCATTTATCGCCAAATTGTCTCTAAAGGGAATTAGCTACTGTGAACCTTGCCCTCTTCGGTCATCCCGGCGTCGCTGGGTTGCGTATTGACTTGAGCAGCCACGGGTATCGCTACGGCAGCCTGGGCCTGAGCTTGAGGCTGCTGAGCCTGACGGTCGCCGCCTCGGTTATCGCCGCCCCGGTCGCGGCGTTCCCCGCCCCGGCCACCCCGGTTATCGCCGCCGCCACCTCGATTATCGCCGCCGCCCCGGTTACGGTCACGGTCGCCGCCCCTATTGCGGTCACGGTCGCCGCCGCGGTCACGGTCGCCACCCCTATTGCGGTCGCGGCCCGATTGCTCGTCCTCGCTCATCATCTGCTCGGCTCGCATAGCAGCCCGGCGGCCAGCGCCTTCGATAAAAGCGGCGGCCAGCCGTGCCGAAATAATCTTGATCGAGCGGATCGCGTCGTCGTTACCCGGAATAACGTAATCAATCTCGTCCGGGTCGGCGTTGGTATCGCCGATAGCAATGACCGGGATTTCCAGCCGCAGAGCTTCGAGCATAGCGATGCGCTCTTTGTGCGGGTCAATCACAAACATTGCACTTGGCAAGTCCTGCATACCCTTGATACCGCCCAGCACTTCGGTCAGCTTGCGAATTTCCTCGTTCAGCTTGCTGGCTTCCTTCTTGGTGCGCATCTCGAATTCGCCACGGGCTTTCTGGGCTTCCAGGTCGCCCAGGTAGCGCAGACGAGTGCGGATCGTCACGAAGTTGGTCAGCAAACCGCCCGGCCAGCGTTTGTTGACGTAGAA
>JBBRBE010000055.1:0-33615 GCA_038206175.1 Chloroflexia bacterium
TTTGAAACGCCGAAGATCGAGATAGGCAAGCTGCTGCCTTACAGTTTTGTAATTCAGTTCCGCTTCAAGCTGGCTCAACCGTATATCTCGAAGGACGAAACCGATTTCTACATCATTGATAACCCGGTGCGAAAGGATAAAGTGTTTGGCTTGCCTTTTGTCGCGCCGAACTCGTGGAAGGGCAGTTTGCGGGCAGCCGCCAGACGGCGCAGTGAGTCGCCCGACATCCTCGTGCGGCTGTTTGGCACGGACAAAGATGACCAGGCCAACCTTAAACCAGAAGATTTTCAGGCCGGACGGCTCTACTTCTTCCCGACCTTCTTTATCAAAAAGAGCCTTGAGATTATCAATCCGCACGACCGTAAGAGGCGTGTCGGCAAGAACCCCATCTTGATCGAGAGCGTACCCGCCGGGGCTTCCGGCGTTTTTACGCTGCTTTACCTGCCGTTCAATCCCCAGGTATCCAAAACGACTCTGCCTCAACAACTAAAGGAAGACCTAACTTTGGTAGCCCAGGCTTTGCACGCGATGCTGTGCGAATACGGCTTCGGGGCAAAGACCAGCAGCGGCTTCGGGCTTGCTCACGACACAGTACAAACTAAAACAGGATATATAGAAGTTAACAAACCCGATAGCGTCGTCATAACCCTTCCTGAGCCGCAACCACCTACCGAGCCGGAAAATATCAAAAAAGTGCGGGTTGCGTTTCCTAATGAAGATTTTACTCTCAAGCCTAAAGAATGGCGCGATAAACTGAGAGCTTCAAGCAGCCAGATGGATACTTATAAAAACGCACGCGAAGAACTCCGCACTTATGAACCAGCTCAGAAGAAATTCCAACAAGACCTGGAAGAATACGAAGCGCAAAAGAATATGCCGCCGCCCGCTACCACATATCGCCCGTTTACCAGCTTAAGTAACCTGAAAGAAGTTGCAAAACAACTCACCGACAAGGACGCTACTAATGAGTGACTCCCTCGAAATCCTGAAGAAGCACCAGTACCGCGATGCCTTGCTTTTGGCCGAAGTCGCGGCGTGGTTGCATATGTTCGGCAAATTTCATGAAGATTTTTTAGAAGGAACAAATGCTAATTTAGATATAGAAATACCAGCCGAAATTTCTAGCTCTTCTGCTGAATTTGCAGAGCTAAATGAAGTTCTAGTTAGTAACTGGACTGGCACTATATGGAATAAACTGCCAATTGAGAAATTTCAGGCATACGATTCTAGCTTTAAGAGTTTGATTAAAGGCCATAGAGATGGTAGTCCAAAATCAAATTTTCGCGGGTTGTTGATGGATGCTCATGGCCGAGGTTCAGGAATTGAAAAAGGAATACTTGCCCGCTTCGGAACTGATGTGAGACCTAACGTTTATCTGGCGACAGCTTTTGGCTTTGAAGGATCAATGTTGGATTTGAATGAAATAAAGATACAAAGACAAAAACTTTACCAGTTTCTACAAAAGAAATTAGTCTTACTTAAAAATGGTAATGCAAACTTAGAAGCAAGTTGGACAAGCTACCTAAATGAGTTTTTGGAGTTTTTAGAAGTTAAATTTCGTACCTCACTTGCAGAGACACGACGACCTTTCAACGATGTAACTCTATTTGACCAAACCGCTTTGAGTGTTGCTTTTTTTAAAGCTTCATTAGCCCAAAATCTGCTTCTAGGCTGGAAAGACCCTAGCGCAAAAGAAGTAATTAATAAATACAATTGGCGGCTATTGAGAATAGGATTAGATGGCCTGGCTTTTTGGGGAAATAGCGCACGTTTGACTGATTTATTAGCTCGAAAACAACTAATCGGTAGTGCTTTAGATGAAGTAAAGCAAATGTTAGAAGTAACCTATCCTTTAGGATTTGAAATCTACCGTGATGAGTCAGGTAGTATATTTATTGTGCCAGACGTAGATAAATTACTATCAATTGGTGTGGCAAACACTGAATTAGCTGATCAGATTCAACTAATTGCTCAAAGAACCTTCTCTGGGGAAACGGGCTTTGCTATCCAGCCAGTTTCTAGCCCTACTCGTAATACTTTGTCTTTTGGAGAACTAGCCGCATCCGCTATAACTAAACCAAGCCCTAACGCAGGATGGCTTGAGGAACAATGGCAGTCAGGCAGCGAACGGCAAATTTGTTATGCTTGTGGGCTACGTCCCTGGGGGTTAAAAGATTCTAAGGCATACGACCGTAAATTATGTGAGATATGTGAAGGAAGACGAACTAAGCGTGTTGAGAGTTGGTTACAAAAGCCCGACACGACAATTTGGCTAGACGAAGTAGCGGATAAAAATGGGCGGGTTGCGTTGGTAACAGGTCAGTTTGACCTAAATGATTGGCTATCCGGTGTCACTTTTAACACCATATTGAGTTTCGATCCTGCAAGCCGCCAATTATCTATCGGCAAAGACTCAAACGGGAAGTTAATCGATTTTGACCTAAAAGCTTTGACAGAAGAGATTAAAAAAGCACTAGACTCTAATTCAGAGTTTTCAGACTCTCCATTGCTAAATAACCTGATAGAAGACAATCAAAAGAGAGTCAATAAATCTATTGCAGATTTTTATGACCTTCAATTACAAGATACGGATTTAGCAGATATTTCAGTTGGGACGAAGAAACCAGAGCTTTTAGCCCTGGCATTACTCAGGCAGAACCCATCGTTTGCGCGGATACGGCGGGTGTGGGAGACTACGCGCCGCTTTTGGCAGGAAATTCAAGATGGGTTTGAAACTTCAGTAAAGCAGGTTGGGCCGCGCTTAAAAATTAGTGGTACATTTAAGGCCAACTCATCAGGTAAGGATGCCGAGAAAAGTAAATCTTTGGGAAGACACCAGGCTTATGAATTAAAAATAGGGCAGGTGCGCTTTAGCATCGTTTGCGTGAGAAATGGTACAACCGAAGAGTTAGAGTTTATTAGTGCCGAGAACCTGGAACGGGCGGCTAATCGGCTGGGTACGTCCCAACAAATCAAGGATGCCAAAAGTGCCGAGGATTTTCTAAAGAAACAAATATACGAACGCGGACAAAACCCTGGCCTTCAGGTAGAAGAATCTACTGGCTACGGTTCGGCTAACACGCCGCGTGGTACGCTACAAGTGACTGGCGTAGAAATAGAGCAAGACAACTACCTGCCGGTTATACCGATCCTGGCCGAGCCGCGGACTTTTATGGCCCTCGTGCCTGCCGATAAGTCGCTGGAGGTAGTGAGGGCTATACGGCAGAAGTATGAGTGCGAGATGGGCAAGGTGCGAAATCGGTTGCCCCTGACGGTAGGGGTCGTATATGCCGGAGCGCGCACTCCTTTACCGGCAATTCTGGATGCCGGGCGGCGGATGCTCAAGCAACCCACTCAATCCCAGATTTGGAAAGTGATACAAGATGTTCAAAACGACCCGTGGCCGACCGAGGCTGAACTGAAATTAGAGCGAGCGGGCCAAACCTTGTTGCTGAAAGTTCCGGTCAAAATGGGCGACGGCGTGACTGACGATGTGTGGTATCCCTACTGGAAAGTTGAGAAGGCTAAAGACGAGAAACAGCCAATGGGCCGAAATCGTCAATTCACCGGGCCAGACGGTGGGCAGTGGGTGCATGTTTGCGATTTGAAAGCGGGCGATACGGTCGAACTGCAACCGTCCCGGTTCGACTTTGAATGGCTCGATACTGCCGCCCGTCGCTTTGAAATAAGCTACACAGGCGGCCAGCGACGCCTCCCGCCAGATGGAGATGCCCGCGCAAAGCCCCGGCCTTACTACCTCGAACAGTTTGGCGAACTGGAAGAAGTGTGGAAGATTTTATCTGAAAGCCTGTCCACTTCCCAGATCAAGAGTCTGGTAACGCTGGTGGATACTAAACGGGCCGATTGGTCGCAAGATAAAGATAAAACAGTTTTCGAGCAACTGGTCGAGGATGCTTTTAAAAATATCCAGTGGCGCAAGGAAAAACAGGCTAATATTAGAAAGCCTGAGCCGGAAAAGCTAGAACAGCTAAAACGCGCCGCCAGGAGCGGTCAATTGGCCGATGTCGCCGAACTTTATCTGGAAATACTAAAATGCAAACCCGACCAGGATGATAAGAAGGAGACCAATTCATGACCGCAGAAACCCAGCCACCCAAACAACCATACACGCAGCAACGCTTTATTTTTATGACGCTCGACCCGGTGCATATCGGGACGGGTGGCTATCGGTTGGGCCGGGTAGATATGAGCATCATGCGCGAACCGGGTACAAACCTGCCTAAGATTCCCGGTACGAGCCTGGCCGGGGCCGCCCGCAGTTACGCTCATCTAGGTCTGTTCAATGAGCCAGAGTCAGCCAAGCGTGATAAAGCTTTAGAACCAGGTACTAGCACAGAAGACGAAAAAAAGAAGGCTGAAAAAAAGAAACAGAGAGAAGCTTTCTATTACACTTTTGGCAAGGCTACCGATGCAGGCGGCGGGCAAGCCGGGACGGTTAGCATTGGCGATGCCCGGATACTCTTTTTCCCGGTCGCTTCCCAGGCCGGGCCGGTGTGGATCACTACTGCGGAGACGCTAGAAGAAGTTTGGGGTAAAGAAGTCGGGAGCAAAGAAGAGCAAGTAGCGTTGGGAACCAACCAGGTTATTACCAGCTTTGGCATAACCAATGGACATCTTAATTTAGGCTGGCTCTTCCTCGAAGCTAAGAAAGTAGATTTTCTGCCAAAAATTCAGCCGATGGAACTACTCGCTCATTGGGATGCCATTAAGGATAGACTGGTGATAGTGTCATCCAAGTTGATGACCCAGATCGTCAATAGCAACCTGGAAGTGCGTACCTCGGTCAGTATTGACCCGCAAACCGGGGCGGCGGACGATGGCGCGTTGTTCACCTACGAAGCCCTGCCCCGCGCTACCTGGCTCTGGTGCGACATTATCGAGGACGATTACCGGGGCGGGTTTGCTAAGGCCGTCGAATCTTTGCCTCCTTCCCAAGATAAAGATAAAGCTACACCAAGCCGCCCGCTCGATGTAGTGCGGACCGGGCTTGATTTAATCGAGTACCTGGGAGTGGGCGGTATGGGAACACGTGGTTTTGGACGGATGAAAGTAGTATCCCAGTTTGAGCCGCAAAAAGAGCAGCCGGGAGAAGAGGGTGCTAAAGTTGAGGAGGTAGCCAGGTGAGCAATAATTTAGATTTGCTGGCCGCCCGCACCGCTCAGGGTATTGTAGGAACTGTAAAAGTAGCGGTGGAGCAAAAGTATACGAAGTGGTTGCAAGCGCAAACACAACCTAACAAATCTCCGACTGAGGAAGAAAAGGAGAAGAAGCAAAAAGAGTTAGCCAAGAAGGAGCCTGGCAATTTAGAAAATATGGCAACTAAAACTTTGGGCGTTTTGCAGGAAAATGGCGTTTATGCCGGAATGCTTTTTCTCTATGCTCGAAGCAAGGACGACTACGCAAATAAGTTATCGGAGCATTTACTCGCATCGCTAAAGGAAGAACCGATCAATGCTTTAGCACTGGCTTTGCCGTCCGATAAACGTCCAGACAAATGGGAAGATGTTGGTCAACACTTGACCGAAAAAGTATGCAGTGACCTCGACACGCTCTTTCTGGTGAAACAACTCTGGGAACAAACCTTGATCTATGCCCGTTACGGAGCCAAAGCAGGAGAGGAAAGTTAATCCCTATGGCCTGGACCGCATACCCCGTAACTTTCAAGCTACTTTCCCCTTTGCACGTCGGTTGGCGCAAAGTCGGCAACTTGCAACAGACCCGCTCTTATCTCACCGGACGCAACTTGTGGGGAGCTTTAACGGCCCGCCTGACGCGAGAGGGAGATGATCGTGACTATGTGAAGATGGGCGGAGAGGTAGATAACTCGCTGACTTACACCTATTTCTACCCCTCTACTAATCCCACACCGGACGAACTTATCGGATGGCCCTGGCACGACCCGGAAGGATTTGCCTGGAGGTTTTTGAACAGCTACGCCAGCACCGCACTGACTGACGGGCGTTCTTCGGAAGAGGGTAGTTTGCACGAAACCGAATTTATTGCCCCTTGCACCCGTGATGGCGAACAGGTGTATCTGGTCGGCTATATTTTCGAGAAAGAAGGTTGCGCTCTACTCTGGCGAGACGTCCTCTCTAAACTGAACTTTGGCGGAGAACAGGGTTACGGCTGGGGGCGGGTGCAGCCCTACCAGCCTACTCCTAAACCGCTTGTGGGTGACAAATGCTTCGGTGATTTTAAGTTAGACCTTGCCGGTGACGCAGAATGGCCCGTTATAACTGTACCCGCCGGTAACTCTTTATTAGCTCATACCAAAGCAGATTCTAATCTGACTCCAGATATAGAAGGAATAATCGAGCCGCTAGTGGGGTTGGAAACTACCAAAGAAGGGAAATTTGGACAGCAACCTTCGGTAGCGGCAATTTGTTATCAGCCGGGCAGTAAGACCTTGCAAGAAACTTCCTTTTCAATCAAAGAACGGGGAATATGGTGTGGAAAAAAGGCGAATGAGGGGGAATAGGCTGAGGCTAAGATAACTTCAACAGGAGACAGGTATGACCCAGCTTGATAACCTTGATTTGAACCCTCTTTCAGCCCAAAACCTGGAAAACCCCTACCCGTTCTATGCCCGGTTGCGGGCGGCAGGGCCAGTATACTTTAATCCGCAGATGGGCTGCTGGGTAGTGACCCGCCAGAGCGAAATTAATAGTGTCTTGCAATACCCGCGTTTTTCGGCCCAGCGCATGAATATCGAGAATTTGCCGCCTTCGCTGCGGTCTGAGATTGGCCCGCTCTATGAGGCGGTGGGAAGCCAGATGCTTTTTCTCGACCCGCCCGCGCATACCCGCTTGCGGGCATTGGTCAATAAAGCTTTTACCCCCAGGGTGGTCGAAGGCCTGCGCGGTTATATTCAGCAGGTCGCCGACGATTTGCTGGACATCGCCAGTGGGTCGGGCCGGATGGATTTAATCGCCGATTTTGCTTATCCGCTACCCGTGACCGTAATCGCCCAGTTGCTAGGGGTACACCAGCAAGACCGCGCTCAGTTCAAAAAGTGGTCGCAAGATTTCGCCGTCCTGATCGGCGGGAGTGCGACGCTCGAACAGGCTCTGGCCTGTCGCCAGAGTTTACAGGATTTTGGAGCTTACTTGCGGCAAATCCTGGCCGAGATGCAGGCCGACCCGCAAGAAAATCTGCTGGCAGCCCTGGCTCAGGCCGAGATTGACGGCAACCGCCTGAGCGAGCAAGAACTTTTTGCCAACTGCCTCTTGCTGCTGGCCGCCGGACACGAAACTACTACCAACTTGATCGGTAACGGCGTGCTGGCTCTGCTGGAACATCCGGCCCAGCTTGAAAAGTTGCGGAACGACCCGTCGCTGGCTCCCGGTGCGGTCGAGGAAATTCTGCGCTTCGATAGCCCCGTGCAATGGACTGAACGTATCCCGACGACCGACCTCGAACTGGGCGGCCAGGCTATCCAGCGCGGTCAATCGGTAATGCTGGCTCTGGCCGCCGCCAACCACGACCCGGCTTTATACCCCCAGCCGCAAACGCTTGACATAACCCGCAGCTACAACAAGCACGCCGCTTTTGGGCATGGTATCCACTACTGCGTCGGGGCGGCCCTGGCCCGGATGGAAGGGCAAATCGCATTTAATACCCTCTTGCGGCGTTTCCCCAGCTTGCGCCTGACCTCGACGCAACTCGAACGCCCGCCCATGATGGTCTTTCGGGGCGTTAGCGCGTTGCCGGTAAGTTTGAACTGAACGAAAAGGGACACAACCTTTGAATTTGAAGCCTTCAAGTTCAAAGGTTGTGTCCCTTTTGATTCTATGTTTGGGCCTGGCTTAAAAGTAAAAGCCAGTTGGCTAAATGCGCCGCCGTCCGCGAGTGCCGGACAAAGCCCGCACCAGCAGGATGATTACGATAGCTCCCAACGTGGCAGCCAGGATCGTGCCAAGCGTACCATAGGTGCCTAGACCCAGGAAGCTTAGCAAAAAACCTCCCACAAACGCCCCGACAATTCCCAAAATGATGTCACTGATGATCGAACCGCGCCGACGCGTGATCACACTTGCCAGAAGCCCCGCTATAAGACCGACTAACAGCCACCACAAAATGTTACTTAAATCAAAAGTATAATTTTGTCCGTTAAAACTAATGCTCATGTGCTAACAACTCCTTTCGGTAACAACCGAAACCTTTCGTCTATCTTCCTGGCTTTTTCTGTAATAACCCGGTCAGGTCTGCCCAACTTTTCTTTCGTGGTTCTTTCCTCGTCAGGCTCGTTTAGCCGCACTCTTTTGTCGAATTCTAATGCACAAAACATACCACTGGCGTGCTGCTACCGGGCTTTCTAATCTATAAGGTGGCCTGGAACAGCTCTTTTTACAGTATTTGACAGTTTTAGGGCTGTTTTTGATAGCCTCTGCCGCCTTAAAATGAATATGTCGGTCGCCACAACAACCGAAACGACCGACGTCCCTACCTGGTACAAATGTCTTAATCTTTAGAAAACTAAATTAACTCGAAAGAAGGAACCAAATGAGCCTTAGAATACAAGCCCTGAACAGTCCAGCAGTTGATCATAAGCGGCTGGTCGAGACGAATTGCCGGCGGGCTTCACTTACTTTTATTGTTCTGCGCTGGCTGGTTAGCGGCCTGCTCCGGCTACTTTTTCGGGTAGAAGTGCGGGGCTTAGAGCATCTGCCGCGAGAAGGCGGCTACATCTTCGCGGGCAATCACCTTAGCTGGCTCGATCCGTTCTTGATGCTGGCGTTTGCCCCGGCCCAACCTCGTATCTACTTTTTAGGCGCTCGCGAGAATATGCACAGTTCGGCCTGGCGGCGTTTTATGACCGACCGAATTGGCGGGGTAATTCCAGTAGACCGGGGCCAGGGCAAGGCTCATTTCGAGATTGCCCATCGGGTCGAGAGGGTTCTGGCGGGCGGCGGCGTGCTGGGTATCTTCCCGGAAGGGACTGTTTCGCCGGTCGAAACGGGGCATCTTTTACCCTTCAAAAAAGGAGTAGGTCATTTTGCCGCCCACAGTGGCGTACCGATTGTGCCGGTTGCTTTTAGCGGGACTAAACAGCCCTGGCTTCGCAAACACATTACGATGACGATTGGCGCACCAACTCCTGTTCAGCCCGATGCTGGTAGGAATGAGGCCGAACGCCTTACCGTCGAAGCCGCCGCCCGAATTCAAGCAATCTTGCCAATGCCGCAACCCGTCTCACCGCATGACCCGCAGCTTCTCAAGCAATTCTTTACCGAGCTTTTTTAAGTCCGTTTCATTCAGGTAATTTACAATTTAGGCCGGGCAAACAACAGCAACTTTTGTCAAAAGGGAGCTAAAAGAGTAAAATTGGCCTATGATACAAAACATCTATCCGTCTCAATGGCGGCTAATCCGTTCGGGGCGCGGGCGGGGCGTTTTTAATATGGCCCTGGACGAGGCTCTGTGGCAAAGTTACGCCAGCCGCCAGGAAGCGGGCGAATGGCCCGCGCCGGTGCTGCGCTTTTATGGCTGGGAACCGCCGACCCTCTCGCTGGGTTACGCCCAACGAGCCGAGCGCGAAGTAGACTTTGAAGCTTGCGAGAGGCTGGGGATTGGCTGGGTGCGCCGTCCCACCGGGGGACGGGCGATTCTGCACGACCTGGGCGAACTGACTTATAGCCTGGTCGGGGCGGTGGACGACTCGCGCTTTAGTGGAGGCGTGCTGGAGTCTTATCGCAAGATCAGTGGCGCACTCGTGCAGGGGTTGGGCGGTCTGGGTGTAGCGGCAGAAATGGCCGGGAGAGACCGGCGCGGTTCCAGAGAGGCTATCACCGCCGCCTGTTTTGATGCTCCCAGTGCCTACGAAGTCACCTGGCAAGGCCGTAAAATTATCGGGAGTGCCCAGGCCCGCCAGAAGGGAGCCTTGATGCAGCAAGGTACAATTCTGCTGTCGGTAGATGTTCCCAAGTTGTTTTCAGTTCTAAAACCTTCCGCCGCTTTGAGCCAGAGCGAAGCTATTCGGCAGGTAGCCGCCCGGCTTAGCTCTATCGAGGAGGCGCGAGGCCGGGCGACTTCGTATGAGGAAGCTCAGGAAGCTTTCGCGGCGTCCTTCGCGGCATATTTCGGAGCTTCATTTCACTTTGACAAGCCGGACGAAGCCGAGTTGGAGTTAGCCCGCCACCTGGAAGCTACTAAATACGGCCAGCCTGCCTGGAACCGCGACCGCCAGCGCGGGCCGCGCCTGCCCGCGCCCGGTGTCCCGGCCCAGAGCTAATCTAGTCGTCGAATTCTTCCACGATAATTTTATGATTACCCCGCGAAGGGCCGTCGCTGCTCATCTGCGTTTCGGTGCGTAGCTGGTCGCGCTGCTCCTGTCGTTCGATCCTTTGCAAAGAGCTGTCAATCAGCGACCGCCAGGCCATCAAGAATTCGCGCTGGCTGGCTCGCAGGTGGCGGACTGTTTCCGGCGGCACAAGCTCGAATTCACTTCGCCCAAAACCCGGCGTCACGCGCTCTTGCCAGCGGCGGAACTGCTGGGTCATAGTCGAAAACATATCCGGCATACTAAAGCCTACCGGCCCCTGGCCGGTTCCACCCATCCATTCGGCATCGTCCTCGAAGGCAGCAGGGGTTGGGCTGGCGGCGGGATTAGCGGCTGCGCCAGAAAGCCCCTCGGTACTATCAATCTCGTCTATATCAATATGAGGGTCGTTCATCGTAACTTTCCTTTCAAGCTTTTACACATACTACTATTCGAGCTTCTATTCGCTTTAATAAGGACTAAAACACGTTCTTAACTATAGCAGGAACGGCTAAATTTAGATACTTCGACGGCTTTTTCCTCAGGGAAATTGCGCAGCAGGTTGCTGCGCAATTTCGTCATAGGGTCAGGATTTGGCAAATGTTGCAGAGACCTTTGTTGCACCGATAGAACGTTTTATTGCACCAGGAACACCTCATCCATTTATATAATTATACACTTTCACTTAAAGTGTCTCAGAGCCTTGTTTCAAATAAATGATTGGAGGTTGTGTTATTAGGATTAAAAAATTGAATGATACCAGTGCTCTTGTTCTAGTTGTACTACTTCTTCATTGGTTAGCTTTGTTAAATCAAGGTCAATTAAACAATGGTCAAGAGTTGTCAACAATGAAAGAGGAGGTGTGCCGTAAAAATAAATGGCAACAATAGGTGCAAAAGCACTTATTTCTACTACAACATTGTGATGCTCATTTTCATCCCAACTGATAAACATTGAGCTAGGTGAGCCTGGATAAATGTTTTTTACTTCTGCACAATTCCTTAAGCATTGTGCCATTTTCCCCCAATATTCGGACTGTTTTTCAAAATATTCTTCCCGTTTGATTTTACTTTCTTCAAATATTATTTCTTCTAAACGCAAAACTAATTTCTTAGCGTTTTCTATTAGTGGTTCAATCTCTAGCCTCATATAAGCCTCACTGGTTAAGCAAACATAAAATA
This sequence comes from Chloroflexia bacterium, assembly GCA_038206175.1. Classification (GTDB taxonomy): domain Bacteria; phylum Chloroflexota; class Chloroflexia; order Chloroheliales; family Chloroheliaceae; genus 54-19. Next base: position 11,461 of record JBBRBE010000055.1, read on the forward strand.
CGTTCTGTTTTTGAAACCTTAAAAAGCATTAGACTTGCTTAGGTTGGAGCAGAACAAAATCCCAATTTCAACTGTTTCTGAACGTAGCAGTAGCACCTATGCGCTATCTGTCACCTTTAGCGTAAGCGAAGGGTCTCGGAAAGGAAAATTCTTCGCCCAGAATAACAAGTTTAGAACTTGATATAGCGCAAAGACCCTGGCTTTTTCCTGACGGGCAGGGCCGTTTTTAGCTGCCCAATTCCTCCAAAAGCTCCTTGAGACGTTGCGGCCATTCCTCCTTGAGGAGGCGGGTGTTGAGGCGCATCTGATTGGGCGTAATCCGCAAGGCTTCGCCGTACTCGCGCATGAGGCGGCGCGGGTCTACGTTGGCTCGTCCGGTCGGGCGTTTGCGTTCGAGCGGGGCGGGTTTGGCTCCGGCCTGGCGGCGCATTTCGCTTTCGAGCGTGGGCGAGGGCCATTTGAGGAAAATTTCGCCGTCCTGTTCGATAATGCTCTCGATCCCGGCCCGGATCGCCCGCAATTTTATGTCCAGCAGGTACATCAGGTTCCGGGCTGTTTCCGGCAGTGCGCCAAAGCGGTCTTCCAGTTCGCGCACCAGTTCCCGAATCTGGCCCGCCGTTTGCATCGGAGCGGCCAGCTTGCGGTAAATGTCCAACCGCACCGCCTGATCGCTGATATAGTCTTCGGGCAGGTAAGCTGCCAGAGGCAGCGACAGGTTGACCGTGGGAGCTTCCACCTGCGCTTCCAGCGGGCGTTCCTCAGCACCGCGTTGCTGCTCGACCGCTTCTTCTAAAAGGCGCAGGTATAGCTCGAACCCGACACTGGCAATATTGCCGCTTTGCTCGGCCCCTAACAGGTTGCCCGCGCCGCGAATTTCAAGGTCTTTCATGGCGATTTTGAAGCCCGCGCCGAGTTCCTGGGTGTCCAGCATCGTGTCGAGCCGCTTCTGGGCATCCTCGGTCATCACCGTGCCAGGTTTATAAAGGAAGTAGGCGTAAGCCCGGTTTGCGCCCCGCCCGACGCGCCCGCGCAACTGATAAAGCTGAGCCAGGCCGTACATTACGGCGTTATCAATGATCAACGTGTTGGCGTTGGGAATATCCAGGCCGCTTTCGATAATGGTCGTGCAGACCAGCACATCGGCTTCGTGGTGGGTGAAAGTTAGCATCACCTTTTCCAGTTCGCCTTCTTCCATCTGGCCGTGGCCGACCACCACGCGGGCTTGCGGCACCAGCGTTTTAAGTTTGCCCGCGACTTCGGCGATGCTCTGGACGCGGTTGTGGACGAAAAAGACCTGCCCGCCGCGTTCGAGTTCGCGCAAAATTACCTCGCGGATCAGGTTCTCGCTGTAAGCGGCCACGTAAGTTTTGACTGGCAACCGCTCGGCGGGCGGTGTTTCGATGATCGAAATATCGCGCACACCGGTCAGCGACATGTGCAAGGTGCGGGGTATAGGTGTAGCCGAAAGCGTCAGCACATCCACGTCCTGCTTGATCTGTTTGAGGCGTTCTTTATGTTTAACCCCAAAACGCTGTTCTTCGTCCACTACCAGCAGGCCCAAATCCTTGAAAATCACGTCCTTCTGGAGTAGCCGGTGCGTGCCGATCAAAATGTCTACCTGGCCTTTCGCCAGGCGGTCGAGAATAGCAGTTTGCTCGGCCTTCGTGCGGAAGCGCGACAACTGCTCGATCACGGTCGGGAAAGCTCCCAGGCGTTGGATGAAGGTTTGATAGTGCTGGGAAGCCAGAATTGTAGTCGGCACGAGGACGGCCACCTGCCGCCCGTCCAGCACCGCTTTGAAGGCTCCGCGCAGAGCTACCTCGGTTTTGCCATAGCCGACATCGCCACAGATCAGGCGATCCATCGGACGAGGCTGTTCCATATCGCCCTTCATATCTATGATCGCTCTCATCTGGTCGGGCGTTTCGGTATAGGGGAAAGCTTCTTCCATCTCGCGCTGCCAGGTCGTATCAGGCGGGAAGGCGTGGCCGCTTTTGGCGGCGCGGACGCTGTAAAGCTGCAAAAGTTCTTTGGACATATCTTCGACGGCAGCCCGGACTTTGCGTTTAGCCCGTGTCCAGTCCGAATTACCGAGCCGGTTTAGCTGCGGCGTACCGTGGCCGGGCGCACCGTAGGGCAGTACACGGTCTACCTGTTCGATAGGGACGTAAAGTTTATCCTGGTCGGCGTATTTGAGGAAAAGATATTCGCGTTCGATCTCCTCGCCGTCTTGCCCGGTTCCCTTGAGGCGGATCAAACCGTCATAGCGGGCGATACCGTGTTCGATGTGGACGACATAATCGCCCGGCTTGAGGTCGCGCAAGAAGGCGTCGCGCTGGTGCAGAGTGCGGCGGGTGCCTTCGGCCTTTTCGGTGCCGCGCTGGGTTTGTTTTGTCCAGCCGAAAATCTCTCGGTCGGTCAAAAGGGTCAGGCCCAGGGCGTTCGCCCGCCATCCGCCCAGGAGTGCGCCCTGCAAGAGGTTGAACGAGCCAGGATTAGGGGTGGTAGGCAGTCTGCCGCCGCCCGCTTCCTTGCGCAGCACCGGGAAAACCTCGCGGTCTTCAAACTGGTCGCGCAGTCGTTCGGATTGCTGGCTGACGATCACGACGCGCTGCCGCTCTTTGAGCATCTCGGAGACATCTTCGATAGCCCGGCCTACTTGCCCGGCGTATTCGCTGACCGGCTCGAAAAGGCTTTCAAAGTTCGAGACTGCTTCGGCCCCGGCAGCCTCTCGCGCTCCGTCGGGCGTTTCGATGACGGCTCCCTCGCCTAGCTTATCTTCGGCCTCGTCGGTGCGGTTGATCAGGAGGCGGGGATACTTCTTGAGGGTAGCATCCAGTTCGGGCCAGTTGAGGTAAGGGCGCAGGATCGCCGGAGGAATTTCGCCGTCCTTCTCGAAAGTGGCCCGTAACTCCTCGGCCTGAGCGGTTAATTCTTCGACTGCAAAAGCAATCTGGGCCGGGCCGTCCAGAACAATAGCCGCCTCGCCGGGCAGATGATCGAGCAAGCTACACAGGTCTTCGCCGCCGGTGTAATAGGGCATAAACTGCTCGATCCCCTCGAAGCTTTCGCCGTTCTCGACCCGGTTCAAGAGACGCTGCCATTCCTCGCGTACTTCTTCGCGCAGGCTGCTCGTATCAACGCTCGAAAGCCGCTCCCAGGCTTCGCCACTCCGCCACAGCGGTACCTCGATGGGCGGGGTCAGGCTGATTTCGTCGATCTTCTGGCTGCTGCGCTGCGTGAGCGGGTCGAACTGGCGCAGAGACTCTATTTCATCGCCAAAAAGCTCGATCCGTACCGGTAAATCCGCCGTAAGCGGAAAAAGATCGAGAATACCACCGCGTCGGCTGAACTGGCCGGGAGCTTCGACCAGGGCTTCGGGGCTGTAGCCAATCCGCAGGAGGCTTTCCAGGGTACGGTTGAGGTCAATCGTCATCTCGCGCCGCAGTGTCATCACGCTCTGGCGAAAGTCGGTTTTGGAGAGGGTGGGTTGCTTCAAGCCTTTGGCCGAAGCAAAAATCAGGAGGCGGTCGGTCTGGCCTGGTTCGAGGTCGCGCAGGGCTGAAAGGGTCGCCAACCGTCCGCTCACAATCGCGGGGTCCTGGGTGATCCGCTCGTAAGGCAGCGTGTCGGGGGTGGGCCAGCTAAGCACCAGTTGGGGGTGAGCCGAATAGATCGCCGCCTGCTGTGCCAGGTCGCGGGCCTGGGCGGGCCGGGCCGTCAGTACAACCAGAGGCCGCCCGATGCAGCTTTGCAACGCCGCCAGCAGGTAAGGCCGGGCCGCTCCTGGCAAGCCAGCCAGGTTTAGCCGCGCACCCCGTTGACGGCTGCGGGCGGCCTTTTCCAGCCGGTCGCATAAAGTCTGAAATTCGGCCTGTTCGCTCAGCAGGGCTAACAGCCCCGCCAGGTTCAAATTCACCTTCCCGACCTTTCTGATGCTATTCCGTTCGGTTCTGGACTAATAAAAATAGCTTATTATTCCTGGCTCGAAGCACTACGTACCTCACGGCGGAGTTATTATAGCACGTCACCAGGGGCAAATCCGTATAGAGCGCGTTTTTAAACGATTAGTCAAATTCTAATAAATTTGGGTCTTGACAAGCCTATATTAACAGGTTATAGTGTGAAGTATTAGACAAACCTTATACAAGCATAAACAAAGCTTCTACGTGGCAGCAAGTTGAGTCCAAAAGCTTGAAAAAAGCCCCTCGATAGGCCGTCTACGGACAATATCCTGCCTAGCTCAACAAGTCCACATCCACACTCATAGCACAGAAGCCGGTCGAAGTCCCGACCGGTTTCTCTATTTTATAATGCCGCCTCTTTTTGAATTAATTTCAGGTATAGATTGTGCCGTGATTATCAGGGCATTATTCTGGTTTGTTTTCTCTGAGTCAAAAGGGGCGAGGTGGCCCGCTTAAAGAGATGAAAAGATAGGACCAGGTTCTAAAGCCCAGATGAGCGGATTAATTTTAGTGGTTAATTTTACTATAGAAAGATTTAAGGGATGAACATTTTGAATAAACCCAGGCGGGCCTATCTGGGTCTGGTGGCCGGGTTGCTAATGACTGTTATACTGGCGGCTTGCGGCGAGAATACGGCTACAAGTAGTACCGGCCCAACGGCGGGCGCGGGCCTGACCGTCGGTTCGACCACCAGCGCAGTCGTAGCAACTACGGCGGCTTCCAGCACGACGGCCTCTAGCACGACCACCGCCGCCGGTGCAAACACGACCACAACCGCCGCCAGTGCGACAGGGACGACAGTCGCAGGTGTCGCTACTACCGCTACCATTCCTGCTGCTCTGGTCACGGCGGCAGATACGGCTACCACCGCCGCCGGAAGCACCCCCTCGGTCACGGGCGCAACCTTGCCGAGCATAAGCGGGACAACCGAAGTCTCGCTGGCGACAGCTATTACCAGCCAGATTGATAGTGCTTTGAAGATTAGCAACGCTACGATTAAGCTCTATACTTCCGATGATGAAGCCGCGTTTGTCTCGGCCAACACGGACAAGGCTTGCACCGGGAGCGGCTATAGTTTCGGGGTGCCGGGAGCCACCGGGCCGCAAAAGCAAGGCGATCAGTATTTTGGCTTTTACACTAAAGCCGGTTCGCCCGATTTGCTGACGGTGATCCAGGCCGTCCCGACCGACCCGGCGCAGTTAAACAACATTAACATTCCAGGCGTAAGCGCGAGTGACGCTCAGGCTTTCGCCGACCAGATCAAAGGTAAAAAGAGCATTTTGTTTGTGCTGGCCGCGCCTGATCTGCTTCAGGCTATCGGGGCAAACTTTGGCTCTGGTAGCGGCCCTGCGCCCGCTTCCCCCGCCACCCCCGGCCCGACCCCTACGCGCTAAGCCAGGGCAAGGGCAAAGTCATCTGGTCAGAGATACTTTATTAAGCAAAGGCCGAGCGGTCAATCAGGTTTCATCTTCGTGAAATTTTCACGCAATTGTTAACTTCTTAGCTGTTTACCATAAGGGGATTTAGATTTTCTATTGTAGCGAACCGCCATCCTGACTGCTGCCGTCCAGGTTTTCCTCGTCGCGGTCGGGGTCTTCGGCGGCTTCTTCGGGCGGAGGAGCGACTTTGAGGGTAATATTATTGTTGGTGTAGATGCACATTTCGCCCGCGATGTTCAAAGACCGCACGGCAATTTCAGGAGCCGAAAGTTCGGTGTTACGCATCAAGGCTTTGGCGGCGGCCAGGGCGTAGGTACTGCCGCTACCGATGGCGGCGATCTTGTCGTCCGGTTCTACCACGTCGCCTTCGCCGGAAAGAATCAAGACCTGATCTTTGTCGGCTACCAGCAGTTGGGCTTCCAGGCGGCGTAGCACCCGGTCGCTGCGCCATTCTTTAGTTAGCTCTACGGCAGCTTTGCGGAGATTGCCGTGATACTGCTCAAGCTGTGCCTCGAATTTCTCGAAAAGGGTCAGAGCGTCCGCTACTGCTCCGGCGAACCCGGCCAAAACCTGGTCGTCGTAGAGCGTGCGAAGCTTGCGGGCGGTACTTTTCATAATAGTATCGCCAAAAGTTACCTGGCCGTCTCCGGCCATCGCTACCTGGCCGTTGCGGACGACCGCCAGAATAGTGGTTGCGTGTGGGCGTTGCGTAAATTTTCTCCTATCCTATCGGTTCGGTTCACAAACATTCCTGATTCAGGGTTGTTATATCTTTAGGGCTGTCTGGCCCGTGCCGGTGAAGTTTACACCCGACGCGGGCCGGACGCAAATTTGCAAGCCAGGCCGTTCTGGTATAATATTTGCATAGAGTCCGAGGGGCATTTGCCCGGCAGCAAGCAACCCAAACAGAGGCAAGTAATCTCGTGAGCGCGATGGACAAGTTTGAAGGGATGGTTGAAGGAGTCGTGGAAGGCTCGATCAGCCGCCTGTTCAAAAGCAAACTCAGCCTGGCCGAAATCCAAAAACGGCTCGAACGCACAATGGAAGAACGCCGCGAAGTAGCCGTAGGTAAAGCTTACGTGCCAAACCGCTACGAAGTTTTCTTGCACCCCGAAGATTTTCAAATCCTCACCGGCGAGACGTTGCCCAAAGCTCAGGCCGAAGCCAGCCTGACTGACTATGTGTTGCACTATGCCAACCAGCGTAATTTTATCTTCGGCGGCGGGCGGCCCCGCGTCTGGCTGACCCCTAGCCCCCAGGCCCGGCGGCGCAGCCTGACGATCAAAGCTTACACGGTAGACCCTACTCAGGCAAGGTCGGCTCAGGCTCCTGCCCCTAGCAGCGATCTTTCGTCGCTGGCCGGGGCCGCTAACATTCCGCTCGATGGCACTGCCGTTCTCAACGTCGGAGCCTTGCCGCTGACCGGCCAGAACAAAGCGATGGTGGGGCAGGTCGCCCGGCCCGAAGCCAGCCTGGTCGTGCTGGAATACCCCAACGACCATCCATCCAAGCATATTCGCTTCAACAAAGATGTTACGATTGGCCGGGGTCTGGATAACGACATTGCTTTTCCCGAAGATGCCCGCATCTCGCGGCAGCATGCCCGGATCGAGTTTAAGTACGGCCAGTTTTTGCTTTTCGACCTGCGTAGCACCAATGGTACGACCGTGAACGGGCGACCAGTGACTCAGATTGTTCTGACGCCCGGTGATCGTATTTCGCTGGGTGGTCTGGACGTATCTTTTCAAGTTTAACCGAGGGCCATCTTGACCGATAACACCGCTTTTGATCTATTTATCCTGGTGCTTCGCATCGCTTTTATCTTTTTGCTGTACTTTTTCATCTATCTGGTAGTACGCACGATTACGCGAGAACTTAACTCGCCTGCCGCCCGCCGCAGTCGGGTCGCGCAACCGGAAGCCAGCTATCCTGCCGACGAGTACGCCGCCGCCTACGATAGCCGGAGCGGGAGTGGCCCCGCTGGGCGACTGGTAGTGACGGAAATCGGCAACGCTACGACCGTCCAGCCAGGGGTGGTTTTCGAGCTTGGCACGATTACACCAATCGGTCGCCGGGCCGATAACGCTATTATTCTGGACGATGATTTTGTATCGAGCGAACATTCGCTATTGGCCTGGCGCGACGGGAAGTGGTGGTTGAGCGACGTCGCCAGTCGCAACGGAACAGTCCTGAACGGCCAGGTTATCACCCGCCCAATGCAACTAAACTGGGGCGACCTGCTTGGGGTGGGCCGGGTGCGCTTGCGGCTGGAACCTTAAAAATAGAGTATAATCCGTCCATCAGGACACTGTAGAAGAAATATATTTAACGGAACGTAAAGATTTTAGGCCAAATGGCAGTAACTCAATAAGGGCAAGTGCGTTACAATAGTTGGCAGTCTTACATTTATTTAATCGTATTATCACAAAGGGTAACGTAGTTAATGGAAGAACAGCTTCATCCTAATTCTAATCAACCTACTGAAATCGTGCGCCCGGCAAGTGGCGGCGCGGTGAAGGTCAAAGGGGCCGGACTGTTCCGGCGACGCTGGCCGCTTTTTCTCGGCCTGGGCCTTTTAACTTTGCTTACTATCGCAATCATCACTTTTTTCTCGGTTAATGCCGCCCTGGAAAGCAAATACGCCGGTAAAATCGAGCCGGGCGTCAGCATCAGTGGGGTCTATATCGGCGAGATGACCCGCGACGAGGCTAAAGCTGCCGTTTTCAAGCAACTGGAAGGCTACACCCAGAAGCCCGTCGTGCTGGGCTTTCAGGACAAAGAATGGAAACCGACCCTCGAACAGCTTGGCGTGACGATCAATCTGGACGCCAGCCTGGATAAGGCGGCGGCTTACGGCAAGAGTGGCGATTTTTTCAAGGACATGCGCCTGTTTAAGCTGCTCTCGCCCGAAGTTCACAACCTGCCGCTTGAAATGCAGATGGACGAGACTAAACTTAACACTTACCTGGAAGGCGTCTCCCAGAGTCTGCGGATCGAGACGGTCGAGCCGACGGTCGCCCTTAATCCCGAAGGCATCCTGGTGACGACCGAGGGTAAAGAAGGCTTTAATGTAGACGAAGAAGGAACCTTCGCCGCTATTAAAGCCAATTTGACGAGCCTAGTGCCGACCAGCGACAACCTTTTGAAGGTTCACAGTGTGCCGCCGGTCATCACGACCCAGGAAGTTACCGATTTCAAGGCTTCGATTACGCCGGTGCTGAGCGGCCCGGTCACGCTGAGCTTTAAGGACAAGACCTGGACTTTCGACCAGAAGACTATTGCGGCCCAGGTCAAAATCAATCGAAGCACCGACAAGAAAGAACCGCGCCACCTGAGCTATACCTTCGAGACGGCTTACTTCGAGAAGTTTGTCAACGACCTGGGGCCAAAGATCAATCAGGAGCCGAAAGAGGCCGAAGTCGGCTGGGTGGATAACAAAGTTGGCTTTACCAAACCTGGCCTGAACGGGCAATTTCTAGTCCTACCCCGCACGCTGGATACTCTGAACGCGGCTTTTAATTCCACCGACCCTGAAAAGCGCAAAGTGGCTCTGGCGGTGGATGTCAAAGAACCGGCCTTGTCGAGCGATCATCCTGAAAAGCTGGGCAATTTCGAGCTGGTCGGCGAAGGAGTTTCCCAGTTTGCAGGTTCGGCCTACGAACGGGCCACCAATATTAAAGTGGGAGCGAAGTATCTCAACGCCACGATAATCAAACCGCACTCGGTTTTCTCGTTTTTAGACTCTATTGGTGAGATAAGCCAGAAACGCGGCTATGTCGAAGGCTACGCGATTATGGCCGACCAGACCGTGCCGGATGTTGGCGGCGGGATCTGCCAGGTTTCGACGACGACGTTCCGGGCAGCTTTCTTTGCCGGGCTACCGATTGTCGAGCGCAACGCCCATATCTACCGGGTTTCATGGTACGAAGAAATGGGTGAGCCGGTCGGTTTCGATGCCGCCGTGTATCAACCGGGGGTGGACTTCAAGTTTGAAAACCCGACCGATTACTACATGTACGTCACTTCGGGAATCGAGAACGGGCGGCTCTACGTGCGTATCTACGGCAATAAAACGCCCAACCAGAAGGTCGAGTTGATCCAACAGCCTATCACGAACGTAACGCTACCGCCGCCCGACCGCACAGAGGTTGACCCTAAACTGGCTCCCGGCCAGCGCAAGCAGGTAGATTCGGCCCGTAAGGGTCTTACTACTGGCATCACGCGGGTGATCAAGGTTGACGGTCAGGAGATCAAGCGCAGCACCTTTGGCACTCGCTTTAAGGAATGGCCCAATATTTTCAAGGTCGGGCCGACGCCCAAACCTGACCCGACGAAGGCTCCTGCCGATCCGACCAAACCGGCGGACAATACCCAGCCGCCGGGTACGACTGCCCCGGCCAATGCGCCAACTACGCCGCCCGCGGGCACGACTGCTCCGGCCCCCAAGCCCACCACCCCTGCCGCTCCCACGCCCAAGCCTTAAATTATAGCGGCACATTTCTAAGTTCGAGAGGGGCAACCACACTGGTTGCTCCTCTTTTGTCTTTACGACAGGCTCCGGCTCAGGAGGAAACATGATCACGAAGAAATTAACCTTGAACCGGCGGAGATGGCTTCGACTTGGGGCCGGGCTAGGGCTAAGCCTGGGCCTGGGCCTCACGCCCGACCTCTCCTCGCTGGCTCTGGATCAGGCCCAGCCTTTTAGCTTGCCCTTTGCAGAGCCGTTCGGCCCGGAGCGGTGGTACGTGCGGCAGTGGTACGGTAATACGCGCTGGGCTTACCGCCAACGCCGGGCACTTTACAGCGGTGGGCAGGGTTTGCATTTTGGGGTAGACCTGTTTGCGCCTTGCGGGACGACTTTGGGTGCTATCGGCGACGGAACCGTTTTCGCCGTGGATGGGCCGTATGGTGCGCCGCCGCATAACGTAGTCGTGCGGCATGCGGGCGGTCTTTTCTCGCTTTACGGCCATTTGCAAAGCCGCTCGACCCTGCGAGTGGGCCAGACCTTGCGGCGCGGTGATCCGCTTGGTTTCGTCGGTGCGCCGACCGGGGCCGATTGCGATACTCATCCGCACGTGCATCTCGAAATCCGGCAGGACAATATGCGGGCTGCCCTGAACCCGTTACCCTTGATCGCGGCTGATTGGGCCGCGCTGACGCTAGGACTGGAGGCCGAAGGCTTGCAATTCCAGGTCAACCTGGATCAACCTGGTCGCTGGCAAACCATTCTGGATCAGCCGCCGGTGCGCTTTGGCTCGGCCCTGTTGAACGATTACGAAAGGTCGTGGCCGTGAGCAAGGTTTACCCTTTCTCGAAGCCCTGGCGCGGCCTGCTCTGGCTGGTCGGGCTGCTGCTGGTTCTTTCGGCTTGCACCGAGGCTGCGCCTTCATCCGGCCCGGCCCCTACTACGGCCCAGGCCGCTCTTTCGCCGACTTCAGTTTCGGTCGCGGCGACGGCGACGGCTAGTATTTCTCTCGCCGCTCAATCACCTGTCTCGGTCTCGGCAGTTACACTCGCGCCTACTTCACCGACCGCCCTTCCACCTACTAGCAGTGTTGCGCCCCTTTCGACGTCGCCCCCGTCCAATCCGACTGGCTCTCCGGCCCCTACCAGTACCAATTCTGCCCTGCCCCAGCCTCCGTCTCCGTCTCCGTCTTTAAGGCCGAACAGCCCGCCGCTAAACCCTGCTCCGCGCCTCGTGGCCCCGGCAGGATGCTGTCAGGAGTTTCGCTTTGCGGCGGATGGACGGCTGGTTTACTACGACAAACCGGCAGACGATAGCCGAACTGGAAGCTGGGCTTTCGAGCCGAGCAACGGGCAACGTCGCTTTCTGACGGCTGGTTTTGGCACTTTCAGCCCTGACCTGACCCTGGCCGCGCTGCCCAACCGGGCGACGCTCTCGACGGCCCTGATTGACCTGGCAAGCGGGCGCACGCTGGCGACGCTGCCTAACCGGGCCGGACTGACCCTTTTCTCGCCGGACAAACGGCAGGTCGCTTACCTGCAACGTTCGGCCCAGCAAGACGGGGCCGAGGCTCCCCAGCGTTTCGAGCTAGGGCTGGCGAACACTGACGGCAGCCAACGCCGGGTGATCTGGAACGGGCGCGAACTGGCAAGCCTGGCCTGGTTCCCCGATGGCCGTCGCTTGCTGTTGACCGGACGGGACGCGGACAACCGCCGTTTTGGGCTATGGGTCGTAGGGACGGACGGCTCGGCCAGCCTGGTTGTCGAAAGCAAGGGGTTGAATAATGCCGCTCTTTCGCCGGACGGTCAGTGGCTGGCCTGGGTAGTCACTTTGCAAGGGCCGGAGCGCAGCGGGGTCTGGCTAGGGCGGGCGGATGGTAGCGGAGCGCGAAAGCTCGATTGGGTCGGGGGCTTTCGCTGGGCCGGAGCTGCCACCCTTTTCTATCTGCCGGGGCGGGGGCCAGGCGAGACGGCCCAATCGCTGTGGCAACTCGACCCCACCTCCGGCCAAACCACTCGTCTGACCGACCCAACTCGCCAGCCTCTACGGGTCGCCCTCGACCAGTGGCAGATTGCCCCGGACGCCCGCTCGCTGGTTTATCGCAATGCGGCGGATAACGCGCTGTGGCAAATCATTTTAAAGGGCTGATAATACAAACATAAAAAATCGCTCAGGCCAGCCTGAGCGATTTTTATACTAAACTTGTTTTTGGACTACTCGGCTACCATCGCCGGGCGCGGAGCGGGTTCGCCCGTGCCGGTGGTGGCTTCGGCTTTGCGTCGGTTGCCCGGCAGAGCCAGACACAACAGGAGCATGAAGATCGAGCCAATAGTTACGAACATGAAGACATCGTTCATACCTTGTGTACCAGCCTGAGCCGCCAAATTATCAATCGTTTGCTGGCTGGGCCGGGCCGCGTTCGCGCCCGTGGCAAGCTGGTTGCGTAGTTCGGTGCCGTGGGAGGCACTTTGCTGCACAAACAGCGTCGTCAGTACGGCGATACCGATAGCACTGGCAATCTGGCGCGTCGCATTAAAGAGCGAACTGGCCTTTGGCAGGGCCGCTCCCGTAATCGCCTGAAGTGCCAGGGTTTGCACCGGAATTGCCACGAGGCCGAAGCCGAAACCACGCATGATCAACCAGGGCAGGAGCCACCAGCTATCGGTGGTAGAGGTTAGCTGGGTCAACTCCCAGGAGCTAAACAGCAGCAAGACCGAACCGACGACGGCCATTGCCCGCACGCCGACCTGGTTATAGAGCCGACCGCCTGCCGCGACTGCTACTGCCGCCGCCAGACCTTGCGGCATCAGGGCCAGGCCGGTATCCAGGGCCGACAGATGCGGCACGCGCACCCGCTCCAAAAAGACCGGCAAAAGGAACAGACTGCCAAAGACTACGACTGCGGAAAACCAGGAGACAATACTCGGCATCAAGAAGTCGTACTGCTTGAAAATCCGCAGGTCAATCACCGGGTCTTTGCTCACCCGCAACTCGTACAGGGCGAAAGCTGTCAGCAGCACCAGCCCGATAGCCATCAAAATCCAGACCCATTCGTAGCCCCACCCGTTGATGTCGCCGCGTGGGTTGGCCGCCGTAATTGTGCCTGAGCGAGTTTCGGCTACGAGGCTAAAGGCGTAAACCACCGCCAGGATACCCGAAATAACCAGCGTAAGACCTATAATGTCGAAAGGTCGGCGGTTCTGGGCCTTTTCTTCCACATTATCCGCCGGGAAGATGCGCCAGGCCAGATAAACGGCGATGAAGCCGACCGGCACGTTCACAAAAAAGATGTACTCCCAGCCGAAGTTGACCGTCAACAGACCGCCGATAGTCGGGCCGAAAGCGGGAGCCAGCAGCACCGGGATACCGACCACGGCACTGGCTCCGGCGCGTTTGGCCGGGGGGAAAGCCTGGAATGCGATAGCCGAGGCCAGCGGGAAGAGTGCGCCGCCGCCGATGCCCTGCAAAATCCGAAAGAAAATCAGCATCGTGACGTTCTGGGCCAGGCCGCACAGGAGCGAACCAATCGTAAAGAAGATCAGGCACAGGATAAAGACCCGCTTTATGCCAAAGCGGTTGCTAAAATAGCCTGCCGCCGGAATAACGGCGGCCTGGGCCAGGAAGTAGCCGGTGATGACCCATTGCACGGTGCTGATACTGACCGTACTATCGCTTTTGGCAAAAGCCTCCTGGATCGGGGTCAGGGCTACGTTTACCACCGTGTTGTCCAGCACTGCCATAAAGAGGCCGAGGGCTGCCGTCAGTGCAATGGCGTAGGGTGAATAGGTTTTCTTCATAAAATCCTCGTTGAGACTAAAGGTTCTTTAATAAGTCAGTTCTCAATAATCGAGCAAATCTTAGTGACCTTTTTACGCTCGGCCCTGAACGTAGCTATTCTTCGTCCGGTTTAGCCAAAAAATCTGCCGGACACATCTGGGTTCCCTGTCGAATCATTTCACGTTTGAGCAAAAGGCTTCTATGCCAACTGCCCAGAAAGTCAATCATAAAATCCAGGTCGGCCTGGTAATACCTTTCTTTGCCGCTTCGCTCGACCCGCACCACCCCGACCCGCTTGAGTTCTTGCAGGTGGTGCGATACGGTCGAAAGTGAAATATTAAAGCGGTTGGCGATTTCGGATACGCTGTACTGCGGCATTTTCCCGGCCTGGCCCACGTGCATCAGAAAAATCACGATTTCCAGGCGCGACTCGTCGGTGAAAGCCCGCAGAAATTCGAGATGCTGCTTGATACGTTCCCGTTTACGGCTGAGGATTTCGCCCAGTTCAACTTTGTCGTCCCGGTCTAAACCCAGGTACTGGCTGGCTATTGCCAACCGTTCCAGGTCGGCCTCGCTAACGGGAGCATTTTCGTCTGGGATGTTAGTTGGATCGTCTGTCATCGGGCCTCCTGAACACCATTTGAATTTCGTTCATTACGATGTTCGTATGATTGTACAACCATACCTTTTTAACACCTGAATCTATTTTCGTCAACCCCTGCGTTTGACCAAATTTAAATCCAGCTATATGCGTTTTTTATCAAAGATATAAAAATAATCTATACTTAAAATCCTGTCCCCTGGCCGACGATTTCAGACCACAAGCTACAAGTTAAGGTTGCTTCGTGTCTAGCCGCCCTGGAATGAATTCCGGGCTGAGCTATCAATGTCGGTCTGAAACCGACAATTAAAGAGCAAATGTTGAGTATTGAGCAATCGGTTTCAACCGATTTTGATAACTTAGCCCGGAATTTCCCAAGAGGGTCACTAACTGCATTCCTGGGCGGTCTGGCCGCACATTAAATCGTCTACCGCGCTTATCCAACTATTGCTTACGTCACTAACTGCATTCTTGGGCGGTCTGGCCGCACATAGGTCAAAGGCGGCAAGGCTGGGGTCTACCGCCCGACATCAGGCTAAAAACCGCCGTGTTGGTACTTGACCCGCTCATGCAAACCTTAACTTGTAGCCTCTGACTTCAGGCGGTACCGCCAAATCCTTTGGCTAGCCGGTTTTGCCGTTGTGCTACCATTTCTTAAACAACTCTTTTTCCTTGACAAGACGCTGCTTGCCGATTGTAACCCGGCGACGGCTTTTTTCAGGCATCCAGGGGGCATCGGGAGCCATCGTCAGTTGCGCCAGCACCATAATTACTGAATCATAATTGACCCGCCAACCGGCAAAATCACGCCAGGCCAGTTCGCGGTCTGGTTTGAGTGGTACACCCAACTGGGCCAGGTGGTCATAAGCCTCGTCAAATTGCGCTTTAGTAATGCTTATCGGATCGGTGGAGGCAGGATTTTCGTTATAGGGCAAACCAAAGAAACTGGCGATATAGCGCAAGGTCATCCAACCTTCGCGCATGCAAAAACCGGCACGCGGGTTGCGCGGTACATCCAGCGTTGAGATTACTAACGCCACAGTATCCAGTAAAATACAAGCGGCCAATACCCACGAACGGTCTGGTTTGGGTGAGCGAAAAAAGGGCAAGGGTGCCAGCGAAGTATGACTTTCCTCAATATCGTGAAACCAGTTTTCCCATTCAGCCCACAAATCATCCAGCAAACTAAGGCTAGCATACGAGTGAAACCGGCCTAGCATATGATAAGCCGTTGCTGGTGAACCAGCCCGACTCAACAGGGAAGTTACAACTAACTCACGGCGTGAAAAAGCCGAGTACATCGTCGGGATGTAGGCAATCAACAGCGCGACTAGAATCAGGCCAATCGTGGCTTCTGAAAAGGCCATGATAGTCATAGTCATATCTTTTGGTACAGCGAAACCAAGCGTCAGGATCGAAGACCCGCTCAAGGTAAGTGCTTCGCTCCAGTTATCTATTCCTACCGCCCAATACATCAGCGTGTAACCTGCCGCCACCACTGTCAGCCAGACTATCGGTAAAACTAGCAACCCAACCGGCACAAAAACTGCTGCCGCTCGGTCACGTAAGCGGTAAGGTCGCGTCATACGCACCCAGGGGGTCATTATGATAAAAACCCCCCGAAACACAACCGTAGTCACAAAATCGCGGGCATTGCGTGGCAAGACGAAAGCGCGAATAGCCGAGCCGAGCATAATAAAAACAATAATTAGTCCGGCTATAAACGCCAGGACACGTACTATATCCATAGTTAAGTTAACACCCTTTCTACTATTATTAGAACTTTCGCTTGTTTCTCTGAGAAAGTATGTATGCGAAAGCCTTGCTCAGGTTGTGTTGGGGAGCGTTTTACGAGCTGATGAGTAATTATAGCTTAATTGTACCCTGACAGGCTCAGCCGGGCGATTGCCAAGTTCAGTTCATCGAATTGACAAAGATTTTTTAATATGTAAAATATGTGTAAACATTTAAGCTTCTTCGGGTCTGAAATCCGGCTAAATTTTAACTTTGTAAAAGCCTTAGTTCATCGTCTAAACGAAGTCAGGTTATTGTTTGCGTCTGGTTTAGCTGGCTGAGTGGCTATCTGCGTTTCTATTCTACATTCGAGGCAAGAATTGCCCGAATAGCTAACGGACTGTTTGAGGATAAAAATCACGGCCCTTTTAAGGCTGGTGATAATTTAAGGAGAGAGGTCAGTCAACAACTGTCAGCTAAAGCCGACAGCTTGCAACTCACCCGAAGGTGGCTGCGATAGGCCGATTGACTGCGGCCCACCAGCTAAGGCTATACCGAAGCTGGCAAGGTGCTTGTCCCGAATGTTGTAGCTGGCATTTAAGTCAGCGTTTAACTGGTACGAACATTCACGACAAAGGAAAAGCGATTGAGATTTACGGTTGGAGCGGTGTTGAAAGCCGCATTTAGAACAGGTTTGAGACGTGTGGCGAGGGTCAATCGCTACGACTTTCATTCCAGCTTCCTGAGCTTTGCTGGGCTACAAAGCTCGGAACTGAGCGAACGACCAGCTATGCAGCCGCCTTCGGTTTTCACGGCCTCGTTGTTTAACGCGACTTCTAATCTGGCTCAAATTCTCAATCACAAGCGTTGTGCCGGAGGTGGCACTCTGGACAAGTCTTTTGGAGAGAACGTGGTCGCAGTCTCGCCGAAACCGTTGCTGTCGGCCCGCCACCTTTTTAAGATGACGTTTAGCCGCTTTTGTGCCTTTGGCTTGAAGCGCCCGTTTGAGGCGGAAGGTACGGCGGTCAACCTCTTTCCAGGGGCGACCGCCCAGGAATTTACGTCTGGAAGTGACGGCAGGCCGGTTAAGGCCCAGGTCTACTCCGATAACCTCACCATTGTCAAGGTAGGGGGATCGGGCAAAGTAACGACCACGTGCAGCCAGAAGCGGCCCCGCCGATAGATAAGGTCGGCACTGTCTACCGGGTAGCCGCTATATTTAACGGCATAGCTTGGCACCTCGAAGCCTAGCAAGAGGCGACCGTTGGGCGTGGCAAGGCTAGTTTGCCCAGTAGCCCAACTCAGCCGATAGCTACGCTGGTCGTAGCGCACAGGGCAAAGAGCCGAGTGGGGTTGAGTAGTTTTGCGGCCCGTTTTCTTACGCGCAAAAGCACTCTTAAGGGCTTCGGTAGCCTTAACCCTGGCGGCGCAAATAAGCTGGCTGGGGAAGAAAGAGCCGAGTTGAGCTTTAAGCTCATAGTACATAGCCTTGTGCAACTCGATGCCGTTCTTTTCACCTTTGAGCCAGCCGTACTGGCACACAAAGTTAAAAGCCTGGGTAAAGCTGGTCAAGGTCTGCACCAGGACAAGCCTTTGAGCCTCGGTAGTATTGAGTTTTAGCCGGATAGTTCTTTGCATAACAAGCGTATTATATGTATGCTGAGAGATTTTGCAAACAAAATAAAGCAAAGAGGAAAGCCCCGCTTTCGCGGATAAGGAGTGATGTTTCCTCTGCCAGCTAAAGCCAGGCAGTCTCCACATCACATTTATTATGAAGACAAACCGTAGCCAGAGATTAAGCAGTGTTGCGATGCTGCTTGGTCTACTGCTTACTCTTTGCACGCCTGTTTTTAGTGGGTCTTTACCCCAGGCCCAGGCTGCCGTACCCAGCAGTGTAACTCTGGTGGGATCTTTGCAAAGCGAACTGGGTTGCTCTGGCGACTGGCAACCGGATTGCGCCACTACCCACATGACCCTCGGCGGCGACGGCATATACCGCTTTAGCGGGTCGCTGGCTGCCGGAAATTACGAATTTAAGGTTGCCATTAACGACGCCTGGGACGAAAGTTATGGGGCCGGGGGCGTACAGGGCGGGGCGAATATTGGGCTTACCGTTACCGGCGTGGGCGCGGTTCCGGTCAAGTTCTACTACGACCCTAATAGCCACTGGATTACTTCTAATAAAAATGCCGTTATCGCTACGGCTGCCGGAAGCTTCCAGAGCGAAATTGGCTGTCCGGGCGATTGGCAACCAGATTGCTTGAAGTCCTGGCTGCAAGACCTGGACGGCGACGGCCTTTATACTGCCGAGTTTAACAATATTCCGGTCGGCAGTTACGAATTCAAGGTTGCCCTCGACGAAGCCTGGGACGTAAGCTATGGCGGCGACGGCGGCGCAAACGTTCCCTTCACGATTGCGGCGGCAGGCACCAAGCTTAAAATTAGCTACAACGGCACGACCCACGCGATTACCGCCAGCACCGGCGATGGCCTGGCCCACAACTCGCAAGACCCGCTCTACCGCCAGCCTTTTGGCGCGGTCAACCCGAATACGCCCGTCAAGTTGCGCTTCCGCACCCTTAGCGGGGGAGCCACCGGGGTCAAGGTGCGTTTCTACGACAGCCAGAGCCAGCAAGAGTTCTTGCAGGACATGACGCCGGAGGCTACCAAAATCGGTTGCTACGACCCGCAGTACGCCGGGCAGAAGTGCGATTGGTGGCAGACCACTTATACCCCGACCGCTCTAACCACCCTCTACTATCGCTTTATCATCTCGAACGGCGCACAGACGGTTTATTACGCCGATGATGATTACAAAGACGGTGGCCTGGGCAAGTCCTCGCCCGGCCTGATAGATAACAGCTATGTGATTACGGTTTTCGACCCGGCCTTCAAACCGATTTCCTGGATGCAAAACGCCGTAATTTACCAGATTTTCCCCGACCGCTTCCGCGACGGCAGCAAGGCTAACAACCCCAACGGCGTCACCGAACCGCGTTACGATTACCCCGGCCCTGGCCCGGCGGCCACCAACGCTCAGATTATCAACAAAGCCTGGAGCGCGTTGCCGGAAGGCTTTTGCCAGAAATATTCTAACCCGGCCCAACCCTGCGCCGAAGGCCCGAAGGGTCGGGACTATTTCGGGGGCGACCTGGCCGGGGTGATCCAGAAACTCGATTACCTCAAGGCTCTGGGGGTCAACACGCTCTACTTCAACCCGATTTTTGAAGCGGGCAGCGACCACGCCTATGATACCCAGGATTACAAGAAGATTGACCATTTCTTCGGCAGCGAATCCGATTGGGATAACCTGACCGCCGAAGCCAGCACGAAGGGTATTCGGATCGTGCTGGACGGCGTGTTTAACCACGTTTCGTCCGATAGTGCTTATTTCGACCGCTATCACCACTACACCGGCGACGGAGCCTGTGAGAGTGTCACTTCGCCTTACCGCAACTGGTTTTTCTTCCACGACCAGGCCGGGGGGCCGTGTGCGGGGCCGAACGGACCGAATACGATGAACTACGACGCCTGGTTTGGCTTCGATAGTTTGCCGGTGCTGAACAAGAATAACCAGCAGGTACGCAACTACATCTACGCCGGGGCGGACAACGTGGCCCAATACTGGCTGAGCCAGAACAACGCGGCGGGCTGGCGGCTCGACGTGATGGGCGACGGTTCCTTCCCGGACGAATTCTGGCAGGGCTTCCGCCAGTCGGTCAAAAGCGCAAAGGCGGATGCTCCGATCATCGGGGAATTGTGGAAGAAAGACGAAATTCTTCCCAAAATTCACGGTGATATGGCCGATACGACCATGAATTACCGCTTCCGCAACGCTATTCTAGGCTTCTTTGGCAAAGTGGACGACAAAGGCTTCCTGGACGACGGCCAGAGTGACCAACCGCCGAGCCTGTTTGCCCGCAAGCTCCTTTCGCTGCGCGAAGACTATCCTGACGCAACTTACTATACCCTGATGAACTTGATGGATAGTCACGATACGCAGCGTATCCTGTGGTCGCTTACTCCCGGTGGCCGCAACCGCGAGGACAAAGAATTTAATGCGGCGAACCTGGCTCTGGGCAAAGCCCGGCTCAAGCTGGCAACCCTGGTGCAGATGAGCGTGCCGGGTGCGCCCACGATTTACTATGGCGATGAAGTCGCTCTGAACGGCGACGACGACCCGGACGACCGCCGGGCCTTCCCCTGGAATGACCTGGCCGGGCGCGGCAAGCCCTCTCCCAGCGATCCTTATCAGGGTGCGGGCGGCGACCATAACATTCTCGACCATTATCGCAAGCTGACCAGTTTGCGGGCGCAGTTGCCCGAACTGCGGCAGGGTGAACTTAAATTCCTCCTGACCGACGATGCAAACCGCACGATGGCTTACGGAATGCGGATACCGGGCCAGAACGCGCTCTCGATTATTGTGGTCAACCGCACCGAGACGGGCGCGAAAACGCTCCAGATTCCACTGGCGGGCTACCTGCGCGACGGAGTGGTTTTCAAGAATATGCTGGGCAACGAGACGTACACCAGTGCTAACGGTCAGCTAACCCTGACCCTTCCGGCCCTGGGCGGCGTGTTGCTCTCGCTGGCTCCCGACCAGGACATCAAAGGCCCGCTCAGTTCCGCCAGTGGCCTCAAAGCGGTGGCGGGCAATGGCAAGGTTACGCTGACCTGGAACCGCGCACCGGGCGTCGAAACCTATAACATCTACCGCACGCTTTTGAGCGGTGGCGGCTACGAGTTCGTCGGCAAGCTCTCGAACCGGGCCAAGATTCTAAGCTTTACCGATACGACCGTAACAAACGGGTTGCATTACTACTATGTGATCAGGGCGGCGGACGGCAAGGGTAACGAGGGCCAGCCTTCGCCGGAAGTAGGAGCGACGCCTTTCTTCCCGATTGGTTACGCGGTTTTGCAGTACCCCAAGACTATCACGCGGCAGATTTCGATTATCCCGACCGATAACATCTACGGCCAGGTTTACGTAGCCGGGCTGACCGATGCCAACGGCCCGACCGATGGTATCCTGGCGCAGGTAGGTTTCGGGGCCACCGGGTCGAACCCGGCAAGCTGGACGACCTGGGTTAATTCGACCTATAACACCAAGAGCGGCAACAATTACGAGTATAAAGGCCAGCTTCTGCCCGAAGCAACCGGAACTTACAACTATCTGGTGCGCTTCTCGACTGATGGCGGCCTGACCTGGGTTTACGGCGACCAGAACGGGGTCGGCACGGCCCTGCCGGGCGTGCTTACCGTCACTCCGGCAGCGGATACCACGCCGCCTGCGGCTCCGGCCAACCTGCGCGTCGAGGATTGGAGCAGCAGTTTTATCAAGCTCAAGTGGGACGCGGTGGCGGATGCCGCGCAGTATCGGGTCTACCGCAGCCTGACTGCCGAGAGCTTCGATTACACCAAACCTCTGGCGAAACTGGCGGCGGCTACCACAAGCTACACCGATACGGCGGTCAGCAACGGCAAGACTTATTTTTACGTGGTGCGGGCGGTTGATGCGGCTCTGAACGTATCGGCAAGCTCGAATCAGGTCAGCCAGAAGGCCGAGCTAAAGCTGGTCGAGGTGACTTTCCGGGTCAAGGTTCCCGCCTTTACTCCGGCAAGCGACCTGGTGTTTATACCGGGTAACATTGACCAGTTTGGCCCCTGGAACCCTGGCAAACTGGCTCTGACAAAGGTGGACGCGCTCAACAACATCTGGGAGGTCAAGGTTAACATTCTGGACGGTACGGCTCTCCAGTACAAGTACACTCGCGGCGCGTGGGAGCGGGTCGAATGGTGGGGTACGATCACCAGCACGGCCAACCGCAGCATCTCGATCTCCTACGGAGCCAACGGCAAGCAGTTGGTAGACAACACCTCGACGGCCTGGGCGGATGCTTCGATCCCCGACAGCCAGAAGGGAGTTCAAAACTGGCGCGACCCGCTGGTAGCGAGTACGACTCCGGCTAATGGCACGACCGGGGCGGCTCCGGCCAGCATCGGCGTCACCTTTAGCCAGGCGATCTTGCCGGATGGCGCGGACTTCTCGGCCTCGATTGTGGTCAAGAAGGGCGCGACGGCGGTAGCCGGGACGATTGCGGCGGACGGTAACGCTCGGTTGGTTTTCACGCCGACTGCGCCTCTGACTGCCGGAAGCTATACTGTCACCGT
>JBBRBE010000056.1:0-33463 GCA_038206175.1 Chloroflexia bacterium
CCTGAGCTATCATCTGGGCCAGATAGGTTGGCAGCCATCGGTCGTCGTGGTCGAGGGGAGCGATATACTGACCCTGAGCCTGGCGAATGCCAGTGTTGCGGGCTGCGGCCAGGCCCAAATTGGTCTGTTTTATCAGGCGGATGTGCGGGTGTAGCCGGGCCAGGTCTTCTACAATAGTAGCGGTATTATCCCGGCTACCATCGTCTACCACAATTATTTCCAGGGGTGGATAGCTCTGATCGAGGATGCTTTTGACGGCTTCCTCGATGAAATTTGCCCCGTTGTAGACCCCAATAATTGCACTGATTGTCGGGTAGTTTGGTTTCATTTTATTGCACGAAAATAGTTTAAAAAACCTAAAAGTATTGAATAAATCGGGCCAGGCCTGGCCGTACCTCGGAGATAAAAGCTTTGTCGGCCTGGGAGATTGGCCGCACCAACCGAAAAACCAGAGCCAGGGCCGCCAGATAGATCAGACTTTTAAGCACCAGACCAGGCAACCCCTCTC
The DNA here is from genome assembly GCA_038206175.1 of Chloroflexia bacterium. GTDB lineage: Bacteria > Chloroflexota > Chloroflexia > Chloroheliales > Chloroheliaceae > 54-19. Next base: position 509 of record JBBRBE010000056.1, read on the forward strand.
CTGGCATCCACCAGCTTAGCCCGCCTGCCCCTAATATACTGGCACTGACTTTAAGCGTGTAAGTCAGTTCTAAGCCCGTAAACAGTTCCCGCACCAGCCAGGCTTCCAGCAAGTGCAGCAGACCATTGGCGATTACAGTCGCCAGCACGACTCCAACCGCTCCTAGCCACCCGGCCAGAGCCAGGTCTAAAGTCAGGTTTAACAGGCTGCACAGGCATCGCCAGCCCAGGTCTGCTTTCTGCCGCCCTAGCGTATTGACAAAATAAATTACAATGCCCGCCCCTAGCATCGCGTCGAGGATTTGCTGCACTACAAACAGGCTAATAAGCAGGGCTACCGGGCGATAACGTTCTCCAAAGAAGACTGTCAGGAGGGCCGGGGAGACCGCCGCCAGTCCCACCATAGGTATAAGGTTTAGCGGCAGGCTAAAGCGATAGTAGTAATGGAAGTAGCGGGCTAATCCCGGCTGGCCCTGTTCGAGCAGAACGGTGGCGGCTATCGAACCAAGCGAACCTGTCCAGGCCAAAGCTAAGGCCCACAATCGAGCTACCAGCAGTCCGGCCAGGCTGTAAAAGGGGACGGCCAAAGGGTCGTTGGCTAACCATGCCAGCACTAAAATATCAACCTGTCCCAGCAGCCCTAGCGTGACAAAATTGCTTAACCACAGGTCACGACTATACGAATAGATTTTCTTCGCTTCGTAGGAGCGGGGCCGTCCCAGCGTTCGGCCCGGAACGCCTTTGTCCAGCAGGGGAGCCAGACAAGCTGCCAGCATTAGCAGGTTCGACACGAAAAGACTGAGCAGTAACCAGCGCGGGTCGGGCCGATTGAGCCAGAAAAAAAGCAATACCAGACCTATATTTAGCATCTGACCGCTCAGGCGGATAGCCACAATGCGCCCGACCCAGAAGTAGGCGTTATAATATGCTCCCAGCAGGTCAACCAGATTGTACAGAAGGATGAGCAGGGCCAGAAGCCAGGCATCGTCTGCAATTAAAGGCTGGCCTAGCCAGGCGGCCAACTGGTTTCGCCCTACTACTAAAAGAGCGGCGGCAGAAAGGCTGGCTCCTAGCCGGATCTGCAAAAACCGGCGGAGCAGCCAGAAAGGGGCCAGTTCGTTTTCCGAACGTAACCCGGCTACGAAACGGGCCAGACTATCGGATAAGCCGAGGCCAACCAGGTAACTCACGAAAGTAACCAGGGTTATGAGCGTATTGTAGTCGCCAAAGCTAAGCTGACTTAATTGCCGCACGATCAGCACCGTGAACAAAAAGCTTAGACCTATTTCGGCCAGTCGCCCGACCTGGTTCCAGGCCATTGCATTTATGAACCTGCTGCGCGACAATAGTCTAACTCTCTTGGCAAAGCTGCCTTTTCAAAGAATAAAAGGGTTTGGATGACTATGCTTTTAGTCGAACAGCTTTTGAACGTCTAATTTGAAACCGGGCAGCACCTCGCCGCCGTCCAATACATCCGATAAGCCGTACAGGTCGCGGCGGGTTTCGTTCAAGCGATAGACTATTACAAACTTTGAGACTAAATAAACCGACCAGACCAATTTTACACCTGCCGCCAGATAAGTATCCATCTTTTCCTGAATTTTTTCGGTCGTATCAGTCGGCGAATTAACTTCTATCACAAAGTCGGGCGCAACCGGGAGCGGCCCTTTGAAGTGGGCCGGAGTGCGACCTGCCGCCACAAAACTAACGTCTGGCTCGACCCAACTTGCTTCCGGGTCGGCCACACCGAGGGTACAGGCCGCCTGGTCGTAGGCCAGGCCGAGGTTTGGAGCAGCATCCAGGAAATTGTTGAGTTGTTGAAGCAGACGGCCCGTAATTTTACCGTGTTCGGCACTAAGCCCGCCTTTCTTCCTTACCCTCAGTTTTCCTCTCAACAATTCATAGTCGTAGTCGTCTTCCGGCAAGTCCAGGAGGAGGAATTCTTTCAGGGTGTAGTTGCGCTCGAAATCCAGAGGAAAGGCCGGTTCGGTCAGCTCAGCCCCTTCTAGCTTTTCAGAGTCTAAATCTAGCTGCTCAAGTTGGGCGGTCATACATCACTTCCTTCGATATTTCCTTTGAATCTTCCTTCGATCAGAACCAGCATAGCTATTTTACCCGGCTTAACTCAATCCAGGGTTAATTCTCGCTCCAGGGTGGGCGCGGTTCTGCGGTCTGGTCGAGAAGTGGAGCGTTGGTCTGAGCAGGCCCGGAAGGTATTTCGTCGCGCAAAATGGCCTGAGCCTGGGCTAGTTCGGCCTTACCGCCTTTTGGATTGAAGGTCGAGGCTGGATTAGCGTAGGCTGCCGGAGTTGAGGCCGGGCAGATCACAATTTCTAGCTCTGGCCCGGTTTCTTCATTCACAACTTCCGCCTGACCTGGTTCGGCCTGGGTTAGAACCTGTTCGTCTGTGGTTTGGGTTTCGCTTGTACCAGCGTTTACAGGCGAAATCGGTACGAACCGGGCCTGGTTCCGGGCGACTTCCCGCCGGTCGCGCCGATACTCGCGGTACCCCCGGTAGATTGCGCGTGGCGAGAGAGGGGTGCGGCGGATCGCAATATCCAGCGGGAAAAGCAGTACGGCCAGCAGTAAAAACCAGGGCCAGAGGGCGGTACGGGTTTTCAGAGCGGCGGGAGTGTCCCGAAAAGCTTCTGCCGGGTTGGATAGCACCCGGCCTCCGGTCATGCTGGCGATTTCGCGTAAGAGTGGCTCGTTATCGCCCAGTTGCCGGTATTCGGGCGAATAGGGCGCGACTGCTCCAACCTTCTGGCTAAGTTTAACTTCGGCGGGCGTCACCCCTGGCCCACCGGCGACCGTTCCTTGCCCCTGCACATTAACCGCGAAAGAGCCAGGAGATTTAGGGGTGTAGTAGCCTTCATAGTGGCCGGGAGCGGTTTGTACCAGGGCTACATCGCCCTGGGCAACCCCGGCGGCGGTGGCAACCTGAGCCTGCACCTGTAAACCGTTGAGGTATTGGCTATCGCTATTCAGCGCATCGGCCTGAATTTGCAGGCGGTCGCCGATCATGTGGGTCTGGACCTGTAAACCGCCCGCCTCGTTTTCGGCCACCGTCCAGCGCACCAACTGGCTCCAAAAACGAGGGAAATCCGGCCATTCCAGCCAATCGCTGGCCCAGCGTCCTTTAGCGTCGCTTGTCCAGGCGGCCACCCGCCCCAGGCCGTATTGCCAGTGAGCCAGCAAGGGTTCCTGGCGGTTAGTAGTCAGGGCCGTGGTAGCGGTCGCTTTGGATTTAGTGGCGACGTATCCCTTTAGTTCGGGCATGGCCGTGAGCCGTTTGGTGATTGCGCTGGAGTCGGCCAGGGTTGGCACGAAAGATTGCTCGATAATGTAGGAACGGGCGGCCATCTGAGCTTCTTTGACAAAGACCGAGGGCAGTTCGTTAGGGTCTTTGACCGGCAGGTATCGCCCGCCGCCGCGCTCGGCCAGGTCGCCCAGAAAAGTGCCGTTTACATCGTAACCCAGGCCAATCGTGCTGATCGTGATCCGCGACTCGTTAGCGTCCTGGATCAGACTATCATAGCTGACCCGCCGGATGTCCTGGCCGTCGGTCAGGACAATAATATGCTTGCTGGTGGCCTGGACTCCTTTGAGAGCTTCGATAGCGGGGGCGAGGCCGCTATAAATCGAAGTGCCGCCACCCGGCCCGATCCGACCGATCAAACCTTGCACTTCGGCGGGATCGTCCAGAGGGCCGAGCGGGACTTGCCAGCGTCCCTGCGTATCGAAGACGACGACGCCTAACTGGTCGTTTGGGCCTAATTGTTTAGTTGCCAGAACTGCGGCATCTTTGGCAATTTCCAGCTTCGAGCGCGTGCTTTTGCGGTTGAAATCCAGTTGTGACTCTAGCATCGAGCCGCTACGGTCAATCACCAGCACCATCGCCACCGTCGGGGTACGCTTTTCCGAGGGTAACTGCAATTCGACCGGCAGCATTTCCTCTACAGGCGTTTTGAGGTAGCCGCCCAGTCCGTAGCTTTCTTCGCCCCCCACCATTACCAACCCCTTACCGCTCTCTTTGACATAAGCTTGCAAGTTCTTCATGTTAGTATCGCCCAAAAGACGGGCCGGGACGTTCACCAGCATCACCGCGTCATATTGGAGCAGTTCTTTAGAAGCGGGAAAGCTGGCGGGCGGTATCACGTCCGTCTCAATTTCGCTTTTATCGAGAGCCGCTTGCAAATTAGCCGCTTCGTGCTGGTCGGGATGGCCTTCCACCAGCAAAGTTTTAGGTTTGCCTTTGACCAGCGAGTAGGTCTGGCCTTCGTTGTTCTGGCTGAGGGTGTCGTTAGCCGTCTGGATGCGGGCGGTGTAGTTGATCGGGCCTTTGACTTTAGCCGTAATTTGTTGCTCGAAGAAGTTGAGGCCCACTTGCAATTGCACCGGCTTATCGCTGATCGGCTGGCCGTCCTGCAAAATCTGAAGGCGGGCTGGCCCGGCCCGGTTGCTTTCAACCGAAACTTTCAGGTTAAATTCTTCGCCCTGACGCAGGCTGGCCGGTACTTGCAGATTGCTAACCGAAGTTTCCGGGTTGGTGCTGGCTTTGAGCGGTACCACGTCTATCGCCACCCCGTTCGCTGCGGCCACCCGCGCTGCATCGCGCACTTCATCCAGGTTTTGAATACCATCACTCATCACCACTAACCGCCCGGTAGTCTGGCCCGGCACCAGGGCCGCGCCGACGCGGACGGCTTCGGCCAGGTTTGTATAGCCAGGGAGCGGGCCAACGAGCGGTTCTACAAAGTCTTTATTTTTGGTGACAAGCCGGGCGACCTGGGCGTTCTGGCCGAACAGCACGACGCCCGCTCCCTGGTTATCCTGCATGGTTTGGAGAGCGCGGCGAGTAAATTCGAGTTCCTGATTGCGCCCTGCTGTGCCGATGCTATCCGAAGCATCCAGTAAAAAGACCGTAGCCGATTTATCGCTGGGCGTAATAATTTCAAGTTGAGCTATCGAAAGGACAAGCAGAGTAACGATTAGAAGACGCAGACAGATCGAAAGACGCCGGGCCGACCGCCGCACTACGGCCCCGTTCCCGCCTTTGCGGGCCATCAAGATAACGAGCGGTAACAATAACAAAAGCCAGAGGGCTTCGGAATATTCCGTAATAAAAGAAAAAGGCATGCGCGTACTCCTTCTGCACGGATTATACCCGCCCTTTTCCTAAATTGCTACGCTTTAGTCGAACCATCTGGGGTTAGCCTTAAATTAGAAACTGCAATCAGGTTGGTTTTATCCGGGTCTGGTAGTAGTTTGGAAGGCTCGGCAATCTCAGGCGTAGGCCGTATAGACGGAATATTCCCGGAAGCCCAGCCGTTCGTACACCCGGCGGCCCATCTGCGAGGGTTGCAAAATCCCCAGGCGGTAGCCCAGAGCCTGGCCCTGCCGCAAAAGATAAGCCGTCATTGCTGCTGCGATACCCTGGCGGCGGGCTTGCGGCACCGTCGCTACATCGTAAATACCGGCCACGCCCGCACTCGGCAACAGGGTAGCGGTAGCGACCGGCACGCCGTTGAGTAAGCCTAAAAAACGACGCATTGGCAGGTGTTCGCCCCAGCCCGCCGCATTCCGCATCGCGATTATTCCTTCGGCCACCGCGCCGGTAGCCTCGAAACCCACGCTTTCGACTGCGCTCCATTCATCCAGCATCGCCGCGTCGCGCACGAGTTCGATCCGCAGACCGGGCGGAAAGGGGGGTTCGTGCAAGCGAGCGATTTCGAGGGCAAAGCCGCTAATATTGCCGACGGCTCGTAACCCGCGGCTTTGCAACCATTCGGCCAGGTGAGGCGGTTGGCTAAAGGGGCCGACCAGCCAACCGCTGGGTACCTTGCGTTGCTTGAAGCGGGCTTGCACCCTGCTAAAAGTTCCTTCCAAAGTTTCGGAGGTGAGCCGGGCTGCTTGGACTGCGTTAAAGCCGCCCGCCGGTATGCCGGTTATAAACCACAGCATATCCGGTTCGTCGTGAAGCTCGACCTGCGGAGCCAGCCCGAAAGTGCGGATGCAATCGCCCCAGTTAGCTTCGATTGCCTGTTGGATCGCCTGGCTGCCGTCGTTACTTTCTACAATCGCGCTCATCTCAAATTGCTCCTGACCCGCCGCCACTTCTACTTCACTTTCAGCCTAACTTCACAACAGAAGCCAATCTGAGACGAGTGTTTACAAATCCTCAAGTAAAAGGTTAGCCTGGTTACTTGGTCTGTAGAAAGAAACTCTCACGCGGGCCAGGTTCTTTGTAGGTCGCCACGAGGTAGAGCTTGTTGGTGGCTGCCGAGTAGTTAAGCCGTACCGCCGAAACCTGCGCCACCCGACCGATCACCACTTGTTCGTTGCCAAAAGACTTGCCCTGGTCGGCGGAGGATACCACCGTGATATTGTCGTTACCACCTTCGGGCGTGCCGCGCCCACTGGTCAGCCAGACGCGCCCGTCCGGGGTGGTGGTAAGGTCGAAGTAACCCTTGTTCTGTCCGGGTAGCACATCCCTGTTAACGATGCTCCAGCCCTGGCCCGGCGTGAAATGGCCCAGCCCGACCGAATTAGGAGCGTCGTAAGCGACGTAGGCGTGACCGTCCCCGCCGCAGGTGATCTCCATCCGGTTGCGGAAGAGCCAACCACCCGCTTCACCGGGCGAGATTAAAGTCTGGAAGTTCTGCCAGGTGCCGTTGATCCGGCTTCGCACAACTACGCTGCCACTGCTGCCCCACAAAGCCGCCACGTGTACGTTGTCGTTATTGTCCACGCAGATGCGCGGGAAAAGGTCGCGGGCGTCACCGGGCTTTTTGTCACCGAGGGTCATAAAGTTCGACCAGCTTTTGCCGCCATCGCCCGACTCGGCGTAGCCCCACCAGCGCGAAGAGGCTTGAGTCCCGATCAAGCCGGTGATATAAAGCTTGCCGGTTTTGGTAGAGAAAGCAATATCCGGTTCGTCCAGCGTATCGCCACCGCCGCTATTTTTATAGGTCAGGCCAATGTCTACGCCGGGCAGGAGGGTTCCGTCTGGTTTGATCTGGCGCAACCAACCGCGCCAGTTGGGAGAAGGCACCTGGCGATAGGCGACATAGGCCGTGCCGTCTGGCCCAAAAACCAGGCGGGTGTACTTGTCGTTAGCCACTCCTTCGGCAGGAGCATCCTCGATGTTGGTATACTTGCCGGGGTTATCCGAAGTCGTCAGCAAAAGAGCTTTAGCCGGAGCCGAAGCCGTGCCGCTACCGCTATCGCCTATGATGTAAGCCACTCCTGTAACCGGGTTGACCGCCAGGACCGGACGCCAGAGTTGTTGCACCGATGGACTGGTCGGGCCGAGCAAGCGCGGTGCAGTCCAGCTTGGGACCTGCGGAAAGGTCGGCGCGGCAGGGGTCGGGGTGGGAGTAGGTGGAACCGGCGTTGGGGTCGGCTCAGGAGTTGGGGCCGTCACGGACGCCCGCCAGTCGCGGTAGTGCTGGCCGACATTACCCATCTCGACCCGAAAAGCTTCCGAATTGGCCGGGGTAAAAGTCAGCACGCGCCGCTCGAAGACTTGCACCAGAATATCGAGAGTTTGGCCGCCAAAGACCGAGCGCGTCCAGTAAGCTTCGGATAGAGGTAAGCCAACCGCCACTACCCAATCGAAGACGCGATCCTGGACAAACTGACCGTCCCGGTAGACCAGGCCGGTGCCGTTCATGAAATTCCAGAAGACATCGGGGATGTTATGGCCCAGGTTTTTCTCAAAGAAGGCATTTTTGACCTTATAAGCCGGGCCAAGCGACGGGTTTACGCCCGCATTACCGTCGCGGTCGAGCGTAGCCGTGAGGGTCTGGCCGGTCTGGTCGCCCGCCTTGTTTTCGTTCTGGGCGACATTTATGGTGGCTACTTTGCGGAAGGAGGCATAAGTCGGGTTAGGGACGTTGCCGATCTGGTCGCCCGCAATGTTGTGCAGGGTATCGGGCGGATATTGCTTGAAATCCTGGTCGCCCGTCTGCATCGCGCCGGTGATCAGTTCCTTTGCCAGCAGACCGTTAGAAACGCCCCGGCTTTCGGTTTGTTCCATGCGGGTTTTGTCGAAATATTGCACCTGGCGGGTATTGCCCTGGGTGTAGGTTTCGGTTTCGAGACCGGCCAGGGTCGGTCCCCAGACCCACGAACGAGCGGTGCGCCCTTCGGCCACAGGTTTGTCGGAACGATCCCACAATTGTTGAAACTGGGTCAGGCCAATCGGTTCGCCACGGGCCGCCTTGACTGCCGGACGACCCAGCGATACCCCTAGTACCAGCAGGGCCACCAGGATCGTCAGCAAGCCCAGAGCTAATCGCTTAACCGCAAACTTTGGACTCGTTTGCGCTATCTTATTGGGCATTAAAGAAAACTCCTCAGGCAAAAAGTATTACAAAAGAAAAGCATTACAAAGAAAAGTATTACAAAAGAAAAAGAGGAAAACAAAGCTAATCGGCGCAATATTTCGCTACTTCTTGATCCATCTGGCCTTGCCACATTTTTCCGTACATTACAAAATCACTGATGAGCGACTTGAGCGGGTACTTGAAGGTCGCCGGGCGATTCTTCTCGACCGTAAAATGAGCGACCCAGGCCCAGGCATAAGCCGAAATGACGGCAAGCGGCACTAAGCGGGGATTACGGCCTACCAGTGCCAGCAGAAGCCAGGCAAAAAGGCTGCTCGTGCCGATAAAATGAAGCCGCCGAGTGAGGGGTTGGCGGTGTTCGCGGACGTAAAAGGGCCAGAACTCGACCAGCGTCGAGTATTTTTGTGCGCTCATTAAAGCTTTTCCCGTGGTACTCGTTAAATTAGTTTGGGCTAACCACACTATTTTAGCCTATTCCAGTCAGGATGTCTAGCAAAACTGCTCTCATATTCAGCTTAGCACAACAATTTTGCAACCCTTTGGGCTGGTTGGTATAATAGAATATAACTACATATAATAGAAGAAGACGATAGAAGAGGATAATAAAGTAGACTTTGTAGCCCGGAAATAAGGCGTTAACATTAATTTCGTTTCAAGGAGGAAACAACATGGCGGAGATGCGCGAGGCTGTAATTGTGGAAGCGGTGCGAACGCCGGTTGGTCGGCGCAACGGTCGGCTGGCCGGATGGCACCCGGTAGATTTGCTGGGTCATACGCTGGCCGCGCTGGTAAGCCGGGCCGGGATCGAGCCGGGCCGGGTGGAAGATGTGATCGCCGGTTGTGTCAGCCAGGTAGGAGAGCAGAGCCTGAACGTGGCCCGCAATGCGGCCCTGGCCGCCGGTTTCCCCGAAGAAGTGCCGGGTACGACGATTGACCGGCAGTGCGGTTCGAGCCAGCAGGCCGTTCATTTTGCTGCGCAGGGCGTAATGAGTGGGGCTTATGACGTGGTGATTGCCTGTGGCGTCGAGGTTATGAGCCGGGTTGGGATGGGTTCGTCCTTCGAGAACGGGCCGGGTCAGCCTTTCGGCCCTCGCATGGTCAAACGCTACGAAGGCGGGCTGGTACACCAGGGCATCAGTGCCGAAATGGTCGCCCAGAAGTGGGGAATCAGCCGGGCCGAACTGGACGCTTTTAGCCTGGAAAGTCACCGCCGGGCGGCTCAGGCTACCGCCGACGGACGCTTTGAAAGCCAGATTGTGACGGTGCCGGTCAAGAGTGAGGACGGTACGACGCTCGAATGGAAATTGGACGAAGGCATCCGGCCCGACACTACCGCCGAGAAACTGGCTGGTCTGCGTCCGGCTTTCCGACCAGATGGGATGATTACCGCCGGGAATTCGTCGCAGATTAGCGACGGCGCGGCAGCCCTCTTGATTATGGAGCGGCAGACCGCCCTCGACCTGGGCTTGCGACCTCGCGCCCGCTTCGTCTCCTTCTCGCTGGCAGGCGATAACCCGATCCTGATGCTGACCGCCCCTATCCCGGCTACCCGCAAAGTTCTCGACCGGGCCGGTCTTTCGTTCGACCAGATTGACCTGATAGAGATAAACGAAGCTTTTGCCAGCGTCGTACTGGCCTGGCAGCGCGAAACCGGGGCCGACCTTTCGCGTGTAAATCCCAATGGTGGGGCCGTCGCCCTCGGTCATCCCCTCGGTGCGTCCGGCGCGAGACTCATGACCACGCTGCTCTACGAACTCGAACGCACCGGAGGCCGCTACGGTCTGCAAACAATGTGCGAAGGCGGTGGTATGGCAAATGGTACAATTATCGAGCGGCTGGACTAAAATTCCCGCCCGGTTGAGCTAAAGGCAACGAGTTGCTGGGGTTAAGGTAAAGTTTAAGAAATGACGTCCAGGCTTATTCTAAGGATGCGCACACGGGCATCCTTCATCTTGCACCCTTCATTTTTTGCTTTGTGCTTTTACCTGGCCCTGACCCTTTTCATGTTGGGGCGGGTGCCGGATTTGCATCCCGAACTAGCCAACTGGCCCGATCAGTTTATGTTGTTTGTGCATCCGGGTAGCCAGTGGGACACCCGGCAGAGTCGCCCGCACAATATAGAATATATCGGTTACGACGGGCAGTTCTTTTACGATTTAGCCCGCTCTCCGCTTCACCCGCCCACCCAGTTAGATAAACCGGCCTACCGCACCGCCCGGATTCTTTACCCGTTGGTTGTGCGCACGCTCAGTTTCGGCCAGGACGATTTGATTGCCCCACTGTTGCTGCTGGTAAATTTCCTGGCTATCGTCGTGACGACCTATTTGTTGGCCGCGACCCTGACGCGCTGGGGTCTGGGGCCAGGCTGGGCTATCGGGTATGTTTTGTGGCCGGGGACGGTCTGCGCCTATCTTTACGATCTGAGCGAACCGCTGTGCTTTTTGCTGGTGGTGGCGGCGGTCTGGTTGCATAGCCGCCTACCGGGGGCGGTCTGGCGCATAGGTGGTTTGTTGCTGCTTGCCAGCCTGACTAAGGAGTTAGGACTTTTGTTTGCGGGCGGTTGGCTTCTCTATTATGCCGCCGGGCGAGAGTGGGCTAAAGTCGCCAGGCTCCTAACAATCTGGGCTTTGCCTTTTGCGGCCTGGCAGCTTTTTCTAATCGGACGCTTTGGCAAAGACGGTCTGAGTGCCGGGCAGCCTTTCTCCTGGTTTCCGTTGGGCGGCTATTTCGGAGCCGCGAGCTACCAACCACCGCTAATCGAGCGAGTAGCAGTACCGCTGGCAACGGTGGTGCCGCTAGTCTGGGCGGGCTGGCTCCTCTGGCGAGCCTGGCAGCCTGCTTATTCTCTGGCCTGGCTCGAAGGAAAAAGAAAAAGAAAAAGAAAAGAAAAAGGGCAGACCAAAATAGCGGGCTGGACGCTGCTGTTTTGGGTATTTGTGGTTCAGGCTCTTTTCCTGCTTTTTTTGCCAGCCGCTACCTTTATTTATCTCGTAGACCACGCCCGCAACGCTACCGGGTTGATCTTGACGCTCTACCTGCTCCCTTTAGCTTCTTTCCGGCGGTTGCGGTTCTACCTGTTTGGGCTTAGTCTGGGGCTTACAGCCCTGGTAATTGCCTTTTTTGCAACCACCTCGAACGCCTTTTTGTTCTCCTTTGGCTGGTAAGCATCATGGACGGGTAAAGGCTCGACTGGCGACGTGGCTTCGCTGATGTGACGCCGGGTGTAGGGCCAGAGGCAAATATAGGCCCGCTCTAAATTTTCCGGCTCTTTGGCGAGGTTGACTAGGTTCGGCCCGGCTGTTATAATAGGTCGCTGTCTAAAGCTGTGCCGTTAACGAGGTACAGTGTTCAGATCATGAAAAAAGGCCCAGTGCCACACAGAATTAAATAGAAGAAAAATAAATTCTGGATCACAAATGATACGGAAAGGAGGAATAGCCAGTGACGATGATTATTGATGAGTTGGTGCAACCTATGCTCCGCACGGATGTCCCGGAATTTGGATCGGGCGATACGGTACGGGTAGGCGTAAAGGTCGTGGAAGGCACTAAAGAGCGCATCCAGGTTTTCGAGGGCGTCGTAATGCGCCGCCGTAGTGGTGGAATCAACGAGAGCTTTACGGTACGCCGAATTGCGGCTCACAGCATCGGGGTAGAGCGTACCTTTTTGCTCAATTCGCCGCGCATAGACAAGATTGAAGTAGTGCGGCGCGGCAAGGTTCGCCGGGCGGCCCTTTATTACTTGCGTGGCTTGAGTGGTAAGGAAGCCCGTATTAAAGAGAAGCGTACTTTCTAATAGCCCTTCTTTCCTTCGTTTCTTCCTTTCCTGATCGAATCCAGCTCGAAATCGAAGCAAAAGAAAGCTTCGCCACGAATTGAAGGTCTGCCAACTGGCAGACCTTTTTAATTGCCGGAAAATGTGGGGTAGCTGCCAGGAGTGTCCACCTTGCCTGCTATTGCCGGAGAATAATTTAGTTTTCTTCGGTTGGAAGGGGCAAGGCCGGGGCATCCTGGCCGACCAGGGGTTCACCGGCCAGGGCCGACCAGGGGATCGCCTGGTTCCGGTCAAGCCCCCGCAGATGCAAGTCATCGTTGTAACTCACCAGTCGCCAGAGGTTAGAGTGCTGGGGCCGAAAGGCGTAACCCCGTTCCCAATGTGTGATGGCGGTGTTATGCGTATCCAGCAGTACCGGCGGCAGGTGAACGGTACTCAGGCCAAAAAAGTAAGTCAGGGAAGAGTCAATTACGCCACCGTGGCAGACTACTACAATAGTTTTGCCCTCGTGCTGCCGGGTGATCCGGGTGAGCGCGGTGGCTACCCGCAGGACAAACTGCGGCCAGTTTTCGGCTCCCGGTGTGTTGTTGGCGAAAGGTTCGAGCCGGAAATCCGGGAAGGGGCCGTACTTCTGGTCGGCTGCCTCGAAGGTCAGGCCGTCCGCCTCACCGGGACGCATCTCCTGCACCTCGTCGTCGGGTTGCACCACTAAGCCGAGGGCCGGGGCGATAATCTGGGCGGTTTCGTAGGCGCGGGGCAAAGTGCTGGCAATCAACACGTCGGCCTTTATCTCGCCTGTCCCGGCCAGTCGGTCGCGCAAGCGTTCGGCCTGCCGCCGACCGAGCGGCGAGAGTCCGCCATCGCCACGTGGCCCGGCGACAATCTTTTCAACCTGATAAATCCCTTCGCCGTGCCGGATCATATAAAGCGATGTTACCGGCTTAGTTGTTCCTTTTTCCACCGTTTAACCTTTTCTATTTATTATAATTGTTATTCAATTTGCTACTCTACTTTAACAGAGACAGCTTATGCTTTGCCTCAGTATACCGCTAATTAATCCGATGTTAATTTTCTTTTACAGGCCAGGTAGCGTACCTTATACCAGGCGCGGCTGAACTTTAGAACGATACCGCCACCAATCAGTTTCGCCCGATGCGAGAGAGAATAACGAGAGAGACTATTGACAGCAAGAGAGGATACATTCGAGTGAGTAGAACGAAATCAGGCGCAGTGCTGGCCGCAGTAATGTTAGCCCTGAGCCTTTTCTTAGGCCTGACTTCACAGGAAGTATCGGCTAAAAAGTCGGATACCACCAGCTACATTTTGCCCGGCCAGAACGTTTTCCCGGAAGGAGTGGCAACCCAGAAGGGAACGCCCTACTTTTATGTCAGCAGCACCACGAACGGGGCAATTTTTCGGGGCAATGTAAATGAGCCGCAGACGGAGGTTTTTTTGCCGGGTGGGCAGGATGGCCGCACGACTGCTATAGGTTTGAAGGTAGACAAAAAGGGCCGTTTGTTTATTGCGGGCGGTGATACAGGCAAGGTCTTTGTCTACGACACCAAGACTAAAGGGCTGCTCTTTTCAGCCGATAACAACCTGGCCGCGACCTTTATCAACGATGTAGCCGTGACGAAGGACGGGGCGGCTTATTTTACCGATTCGGTCTCACCAAACCTGTACCGGGTAACGCGCAATGCTCAGGGCGGTTACGAATTTGGAACCTTTCTCAACTTCACAGGTACGGTTTTGACTTACCAGCCCGGTTTTAACCTGAACGGAATTGCCGCTTCCCCGGATGGCAAATACCTGATTGTGGTTCAGTCGAATACGGGTAAGCTTTTCAGGATCGAGATTGCCACCAAAACGGTAAGCGAAATCAGCCTGGGTGGAGCGACTGTAACCGATGGTGACGGGATTTTGCTTAAAGGTCGTACCCTGTATGTCGTTCGCAACGCCGAAGCTTTGATTGTCGAAATTAAGCTGGCGGGCGATTTGAGCAGTGGTAAGGTAGTCTCCCAGACTACCGACCCTTCTTTCATTTTCCCGACCACAATTGCCTCCTCGAAAGGGCGGTTGCTGGTCGTCAATTCGCAATTCAATAACCGGGGCGGAACGCCGGTGAATCCGTTTACGGTATCGAGCATCAAACGACCCTGACCTTCTTCAAATTCAAAACAAAAACTCCGCCTGCGCAGCGGAGTTTTTGTTTTAGAACCCAGGAAAAAAGAGAAAGAAAGTTAAGCCGGGATGTCCTGGCGGTTTTGTACCTCGACTTTGAGGCGGTCAATCAGAGCCGCCACCGGCATACTGCCCAGATCGGTGCCGTTGCGAAGCCGCACCGAAACCACGCCTTCTTCCGCCTCTTTATCTCCCACGATCAGCATGTAGGGTATCTTTTGGAGCTGAGCGTTGCGAATCTTTTTATTCATAGACTCGCGGGCGTCATCCACTTCCACCCGCAGACTCCCCGCCAGCGAGGGCGGGCTAACGGCGGTTTGTAAGCGGTGCATTACTTCCAGGGCGTAGTCGTTGTGGCGGTCGGCAATTGGGATTACGACCGCCTGGACGGGAGCCAACCAGGTCGGAAAGGCTCCCGCGTAATGCTCGATCAGCACCGACATGAATCGCTCGACCGAACCGAGGACGGCCCGGTGCAGCATCACAGGTCGGACTTCGTGGCCGTCCGGCCCGACATACTTCAGGTCGAAACGCTGCGGCAGATTATAATCAAGCTGGATCGTCGCCAACTGCCAGGAGCGGTCGAGGGCGTCTTTGGCCGTGAAATCAATCTTAGGCGCATAAAAAGCGGCTTCCCCGGCTTCCTCGGTCCACTCGGTCGCCCTCGTTCGCAAAATCTGGCGCAACAATTCCTGGGCGTTGTTCCAGAACTCGGCATCTCCCAGATACTTTTCAGGTTTAGTCTCGTCCCACATCGACAGACGCACCGAAAGCTTCATGCCAAAGGGTTTGTAGAACTGATCCACAATGTCGTAGATGCGCAGGGCTTCGTCTACCACCTGGTCGGGCGTACAGAAAACGTGCGCGTCGTCCTGGGTGATCATCAGCACGCGAGACAGACCTTGCAGAGTGCCGGGCAATTCGTCCCGGTAGACCGCCGTAACTTCGCTCAGGCGCATGGGTAGTTCGCGGTAGCTGCGCTTGCGCCCGGCAAAAATCTGGGTGTGGTGCGGGCAGTTCATCGGTTTGATGCAGTAATCGTCGCCGCTTTTGCCGCTAACGTGGAACAGGTCGTCCTGAAACTTATCCCAATGGCCGGAGGTCTTGTAGAGCGTGTTTTTGGTGATGTGAGGGATCAGCACGCGCTGATAGCCCAACGGTTCCTGCAAAGATTGGATGAACTCTTCTAAGAGACGGCGCAGCAGCGTACCTTTCGGTGTGAAAAGAGGTAGCCCCGGCCCGACCAGATCGGAAAAGGTGAACAGGTCGAGTTCCGGGCCAAGCTTGCGATGATCCCGCTTCTTGGCTTCTTCCAGTTGCCACAGGTACTGGTCAAGTTCTTCTTTGGTCGGGAAGGCCGTGCCGTAGAGCCGCTGCAACTGTTTGTTCTTTTCGTTGCCGCGCCAATAGGCTCCGGCGATGCTCATCAGCTTGAAAGCTCCGATTTCGCTGCTATTATTGACGTGCGGCCCACGGCACAAATCCACAAAATCGCCAGTCTGGTAGAACGAAACCTGGCTGGCTCCTTCGGTCAGGTCTACCAGGTCGTCGTCGCCGGTTTCTTTGGCAACCGCCGTGCTGCCCTTTTCCTTGAGCAAGTTCAGCAGTTCGACTTTGTAAGTCTGCCCTTTTGCTTCCATCTGGGCAATCGCTTCGTCAATCGGAAGTTCCAGGCGTTGATAGGGCAGTTTCTTATTGCGAAGCTCGCGCATCTTGAGTTCGATTTTGTTCAGGTCTGCCGGGCCGAGGGCTACGGGCAGGTCAATATCGTAGTAAAAACCGTTTTTGACTGCCGGGCCGACTCCGAAGCGGGCTTCCGGCCAGATTGCCTGCACCGCCGCCGCCATCAGGTGAGCGGTAGAATGGCGCAACCGCTCGATTTCCTGCATGTGAGCTTCTTGCGAAGCCTGGGTTTGCATGCTCATAACTCATTTCCTCGTTTAGCTGTTACCGGCGCGGGATAATTGTTTGTAAGAGGTTATAAAAACAAAAATCCCTTCATCCGGTCGTTTTTTGGATAAAAACGAGGGACGAAAGGTTTACTTTCGTGGTTCCACCCTGCTTTCCGCCTACAGGCTCAAATTCAGAACTCACTGATTAAAAGTCAGTTAGTCCCGCCTTTAGTTTAAGCACTGATAGAAGCGGCTCACTTTGAACTGTAACGGGTTCAACCGCGCTCTTTGGGTTTTCAGGGCTAAAAACCTTAGCGGAGCGACTCCTGGGTGGTTTTCACTGCGGGCGGGCCAGAAACGGCTTTCAGCCAGCGACCGTTTCTCTCTGAATGGCGGCTACCGGGTTACTCTTCCCAGTCTTAGCTTTTGTTTATTCACTTGTTTGTATTATAGCAGGTCGTTTCGTAAGATGTCAATCTTTTTGCCACTATAATAGCTAATTCTACCCGCGCCATTGTGCCAAAAAGGAGGCAATCTAACTTAGGTTGCCCTGACTCCACAAGAATAAGCTGCTGCTGGCACATTAGTTGCCCACAGCTTAACGATGAAGAAACTGTATAAAGCTGTAAATGACGGAAGAGAGTGCAAAAATGGAACATGACAATCAGCCAAAACCGGCTCAGTCCACCCACTTCGATGAAAGCGAGCTTTTGCACGGCGGCGAGAAACTACACGAAACCGCCGACCCGACCGAAACGGGTCATTCGTCGGCAGGCCGCCAGGCCGATCCTTCCCGCCTGACCGGAAGTGTGAGTGGTGCAGAAGTGCGGGAAGCTCTGGTAGGTACGATGCCTGAAGGCCCGAATTCGGGACGGCGTGATCCTTTAGGGGGGGATTTGGGACGTACTCCGGCCAAAGTTGACCCTTCTGACGCTCGTTCGTCCACCGGCCCGCGCCAACTTGCTGCGGTGTTCGAGGCCGATCCTTCCACCCAGGGGCCGAACGTCAACGAGGCAGATTATGAAATGCTGCATAACGACAACTCTACACCTAATTATCAAGATGAAGTGTACCGCCATCCCCAAGAGCCAGCCACAACCAGTAGCACGGGCGACCGTCCCGAAAGCTGGCCTAAAGAGAATGATGCATATTAGGCTTCCCTTGAACCGGGTTGCCGGATTTGTACCAAAAAGAAAAAGCAGGTAGCTCCAGCAAGGCTACCTGCTTTTTCTTTTTGGCTCATTCTTTTTGGCCTGTTTACAACTCACCCGCTCAAAGTAGATCAAGCGGGCTTGAAAGCTGGCTCCAGCCTAATTGCCGCCGAAATTCCAGCCCTTCTTGCCGAAAAGGTTCGGTAGCGTGCCAAAGAGATATTTAGGCCGGGTATGGTACATTGCCATCATCTTCTTCTGCGCAAATTCTAGCTCCTGGGGCTTGAGGTTATCTAGCTTCATCACACTATGGTACACATCGTAGTGATGCCAGTCGCGGTCGAAGATGCGATCCTGGTAGGTCGTCCAGTCGTCCGTGCCAACGTAAGGCGTCAGGATGTTGATCCAGAGCATTTCCGGGTTCAATTCCATCAGGTAGCCAAAGTTGGTATTGAGGCTTTCGTGCGTCTCGCCAGGCGTACCGATGATAGTTGAAGCCAGGCTAACGATGCCATATTTCTTGAGTGTGCGGACGGCCTGGAAGTTGTCGTCTACCGTCGCCCGTTTGCGATAAAGCTTGAGCGTATCGGCGTCCATGTTTTCGACCCCCAGCAGCACCGCTTCGCACCCGGCCTGGGCCATAATCTGCACCATTTCGGGATGATCGGCAATCGAGTTGCAACTGCACTGGGCCGACCAGGTAAACTTCATGCCGCGCCGCAAAATTTCCTCGCAGAAAGCAATCGTGCGCTTATAGTTGGTCGAGAACAGGTCATCCACGAAAAAGAAATTATCAAAACCTAGTTTCATGGCCGCGTTAACTTCGTGCAGCATATTCTCCGGGCTGCGCGCCCGCCACTTGGCTCCGTAGACCGAGGTTACGATGCAGAACGAGCAGTCATAAGGACAGCCCCGGCTTCCGGCGATCTGGAACATTGGCTTGCCGAGCTTGCCAAAACGGTTAAAAGATGCGCCCATGTAAAGTTTGAGGTTCAACAGGCTGTGGTCAGGGATGGGGAGCGAGTCGAGATCTTTGATCCACATATTAGCCGGGTTGCGGACGATCTCGCCGTAGCGGTTGCGCCAGGTGATACCCTTGATGTCTTTAGGATCGAACCCTTCGCCCCACGAAAGCGCATTCACCAGATTGAGCATGGTAACTTCACCTTCGCCGCGCACGATATAATCTACTACGCCGGTGTTAAGGGTGTTTTCTTCGTCAAAAGTGACGTGGTTGCCGCCCATAATTACGATTTTACCCAGCTTCTTGGCAAAGCGGGCCACGGCCAGGGCTTCCGGGTAGCGTACCGTGTCGGTCGTAATGCCGACGATTTCGACGTTCGAGCCGATCCGCAGTTGTTCGCCGCTTTTAACATCGTTGATAGCTACATGGTGGCCCGCCTCTTTCAAGATCGTGGCCGGGTAGAGCAAGGCCAGCGGAATCGTATTGAAGGTGAGCAGTTTGGCGAAACTCTGGTCGAAACCTGGCACCGGCGGATTGATAAAGAGAACATTCATCGCACGGGCAGGCTTAGTCTCGACCATTGCCTGTTTCAACTCTATGGTGTTAGGGGCTGCCATAGCTTTATCTTCTCCTTATCGCCGCTTTCCGGCGAGTTCTATTTATTTAATCGCTAACTAATCGCTTAAAAAATCTTTTAGGGCAAACAGATACCTTGTGGATGATTGTAGCTCCATGATCATAGCCCGACCCAGCCTGGCCGTCTGTAGTTCCTACTACAGCCGCCCGGCCTTAGCGACCAGGGAGCCGAAAATAGTCGAAAATGAGGCGGTGCGCGAATGGTTCCTTTCGACGGTTTGTGCGCGATTGAGCCAGATAGCACTTTTTAGGGCTACTGACGGACGGCGGTATCCTGGCTGATCGCTTCGATCAGGCCACGGGCGGCCATCGAGAGGGTTCCAAAGCGGCGATAAATCAAGGCGAAACTAAATTCATCGCTCAGGTCGGCGCAGGGCAGCACGGCTAACTCCCGGCCTGGTTGGTCAGGGCGGAGCAGAGCCATTGGCATAAAGCTAACTCCCACTCCCTCTTTGACAAACTCTTTGAGGGCTTCGATAGAGCCAATTTCAACGCTGGGCTGCAAAGTCCAGCCGCGCCGGGCAAAGACTTCTTCGATAATTCGCCGCAGGCCATAGCCCCGGCTCAAAGTAACCAATGGTTCGTAGCGAAGTTGTTCCAGCCGCACAGGTTCATTTCGACGAGCCAGAGGGTGATCGAGTGGGGTTATAACCTGGATCGGCTGGCGAAATAACTCGTGAACGGACAGCAGTTCGGAATGCCGAGGCGGGTCGAAAATCAGGCCGAATTCCAGTTTGCCGCCCTCTACCAGGTGCATCAGGTCGTCCGCCCCGCCCACGCTAACCTGAAGGCCGATGGAGGGGTAGCGGCGGTGAAAAGATGCAAATACCGAGGGCAAATAAGTCGTCGCCAGAGCCTCGACGCAACCGAGCGAAATTGTGCCACGCTCACCCGTGGTCAACTCGACCATCGCTTGCTGGCCCTTTTGCAACTGATCGAGGGCATTGCGGGCATAAAGCGCAAATTCGTGTCCGGCCTCGGTCAGGGTGACGCGCTGCTCCGACCGGCGGAAGAGCGATACACCCAGTTCGTTCTCTAAGGCGGCAATCTGCCGACTGAGGGCTGACTGGGCCACCAGGCATAACTCGGCGGCTCGGCGGAAATTCTCAGTCTGAGCGGCGGCCAGGAAATAGCTAAGTTGCCGAAATTCCATCCAAAATTCCCTTATCGGCGGCTGTGATGCCTTTAGAGCATCAAATATCTTCAAAATAAGTGTTAGACACATCAATTAAAGAGCATTATACTTCATTGAGACCGGGAAATATATCAAAAAGAACCTTATAGACAATATATAAGAAGCTCGATAGAAAGAAAACAGATGATCGCTATAACAGATAAATCTTTGAAGCTAAAAGCCGTTGAGCCGACCGAAACAAGCGTGAAGTCGGCGGTTGAAAAGCCTTTTAAGCTCCTGGACCTGCTGATGCTCCTGGCTGTGGTGATAAGCTGGGGCGTGGCTTTTACTGCTATGAAAGAAACAATTCACAATGCTCCGCCTTTCAAAGCCGCCGGAGTGCGCTTCATCCTGGCGGCCCTCCCCCTCTTATTTTTCGCACTGCGTCCGGCCCGCTTGCGGCGGCTTACCCGCCCCGATTTGGCTCGGTACGCTCTGCTGGGATTTTTGCAAACGACCTTGATGTTTGGCATCAACTACACCGCTTTACAATTTGTTCCGGCGGGCATCAGTTCGATTATTCTGAATACCCATCCGTTCTTTGTAGCGTTGCTGGCCCATCGGCTATTGGCGGGCGACCGCCTGAGCAAAACCAAACTGATCGGGCTGGGTCTGGGTTTTGGGGGGGTGCTGGTGATCGTGCTGGGTGGCAAAGGCATTGGCGACGTAGCCCTGTACTGGCCGCTCCTGCTGTTGTTCTCGGCGATGGTCTGGGGCCTTAGCTCGGTGCTGCTCAAGAAATTTCAGATCAAAGATGTCGTCAGTTTTTCAGCCTGGCAAACCCTGTTTGGTGCGCTTCCGCTCCTGGTGGTGGGTTTTGGCTTCGAGAGCCAGCCGATCCAGTGGAATTTTACTTTTATTGGCTGGACTCTTTACGCGGCTTTTATCGCGTCGGCTTTCGCTTGGTGGGCCTGGGCCACCCTCCTGGGGCGTTACAACGCCAGTCGGGTGACAGTTTTTGGGTTCCTGGTGCCGGTTTTCGGGGTGCTATCGGCGACGGTCTTTTTGGGCGAAACCCTGACCCCGGCCATGCTAATCGGCGGCAGTTTCGTGGCGATGGGCATTGTCCTGGTCAATCGTCGCAAGAAAGCAGGTCCTCCCCGGCCTCAAACGGCTTAATGCACTTTTGTTTTGACGTAGTTTGGGCTTAAATGTTATTCTTACTCTTACCAGGTCTGCTAGTGGTTCCTGGGCGGTTTGTATTCGGGCTATTTTGCTGAATGGGGGAGTTTATGAGTAACCAGGTTGCAGACGATCAGCCGGAAATCTGGCCGTCTTTACCGTTCGAGGAGTGGCAGGAGACCTGTGAGACCCTGCATTTGTGGATGCAGATAGTCGGTAAAGTCAGGCTCGAACTGAGTCCCCAGGTCAATCACTGGTGGCAGGTTCCTTTTTATGTATTTTCACGCGGACTTACTACTTCGCCTATACCGTCTAAACAGGGAATATTCGAGGTCTACTTTGATTTTATAGACCATAATCTGGTGATACTGAGCAGCGATGGTGCTACCAAAACGATGCCCCTGATGCCGCGTTCGGTGGCCGAATTTTACCGAGAGTTTATGTTTTTGTTGGCTTCGCTGGGTATCGAGGTAAGCATCAACACTCTGCCAAGTGAGATAAAGAATCCGATCCGCTGTGATGAAGATTACTCGCACGCCTCTTATGACGCCGAATATGCCAACCGCTTCTGGCGAGTGCTGGTGCAGTGCGACCGGGTGTTCAAGGAATTTAGAGCGGGCTTTATCGGCAAGAGCAGCCCGGTACATTTTTTTTGGGGTAGTTTTGACCTGGCTCTAACCCGGTTTTCGGGGCGCGAAGCTCCAGAGCGGCCCCAGGCAGACGCGATAACGCGGGAAGCCTACTCGCACGAAGTAATCAGTTGTGGCTTCTGGCCGGGCAACGCCGATTTTCCAAAACCAGCTTTTTATGCTTATAGTGCGCCCGAACCTGACGGGTTAAAGACGGCCTCGATTCAACCAGCTTCAGCTTTCTATAGTCCTGAAATATCCGAGTTCTTACTCTTGTACGAAGATGTGCGACAGGCGGCCAAACCGGAGCAAATGCTTTTAGAATTTCTACAAAGCACTTACGATGCCGGGGCAAACCTGGCCCACTGGGATCGGGCGGCTTTGGAAAGACGCTCGTAATAATCGTTTCCTGGGTAGAGGTTATTAGAACTCGAAAATTGCAAAAAAATCCCAAAGAGGTTTTCCTCTTTGGGATTTTTTTGCAATTCGCAGGTTAGCTGCTAAATTCTAGCGACCAGTACCACTTGTAATAGCTGGACGGATTGTAGAAACGCGCCAGACCTGCCCGTTTGAAGTTCGGGTTGAGCAAGTTTTCAAGGTGCTGCTTCGAGGTTTTCCATTGCTCGAACACTTCTCCGGCCCCACTCCGGCCTGCTGCCAGGTTCTCGCCTCGGTAGCCGTCTGTCAACCCGAAATCAGCCATTCTCTTGAAAGTATCGCGGCCCAGGCTGTCAGTGTGGCTAAAATAGTTTTTGTTGCCTAAATCCTGGCTCATCCAGCGAGAAGTATTTTCCAGCCGTACTTCGACGCTAAGTGTGCCGAGGCCGTTTGAACGACGCAACTCGTTGATTTTGTCCAGAGTAGCCTGTTCCTCGCCGTCCAGGTTGGTCGGGTCAATCGAGGGTGGAGCCTGCCCGTTGTAACGCCAGGCGAAATAATGCTGACCGATATTGCCCATTTCGACCTGGAAGGCTGCCGGATTAGAAGGAGTGTAGGTCAGGGCGCGTCGCTGGAAAAGCTGCACCAGCACCATCTTGCGTTGTCCACCCACGCTGAACTCGCTCCAGTACGGCTCGGAAATCGGGTAGCCCAGGGCGAACAGCCAGTTCGAGCCGGGAATATTTTGCATCCAATTCCACATCACGTTGGCGACATTGTGACTGGTCGAAGGTTCGTAGTAGGAATAGGTCAGGTTGACCGGCGGATTGGCTCCGTAAGGCGAACCGGCTCCAAAATATCCGGCCTGGCCGCCACCGTTCACCGTTTCGCGCACCGCCTGACCGACTCGACCGGGAGCGCGGTCGCCACCGGGAGAAGTTAGGGCTGTCATAGCGGCGTAGGTCGGGCCGGGATTACCTTTCGGGTCGCCCGCCACCGGGATCGCTGCCGCCGAACGGTTCTCGAACCGATTATCGCCGACCTGCATTTTGCCCGTGACCAGTTCGACCGTCAACAGGCCGTTGGTGACGAACCACTGCGAGTTGCGATCCTGGTTCGGGTTGTTGATTTCCATGCGGCTTTTGTCGAAATACTGCACCATCCGTCCGCCGTTAGGCTGGGCTTCGGCGTAGCTTTCGTACCCGGCCCAGGCTGGCTCCGGCCCCCACAACCAACTTCGGCTGGCCTGGCCGTTCGCCACCGGCGCATCGGCTCCCTGCCAGATGCGCTGAAAGGACGTATCGCTAAAGGAAGCTGCTTCCACCGGGCTAGAGCGGAACGAAGACACGGCCAATGCCGCCAGCAACACCATCGCCACAAACAGGTTAAGTCGAGAAAAAATATGTAACTTCATACGGGTCAAACCCACTTTCACTTCACTTATCAGCCTGTTTTTACCTGAACAGGCCGAAACGACCGAGTTGCCGATTGACTGAGACGCAAGGTAAGTTGCCAAACAACTTCAGGAGCTTCGATAATCACTTAAAAAATGAGCGCAGGAAAAGTGGCCGCGGCATCCCGAAGGATGCCGCGCCTTCACAAGCTTTACTACCAGATCAAATTTTATTAAGTTAAGGCGTAATATTTAATTTTTTCCGAAGCTGTACCGCTCTGGCTGGCGTAGCCCAGTTCGGCAGCGGCCACCGGGTCTATGACCGACCCGGCAGGATTGAGCAGTGCTGCATATTCAGCTTCGACCTGAGCCGATTGAAGGTCAGTTGCACGGAGGCGACCTTCGCGTTCTAACATAATGAGGTAGGCCAGCACCTGCCGGGCTGCCGCAGGCCACAACCGGCGGTCTACATCCTGGTAGATACGTTCGACAAGCTGAGGCACGGTGTGCGCCCCGGTTGCCAGAGCCGCCAGCAATTGATCTTGCCGGGCCTGGCGATGAGTCAGGTATTCTTCTATTTTGGCCCTGGGCGCGGTTATCTGGGGGCCATGCCCGCCGTAGATAACCTGAGCCTGGCTCCAACCGCTTTGCAATAATCTGAGCGAGGCCAGGTAATGCGCCATATCACCCTTTGGCGGTGCTACCACGGTTGTGCCGGTGCCAAGTATGTTGTCGCCGGTAAAAAGAGCCGCTTCTTCCTCCAGGAAGAAACACAGGTGGTCGGCGGCGTGGCCGGGCGTAAAAATCGCCACCAGATGCGCGTCGGCCAGGCCCACGCGCTCGCCATCGGCCAGGTTCCGCGAGTGCGGAAAGGTTGCGCCCGACCAGGCTGCCACGGGTGCGCCGGTTAATTCGGCCAGCCGCGCCGCGCCGGGAAAGTGGTCCGGGTGGCCGTGTGTCACCACAATCAGGCTGATCCGGGCATTCTGGGCCTGAGCGTGGGCGACCAATCCTTGCAGATGACTTTCGATCAGCGGGCCAGGATCGAGCGCGATCCGCTCGGCCTCGGCCCCGATCAGATACGAGTTCGTGCCGGTCAGGGTCATTGGGCCGGGGTTAGGGGCGCGAAGCCGCCACACTCTTTCACTTAACTGTTCGGCCTGGGTCTGCTCCATTACATTTACCTTGCCAGAGTCACGCCTTCGATTAAAGATTGTATATTTCTAAATTCTAGTAATTCTCACTAACTTCTAAACCTGAACCCTGGCTTCGGTCTCGTTGACTGGCTGGTTTGCGCGAGTGTTTTCATTTTCGGGTCGAGCTTGTTCGCTGAGGTACTGGCCGAAAAAGTTCAGCACTCGCCGGGCATACTCGGCGCGATAGGCGAAATAAACGCCGCAGTGTTCCAGCCCTTCCTCGACCCATAATTCCTTTGGTTCCCCGGCGGCCTCATAAAGCTTGTAAGCCTGATCAACCGGCACCATTTTGTCGTTGGCCGCGTGGACAATATAGACGGGGCGCGGGGCAATCGAGCCGATTTCGGCCAGGGGCGAGAAATCTCGCCAGTGATGGCCGGTACGGGCCTGGAATAGCCGCGCCGCGAGGTCTAACACCGGGCGGCCAGGTAGATGGGTCGTCTGCCGCCAGATGTGTGAAATTACTTCATGCTGGCTGGTAAAGCCTGAGTCGGCCCAGACCGCCCGTACATCCTTCTCACGCGCAGTTGCCACCAGGCAGACCGCCGCTCCCATCGAGCCACCCAGAAGGCCCAGGCTTGGGCGGCTAATTCGGCTTTTGACGTAGCGGATGGCCGCCTGCATGTCTTCTAATTCCTTATGACCGAGGGTAATAATCTCGTCCGGGTTCCGTCCCACGCCGTGGCCCCGGTAGTCAAACATCAAGACGTTGAGACCGGCCCGCCACATAATCGAACTGATCCCCAGCATGTCTTCTTTGTGGCCGCGATAGCCGCTTACCGCAACAACCACCTGCGAAGTTTCAGGCCGGGGCAACCACCACCCGGTCAACATTCGGGAATTAGCGGTTGGAAAGCTTACTTCCTCGAAATCAACCTGGGTTTCAAAAGGAGTGAAAGTATACGTTTCGCCCGAAGCCAGTGGCCGCAATCGCGTAAGCTGATCAACCAGATACCGTGCGCCGCCATAAACGGCTAATCCTGTGAGCGTGCCGCCCGCCAGCACTATTCCTTCAATGTTTCGGAGCTTAACGCCCGATTTTTGTTTTGTCATTACTATCTCAACCCATTCTCTAAGCGTTGCTGTCGCTTCCGCTTAACTTTTTCTATTTTACAACGATCTTTTCTTTAAATCTACCACATGTACAGCTTTTACTCAATTAATAGCTACAAAGTACCGCCTGTGGCCCAACCTTTTGGGGGATAGTCTTTATAGGAAGACTGTATAATTCGTTGACCTCAGAAGTGGAAATAAGAAAAGCATATTTTAATCCAGCCGAATGTACACTGAATTTTGTAATGTCGGCGGCGGTATTTATGGTTCTATATTTTCCTCTTTTAGCACCAGTCGCCGGTAGGTTTGCTCGATTGAAGGTAGAAGTTGAGCGGCGGAAAGATTTTTATGCAGCATAGCGATGAAAGCGGCGGCCCCTGCTCCTACCCCTTCTTTGACATAACCCTGCTCGTACAGGCGCAAGGCGGGATAACGTGAAGCACTAAAATTCAGCCGGGCGGCCAGGTATGGTACGGGCAAAGGGCCAAAGCGTTCTTCGATCTCCCGACCCAACCCGGCCAGGTCGCCGGTCGGATCGCGGGCAACCCAACTTGTAGTGACGAGAGCCAGGTTTGAGAAGGACGAAAGGACGGCGGCGGACGGAGCAGAGCTAAGAGCCTGGGAAGCGGGCAGGCTGAAAAAGGGCGCGTGGCGGTGCAACGCGGCGGCGAGAGCAAGCACCGCCGCCATCTGGGTGCCACCGGCCAGGATCACCGGGCAGTAGGCCGAAGCTGCCAGAGCAATTCCGGCCACAGCGGGTTGCATCGGGTCGCCCAGGGCGGCGGCGGCTCTCAGAGGTTGGTCACTAAAGGTTCCCTTGCTAAACCCACCCGCCGCCAGACCTGCCTCGACCGCGGCCAGCTTGAGGGTGTGGGCGTTACCGGGCATCGAACTGCTGACTCGCTTTTCGGCATCCAGTCCCAGCCCTAACAGCAGACCGAGGGCCGTAGTAGTGCCACCCGGCACGCTTTCGGCCAGTACGAGATAGCCTCCGGCGGCTTCCCGGCGGCCTAGTTCGTCGCCTAGCCGCAACCCGGCCTCGAAAAGAAGCCGCGCCCGGCTTTCATCGGAGCCTAAAGCCTGGCCGGTCGTGACTGCCGCGCCAGGGGCCGCTCCTTCCAACCGCTCCAGGTCGGGGACATCCGGGGAGGCTTTGAGACCGGCATCCACACACAAAAAGCGGAGCGGGGCCAATAAGTCGAAAGCCGCCCGCGTTATGATAGAAGGGCCGGGTGCGCCGGTTGGATTCGATGGCACCCCGCCGGGTAAGCCTCGCGCCAGGCCGTGAGCCAAAATCTCGGCGTCGGCGGTGGCGGTTAGTTCGCGTAGCTCGGCGGTCGTTCCGGCCCCACTCAGGCCGGGCAGGGTTACGGTAGCGGTGTAGGCTACGGTTAGAACGAAAAGCGGGCGACGACCGGGCAGGCGTTCCCAGAAGGTTGGAGCTAATGCCGGTTGCCAAATCTTTAGCATATCGTGTTCGGGCTGCCACATCCCCATGCACTCCTGGCCTTATATGTGAGTAAATTAGACTGGAATTTACTAAAAATAGATAAAACCTGCTAGAATAGTCGGGTACTCTTAAACTTGAGCGAGTCTAAAGATAGAAAGTTCCGAATGCCAAGTCAAATCTGTACGGGTCGGATGGCTGCGAATGTTTTTTGCCAAAAAATATCTTAGGGTGTATTGTAGTAATTGAATAAACTTTTACACTGACCAGGACTTTTAATGAAATCAAAATCGAGTTATAACCCTAAATTTGTAGTTGAAGTCAAGTTTTAGCATAGCAAGACTCGATCAAGACTGGAAAAACCAGGATCAGCGTAATTTTGCAGCCTGTCCCGTTTGCCGCCTCTTTGCGGTATGGCAAAGCATTTAGGCTTAGCAGTTATGTGTCAAAATTGAATTTGGAGTGTGCATAAATGGAGTCAATGCCATTGGGGGAGCGTATCCGGGCGGCCCGGTTGGAACGAAAAATGACTCAGGACGAGTTAGCCCGTGATACCTTCTCCAAAAGTTATGTATCGGCAGTAGAATTGGGTAAGATTCATCCTTCGATTAAAGCTTTACGCATTCTAGCCCGGCGTTTGCAGTTACCGGCCTCTTATTTCCTGGAAACGCTCGAACCTGACCTTGAAACGCAACAGGCTCAGCTTAACTTGAGCCGGGCGCGGTTGTTAGTTATGCTGGGAGGGCGCGACCAGGAAAGCCTTGACCTGTTAAAAGGTCTCGACCAGGAGCGGCTGAACGAACTTGAAATGGCGGAGGCCACCTTTTTGGAGGGCCGGGTAATGTCGGTGCTGGAGCAGCCAGACGAAGCCCTCACGAAGTTAGAGCAAGCCCGTACTTTGTGGGATGATCTGGAGAACCAGACCTGGGTCGAGCATTGCCGAAATCTGGTGGGCGAAATTTTCTACCGCCAGCATAAATATATTCAGGCCCAGGAACAGCATAAAGCCAGCCTGGAAGCGATCCGCAAAGGGCAGGTGCGCGATCCTAATCTCAAGCTGGCAATTTACTCGAACCTGGCGAAAGTTTACACTGCTCTCGATATGCACGATGCTGCGCGTGGTCTATTCGAGGAAGCTAACGGGGCCGCTAACGAAGCCGCTACCCCGGAGGTGCTGGTGGGGACGCTGTGGGAAATTGCCCGGCAGTACCAGGCCGAACGCGATCTAGGCTCGGCTCGCCAGAGTATTTTGCAGGGTCAGGGAGCGTTGGAAACCGCCGAAACGACCCGGATGGTTACAAATCTTTACCTCGTTTACGGTTCGAGCTATCTGGCCGGGCATAACTGGGCCGAAGCCGAACGTTGTTTTCAAACCGCTCTGACCAGTGCCACCCCCCACTTGCCCGGAGCTACCCGCATTGCGGCCTATGATAGCCTGGCAAATCTTTTCTTGCGACAAGACCGCCTGGACGAAGCTGAAAACGCCGCTAATCAGGCCCACCAGACTTTGCAGGAAGAAGGCAGCACCGCTACTTTGAGCAGCACCTTTACCACCGATAGTTCTTACTCGAACGCCGATTTAGCCGCCGGGCGAGTGCTACTAACGCTGGGCCGGATCATGGAGAAGAAGGGCAATTCTACTCAGGCCGACCGCTACTTTGAAGAAGCTATCCAACGCTTCAAGCAAGGCAAGCAGCCTGAACTTCTCAGCGATGCCTATTTCTCTTATGGCGAGGTGTTGCTCGAACGGGGCGATGCGGTGCGGGGAGCAAATTTCTTGCGGATCGCCTACGAGGAGAAGAGCCGCCAGACTTAAAATTTAGCTCGGCTTCTAACCTCCCGCCAACCTGCGAGGGCTGCTGTAGGCTGCTACCAAAAACTTGTCAGTCTCAGGTTGGGCTGGTCGGGGTGGTGGCGGGCTTAGCCAGGCCGAGATGTACCGAACACGCGCCTTCGCAGTCCGGGCCGGTTTCTATCTTCTGGCGGGCATTTTTGCCCATAAAAAGGTAGCGATGGTCGGCAATCCATAAGTAGACGCGCTGGGCAACCCAGGCCACACCGGGAATATACCACAAAAAAGCCAACGGCCAGAGCCAGCTACTCAGCTGCAAAATCTCGCGGACAGCCTGACCGCCGTGGGTCACGCGCCCGCCGGGGCTGACCAGGTGCATCTCGCGCTGGGCCGCCGCAGGAGAGATGCCATAACGCGCCTGCACGGTCGGGTCGTTGATGTCCTGCCGTTCGATGGCACGGATCGGTACGATGCTCATGGCCCGTTTACTGCTGGCCTCGCAAAAGCGGCAGGTGGCATCGTAAAGCAGGAGCGTCGGCCCTGGCTGCGGAGGAAGGTCGCTACTTTTAGCGGTTACATCTTCAGACATATTTTTCACCTTGTTTGACAGAAATTTAGGGCCGTGATACCCTTCCGGGCAAGACCTGGGCGACCTCTGCCTGGCCGTCTTTTACATGATACTCTTTTAAAGGAGCCAGGGCAATGACCATTGAGACTGTACCGACCCCGACCGCACTCGACCGGCTACGCATCCTGACGCAGTACAAGAATATTGCGATGGTGGGCCTTTCTAATAATCCCTACCGGCCCAGCCATTTTGCTGCGATTTATATGCTGGCGGAAGGCTATAATATTATCCCGGTCAACCCGGCCTGTCAGGAGATTCTAGGACGCAAGTGCTATGCCAGTCTGGGCGAAATACCGGAGCCGGTTGATATTGTGGACGTTTTTCGCAAGCCTGCCGATGTGCCACCCCTGGCCGACGAAGCTATCGCTATCGGGGCGAAGGTTCTGTGGCTTCAGTTGGGCGTGATCAACGAGGAAGCCGCCGCCCGCGCCCACGCCGCCGGATTGGAAGTAGTGATGGATCGGTGCGTCAAAATCGAACACGCCCGCTTTTTTGGCGGCTTGAACCTGATCGGCCTCAATACCGGCGTTATCTACAACCGTCGCCGACTGTAGTAAATTGCCGCTACCAGTTTATTTCAACAATTTCAACGATTTCAACAATTTCAACAAATTGTGCCTAATTCAGCTTCCAAAGATGCGATGTCAGTAGCCAACCGACCGGGCCACGTCCCGGCTTCTCCCCAGGATGAAGCAAAAGAAAATAAGGCAGTTCGGGCCGACTCAGGGGTGGGTCTGCGCGTCTTCGGGCGGGGTCTGGGCGAGGAAGGCCGCTTTTTAGGGCGGGGTCTGGCCGCCTGGCCCCTGGCGGTGCTGGTGCTAGTGGCGACGGTTTGCCTGGGACTGGCTTATCAGGTGCCGCTGGACTGGCAGTTTACGGTCGGACGAGCTAATGCTTCGGATTTTCTCTACCTGCGCAGTTTCAATCCAGCCGAGCCGGAAGGAGCCTTTAGCTTTCGCTGGTCCAGTAACGAGAGCTATATCCGTTTTCCAGGGTCGGGTCGCTTGCCATCCGCTCGGCTCGAACTTGAAATGCAAGCGGGCGGTCGCCCGGCAGCCCTCGGTTTGCCCAAAGTTCAGCTTTGGGATGCGGCCACGAATCGTCTTTTGCGTGAAGTTGAAGTGCAGCCCGAACCCCGCATTTACACTTTCGATTATCAGGCCACGGGCAGTAAACTTGAAGGCGACCTGGTATTTACCCTCAAAGTAGCCGATGCCTTCCGCGATCCCGGCCACAACCTGCCGTTGGGTATCGTCCTCACCAGCGTCAGGCTGAGCGGCGGGCCGTCGCAAGGTCGTCCGGTGGTGCCGTCGCTGCCGCATTTGGCCTTATTGTTGGCCGGACTGGTGGTGTTCTATCTCGCTCTGGCGCGGGCGGGTTGGTCGTATGGCCGGGCGGCAGGTCTGGCGGGCCTTCTTTTAGCCTTCGCCTGTTTTGCCCTGATTGCCTATCGTTTCCACCTGACTCCGGCCTTGCCCGTCCTTTTCCTGACTTTGCTGCTGGCCTATCCGCTCCTGGTGCTGGGACTTCGCACCACCACCGCCTGGCTTTCCCGGCGCGATCAGGCTTTCCCGGCAAGCACAGCCCGGTGGTTGGCTTTGATTTTCGTGGCGGCCTTTGTCTTCAAAGCTAGCGGCCTCAACCATCCCTCGTTTCGGGTGGTTGACCACTGGTTTCGGATTCACCAGATTAACCGCTTCTGGGAGCATCCCGCCGAGTTCTGGCAGCAGTATTTTAACGTCAGTACCGGCGCGACCGTGACCGGTCTGGAAGGTGGGTCGGCGGTGCTGGGCCAGTGGGGTGTGCAGGTAAGCTTGCCCTATTCGCCTCTTTTCTATTTGCTGGCCGCGCCACTTTCGCTGCTCTGGCCGAGCCACAACGACCCGAACCTGCTGGTAGTAGTCAACGATCTGGCAAGCTGGCTGGAAGTCAGTCAGATTTTCTTGCTTTACATAATTCTAAAACGTTCCCTGGCCCGCGCCTGGGTCGAACGGGCGGCAATCTTCGCGGCGGCTACCTTCGGGTTTTACCCGCTCAGCTTTTTGCTTTTCAGCGATGGCGGCTATAACTCGATCCTGGCCGGGTGGCTAAGCCTGTTTTTCGTAGCCCTGCTGGCGGATTGGCTCCGCCTGAGCGCAGACCGGCGGACTGTTAGCCGGTGGCATTACTTCTGGCTGGGATTGGTTCTTGGTTTCGCCCTCCTATCGCACACCAGCACTTTCCTGCTGATGGGAGCTTTTGTGAGTGTTCTGGTGCTTGGGCTGCTGGCGCGGCGGAGTTGGCGCAAAGCCGGGCGGCGGTTGGCTCTGGTCGGGTTGGCCGGATTGGGCCTTTCGCTAGGGCTGTATTACGGCTGGTACATTCCGTCTCTGCTTGGCCGCACCCTGCCGACCCTGTTCGACCGTCTGGGCAGTGGTAGTGTGGGCCAGGATCGCAAATTGCTCGGTTCTAACTTGCTAGGTGGTTTCTGGCCTCAACTCTGGGAGCATTTCCGCCTGTGGCCTTTCTTGCTGGCCCTGGTTGCCCTGGCTACCCTGGTGCGTCTATCAGCAATCGGTCGCCCGCAAGGGCCAGACAACATCCAGCAAAAGGAAGATCAGAGTGCCGTTTTCCTGCTAGTGCTAGGTGCTGCTCTGGTCGTGTTCGCCCTGTTCAGCCTGGTTGATTTGCGGGTAAATCTTTTGCAAAAGCACATGCTGTTTGTCGCTCCGTTTTTGTGCCTGGGCAGCGGAGTTGCGCTTAGCCTGGCCTGGGAAAGGGTGTCGGGCTGGGCGGCGCAGCGCAAAAATAAATTAGCTCTATGGGTAGTGGGGGCGGCTATTGGCGGCCTCTTGCTGGTCAATCTCGTGCAAGGATTGCTAATCTGGTACGCCCGTGTCTATTACACAACTTATCAGCCAGGTTCGGGCTGAGGTAGAACAGTCAGGAGACCCTTCAAATCAAAGCTTGAAACATTGATCCATTTAAGAATTATATATACACCGCAACCCTCCGAGTTAAAAGTTGTTACAGCATCTTATCTTTCGCTAATCTATGTTTTAAATCTAATGCCTAAGTACCGCTCGTCACTAGAAAGGTACGGTTTTGGAAATAGTTTTGAATTATGGTAAGTATTCAGACTGTCATTCTGAGCGTAGCGAAGAATCTTCTTGAAAAAGCAAAATTGTGAGCATTAAAGAAGATTCTTCGCTACGC